>NZ_CP107020.1:1293846-1617308 GCF_025725725.1 Brachybacterium huguangmaarense
GGCGGCGGCCGTGCCCGGGCCGACGACAGCCGTGCGCGTGGTGACCGGCACGACGAGGCGTCCCGCGTTCGACGTGTCCGCCGTGCCGAGCCGGCTCAGGGCGTCGACCGCGACGGCGCTCGTGAGCACGAGCCAGGCGAAGCGGCCCGCGGCGAGCTCGTCGACGGCCTCGCGCAGGGAGTCCCCGTCCTCGGGCACGAGCTCGAGGAAGGGGACGTGGTCCACGGCGTGCCCGTCGGCGCCCAGGCGCTCGGCGAGGGCGTCGCCGCTGCCCGCCGGGCGGGCCACGAGCACGCGGGAGCTCACGCGGGCTCGCCCGGGTTCTCGACGGCGGCGCCCTCCTGGGCGGCGACGGCGTCGGCGGTCGTGGGCGGTGCGGCCAGCACCTCCGCGGCACCCTGCTCGAGGAGCGAGGCAGCCAGGCGCGTCCCGAGGTCGGCGGCGATCACGGTGAACGCCTCGCGCGGTGCGTCCAGGTCGATCGCGGCCACGAGGGTGTCCTCGAACACGTGCGCGGCGTCGGGGGAGATGGCGAGCGCGCGCAACTCGAGCTGACCGTCGCGCACGGTGCCGAGGGCCGCGACGGGGGCGCTGCAGCCCGCTTCGAGCGCGCGCAGCAGGGCGCGCTCGGCGGTGACGGCGGCCCGCGTCGCGGGATCATCCTCGGCATCGGCGGCCCGGGCGAGATCGCCGCCGAGGGCGAGGTCGCTCGCGCGGCACTCGACGGCGAGCGCCCCCTGCGCGGGCGCGGGGAGCATCACGTCGACGTCGAGCAGCTCGGTGATCGCGTCGGCCCGGTCCAGGCGGCGCAGTCCGGCGGCGGCCAGCACGACCGCGTCGAGGTCGGCGGTCGGTCCCAGCGCCCGGGCGAGGCGGGTCTCGACGTTGCCGCGCACCCCCACCACGTGGAGGTCCGGGCGCGCGCGCAGCAGCTGAGCGGCGCGGCGCGGGGATCCCGTCCCCACGCGGGCCCCGGTGGGGAGCTCGGCGAGGGTGAGCCCATCGCGCGCGCACAGGGCGTCGCGCACGTCCTCGCGGGCGGGCATGCATGCGATGGCGATCCCGTCGGCCGGCTGGGTCGGGAGGTCCTTGGCGGAGTGCACGATCGCGTCGACCTCGCCCGCGAGCAACGCCTCGCGCACGGCGGTGACGAACACGCCCGTCCCGCCGATCTGCGCGAGCGGGCTGATCCGGTCGCGATCGCCGTGGGTCGACACGTGCACGAGCTCCGCCTCGCCGTCGCCCGGCAGCCGGGCCGCGATCTCCCGGCCGATCTGGGCGGACTGGGCGAGCGCGAGTGCCGATGCGCGCGTGCCGATGCGCAGTGTGCTCATGCGGGGCGGGCCTCCGAGGCGGCCGCCGCCTGCGCGGCCGTCGCCGCTCGCAGCCCGGCCGCGATGTCCTCGAGGGGCTGGGCGGTGGGATCCGGTCGGGCGTCGGCGCTGCGCGCCGCCTGGCAGCAGGTGCGCCCGCACGTGCCGACGGGCACCCCGCAGCCGACGGCCGGCACCCGGGTGGTGCCGGGGACGAGGTGCTGCTCGATGAGGTCGGCCAGCATCGCGATGAACCGAGGGTCCGTCCCAGAGGTCGCGACCCGGCGGAACCCGAGGTGGTGCTCGGCAGCCGTCTCCTTCGCCTCGGTGTCGAGGTCCCAGATGACCTCGACGTGGTCGGTCACGAAGCCGATCGGCACGACGATGACTGCCGTCTTCCCACCGTCGGCGGCCAAGGTCCCGATGACGTCGTTGATGTCGGGCTCGAGCCACGGGATGTGCGGTGCCCCGGAACGGGACTGGTAGACGAGCTGCCACGAGGGCACGGCGGTGGTCTCGGCGTCGACGACGTCCGCGCTCGCTGCGTCGTCGTCATCAGCGGCCAGCTGCTCGATCACCCAGCGGCAGGCGGTGAGGTGCTGGGCGACGTACCACCCGCCCTCGGCGACCTGCGGGTCGGTGGACCCGCTCATCGGCGGGCCGGACGTCCGGGACATCGTCAGCGGGATCGAGTGCGTCGAGAACAGGATCTCGATGTGCTCGGGCGCGTGCCCCTCGGCGCGCAGCTCGGCGATCGCGGTGCGCACGCCGTCGGCGACGGGCTCGAGGAAGCCCCGCTGGTCGAAGTAGGACGGGACCTTGTCGACGGTGACCTCGCCGAACAGGCCGTGCTGCTCGAGTCCGAGGGCGAAGTCCTCGCGATACTGGCGGCACCCGGAGTACGAGGAGTAGGCGCTCGTGACGAGCGCGAGCACGCGGCGGTGGCCGTCGGCGTGGAGGGAGGCGATCGCATCGCCCGTGTAGGGCTCCCAGTTGCGGTTGCCCCAGTACACGGGCAGGTCGATCAGGCGGCCCTCGAGCTCCTTCTCCAGTGCCGCGATCATCGCGCGGTTCTGGTCGTTGATGGGCGAGCGGCCCCCGAGGGCGCGGTAGTGGCCCGCGACCTCCTCGAGGCGCTCGTCGGGGATCCCGCGGCCGCGGGTGACGTTGCGCAGGAAGGGCAGCACGTCGTCCTGCCCCTCGGGGCCCCCGAAGGACGCGAACAGGATCGCGTCGTACGGCGCCGGGGCGGGCGTGCGCGCGATCGACGCGACGGCCTCGGCCGTGCCGCTCTCGCTCGACGTGGCCTCGAGGGACTCGGCCTCGATCGGTTCGGGGTCTGCGGATGCGGTGGCCTGGGCTGCGGTATGGATGCTCATGGTGTCCTTTTCTTCGGCGACGGGGACGGGGTCGGGCTCAGGCGAGCAGCGCGGCGACCTCGGCGGAGGTGGCGAGGCGGCGTCCGACGTGGAAGGGCAGCTCGTCGCGCACGTGCAGGCGGGCCCGGGAGTAGCGGAGATGGCGCATCATGTCGACCAGGTCGTGGAGGTCGTCGGCCTCGAACGAGAGCAGCCACTCCCAGTCGCCGAGTGCGAAGGCCGCCACGGTGTTGGCGTTGACCTGCGGGAAGTCGCGGCCCAGCCGTCCGTGCTCGATGAGCATCTCGCGACGCTCCTCCTCGGGCAGCAGGTACCACTCGTAGGAGCGGGTGAAGGGGTACACCGTGAGCCACTCGCGCGCCGTGCGGGAGGGGGACATGAACGCGGGGGCATGGGTGCGGGAGAACTCGGCCTGGCGGTGCACGCCGACCGCGCTCCAGGCGCGCCCGAGGCCGTCGGCGCTCCACGAGCGCTCGAGGACCCGCAGGGCGTGCTGGAGGCTCTCGGGGCGCTCCGCGATCAGCCACACCAGGAGGTCGTCCTCGGGGCGGAAGCCGGAGGCGTCGTAGAAACCGCGCACGGTCACGTCGAGGCCCTCGATCGCGGCCACGACGCGGTCGATCTCCGCGGCGAGCTGCTGGGGCGCCGCGGCCTCACCGCCGGGCGCGCCCGTGCGGGTGAAGACGGTGTACGAGGTGTAGCGCAGGATCTCGCGCCCCTCACCGCCCTCGCCGGCGGGAGCGGTCGGGGCTGCGTGCTGGTCGGTCATCGTGGACGTCCTTCCGAGGCGGGTGAGGCGGTGGTGGATGGGTCGGTGGGGCCGGACGAGCCCGGGTCGGGCCGCCGGCGACGTCGCTCCGCGGCGGCCATCGCGTCGAGCCCGGTGCCGTCGCGCCACGAGCCGACGAGCTCGAGGGTGTCGTCGCCCTCGGCGAGCAGCTCGGCGAGGCGGTCGAGGGCCTCCCGATGTCCGGGCAGCGCCTGGCGCATGGCGTCGGGCCAGGTGACGACGGCGGCGCCGCGCAGCTGCGTGCGGTCCAGGTCGCGGGTGAGGATCGCGGAGGCGTCGGCCAGGGCGCGGTCGACGATCGTGCTCGCGCCGCCGTCTGCCTCGAGGGCGCTGTCGTCGGCGGGCAGCGCCTCGCCGGGCCGCCCGTAGGACAGGCGCACGACGTGCAGGCCGTGCGCGGCCTCGCGCACGTGGTCCCACTTCGCGCTCGCATGGGTGAGCGCCTTGGCGCGCACGCCGCGCGTGCCCGGGGCCACGAGGGCGCCTGTGCCCGAGGGGGCGGCGTCGAGGGCGGGGGCGTCGAGCACGAGGACGACGAGGCGCACCGGGGAGGAGGGGGCCTCGGGGATCGCGCGGGCGAGGTCCGGGGCGGCGTCGGTGAGCAGGGCGCGCGCCGCGTCGGGCGGCACGGCGAGCACGAGGCAGTCCGCCTCGAGGAGCTCGGGGGCCGCGCCGGGCGTCGAGCCCGCCGTCTCGAGGCGGGCGCGCCAGGTGGAGCCGTCCCGCTCGAGGCCCGTGACCCGCACGCCCGTGCGCACGACCGCGCCGGCCGCCTCGAGCTCGCGGCGCAGCGCGCGCGGCAGCTCGGCCATCGTCGGGGTCACCGAGCGCACCGCGGTGCCCGCACTCGACCGGCGCGGACGCAGGGCGCGCACGGCCCCGGCGAGCGAGCCGTGCTCGCGCACCGCGGCGGGCAGGCGCGGCTGGATGGCGGCGAGCTCGAGGGTCTCCGGATCCGAGGAGTGCACGCCGCCCACGACGGGGGCCACGAGGCGCTCGGCGACGCGACGGCCCATGCGGCGGCGCACGTAGGCGCCGATGGTCACGCCGTCGGCGAGCCCCCAGCGGGAGGGCAGGGCGCGGTCGGCGGCCGCGCGCAGGGCGCCCGCGGTGCCGAGCACGGCGCGGGCCTCGCGGGACAGCGGTCGTCCTGGGATGCCGAGCAGGCCGCCGCGGGGGGAGGGCAGGGAGCCGGCGTCGGAGACGAGACGGCTTCCGCGACCCGCGGCGGGGGCCGCGATCTGGGCGGCGAGGCCCAGCTCGCCCAGCAGGTCCTCGACGGCGCCCGAGGTCACGGAGAAGGCCTCGGCGCCGGCGTTGACCTCGAGGCCGCCGACCTCGACGGCGCGCACGGCGCCGCCGACCTGGTCCGAGGCCTCGAGCACGGTGACCGTGTCGCCGCGCGCGGCACGGCGGCGCGCCGCGAGCAGTCCCGCGATGCCGCCGCCGACGACGAGGGTGCGTGCGGTCATGAGCGGGCGGGCTCCGCGTGGAGGAAGGAGACGAGGTCCGTGAGCACGTGCGGGTCGGTCTCGGGGGGCACGCCGTGGCCGAGGTTCACGACGTGGCCGGGCGCGCCGGCGCCCGCGTCGAGCACGGCCCGGGCCTCGGCGTACCGGGCGGCCTCGGACGTGAACAGCACGGCGGGATCGATGTTGCCCTGGACGGGGACGCCCGGCCCGAGCAGGTCGAGCGCGCGGTCGAGCCGCAGCCGGTGGTCGACGCCCACGACCGTCGCGCCCGCGTCGTGCAGGGCCCTCAGGAGGTGGGCGGCGCCCACCCCGAAGTGGACGCGCGGGACCGGGAGGTCGGCGACGGTGTCCAGCACGGCGGCCGAATGGGACAGCACGTGGCGGCGGTAGACGTCCTCGGACAGCGAGCCGACCCACGAGTCGAACAGCTGGACCGCGCTCGCGCCGGCCAGGACCTGCGCGCGCAGGAAGCGGCCGGAGGCCTCGGCGACCCACGCGGCCAGGCGCGCCCACACCTCGGGGCGCTCGCGCATGAGGGCGCGGGTGCGCAGGTGGTCACGGCTCGGGCCGCCCTCGACCATGTAGGAGGCGACCGTGAAGGGGGCGCCGCAGAAGCCGATCAGGGGCACCGGGCCCAGCTCCGCGGTCGTGAGGCGCACGGCCTCGCGGATCGGCTCGAGGGCGGCCTCGTAGTCGTCGCCGAGCGATGGGAGGGCCCGCACGTCCTCCTCGGTGCGGATCGGATGGGCGAAGACGGGACCGCGGCCCGGCTGAATCTCGACGTCGAGGCCCGCGAGGCGGGCGGGCACGACGATGTCGGAGAAGAAGATGCCGGCATCCACCCGGTGCCGGCGGACGGGCTGCACGGTGATCTCGGCGACGAGGTCGGGGCGCCGGCAGGCCTCGAGCATGCCGGTGCCCTCGCGGGCACGCCGGTACTCGGGCAGGGAGCGTCCGGCCTGGCGCATGAACCACACGCTCGGCGCGGCCTCGACGGCCTCGCCGCGGTAGCGGCGCAGGAGGGGGGCGTCGGCCGTGCCGCCGGCGCTCGCGGGGCGCTGCAGCGGGTGGTCGGCGGGCAGGACGGAGGGCCGGGACGACGGCATGACGGCGACGCCAGTTTCTGACGCCCCGTCGTCAAAAGTGGCCTCTGACGTGCGGTTTGTTTCCATCGTCCGTCCATTGTGCACGCCCCGGCGGCGGAGTGCGCGCACATGTCGCGGAGCGTGTGGGACGCCTCACCCGGGTCGTCCCGCCGGATCCGCCGAAGGTCCCGGGTGCCTACCATGAGGCATGCTCGTCGCCCTCCGCGCCACCCACGAGCACCTCGATCTCGGGGTGCTCGATGCCCTCACCCGGGGATCCGAGCACCTCGGGCACGTCATCGAGAAGCTCAACGCCCAGGCCGCGGGGGAGGCCGTCGAGGCCGTCGACGTCGCTGCTCTCGAATCCGGCGCCCCCGAGCCCGACACCGTCGAGGCCGCCGAGGACGCGACGCCACCGCTCGCGGGCTGGGTCGTCGTCTCCACCTGCAACCGTCTGGAGATCTACCTCGACGCGCACCGCTTCCACGACGGCGTGGATCTCGCCGCGCGCGCCGTGGCCGCGACGAGCTCCCTGAGCGCCGAGCAGGTCTCGCTGTGCCTCGAGGCCGCGATGGGCGCCCCCGTCGCCGAGCACCTGTACGAGGTGACCGCGGGGCTGCGCTCGATCGTGCTCGGCGAGGCCGAGATCGCAGGGCAGGTCCATGCGGCGTTCGAGCGGGCGCATGCGGCGGGCTACACCTCGCCCATGCTCAACGACCTGTTCCAGATCGGCTTCCGGTACGCCAAGCGGGTCGCCGCGCGCACGCCCGTCGGCGCCGCCGGTCGCAGCGGCGTCGCGATCGCGCTCGACCGCGCGGCCGACATCCTGGGGCCCCTCGAGCACCGCAGCGTGCTCGTGATCGGCACCGGCGCGTACGCGCGCCTGGGCGTGGCCGAGCTGACGCGGCGCGGCGTGCGCGACGTGCACGTGCACTCCGCCTCGGGGCGTGCGGTCGCCTTCGCCGAGCGGCAGGGGGTCGCCGCGATCGAGGCGGCCCAGCTGCCCGAGCGGCTACGGGAGGCCGACCTCGTGCTGGCCTGCTCGGGCCGCGGCACGAGCCTGTTCCCCGAGCTGTTCCTGCAGGTCGGGCCGACGCTCATCCTCGACCTCGCGCTGCACTCCGATCTGCACCCGCTCGTCCGGCACCTGGCCGACGTGCAGGTCCTGGACCTGACCGACCTCACGATCGAGGCCGACGACAGCGCGGCGCCCGCGCTCGCCGCGGCCCGCGAGATCGTCGCCGAGGGCGTCGAGAGCTTCCGCTCGCGCCAGGAGTTCCGGCGCGTGGACCCCGCGATGGCGGCGCTGCGGCGCAGCGTCAACGAGGCCGCCGACGCCGAGATCGCCCGGCTGCGCCGCGGACGGGCCCAGGACGAGGCGGACGCGCTCGCGGCCGATGTCGAGCGCTCGATCCGCCGCATCCTGGCCAAGGTGATGCACTCGCCGGCCACGCGCGCGCGACGGCTCGCCCAGGAGGGCAACGCGGGGGAGTTCGTCGACGCCTTCCACACGATCTTCGGGATCGACATCTCCGCGCCCGACGGCGAGGTGACGGCGGGACGCGAGGGCGCCCCGGCCGGATGGATGCGCCTGGACCAGACCGTGCCCCCGGCGCTCGACGGCGCGGGGCTCCCGGCCCCCGACCGCACGGCGCTCGCCGCCGAGCTCGTGCGGGCGGCCGCCCAGCGAGAAGGAGGGGCCGCGTGCCCGATCGAGACCCCGTGACCGAGCAGTCGTCCTCCGCCGTCGAGCCGGGGGAGCGCATGCGCCGCGCCTACGCCGCGCTGCCCGCCCTGCTCGAGCGGCATGAGCCGACCGACGCCGTCGTGATGGCCGCGCGCATGGAGCTCGCGGAGGCGTGCGCCGAGGCCGGTGAGCTCGAGAGCGCGCTCTACCAGGCCGACGAGCTGGTCAAGGACGCCGAGCGCGCCGTCGGCCCCGAGCACGGGACGACCGCGCAGGCCCGGGAGGTCGTGCGGCGCATCCGGCGGCTGGCAGGGGCCGACGAGGTCTGACGGCCGGGGGCCGACAGCAGGGTGCGCGTCGACCGCGGTGGTCGCGCCCTGCCCTCGATCCCATCGCCGAGGAGGCCACAGGACTGCGGCGCCGCGCGGAGTCCCGGCGGCGCCCGGGCTCGCGACGGTGCCCGGGCGCGGCCCTGCCCTCATCGAGTTCTGCGTTTCGGTCGCTATCAGCGCGAGATAGCGACCAGAACGTCGATGTCGATGTCGGGTGGCGACCGAAACGCAGATGTCGATGTCGGGTGGCGACCGAAACGTAGATATCGATGTCGGGTGGCGACCGAAACGCAGATGTCGATGTCACGTCGCGACCAGAACGCAGAACTCAAGATGGGGGCGACGGGCGCGGGCCTGTGCGGAGCGGCGTGGCGCAGAGCGAGCCCGGGAGCTGGAACCCAGGAAGCCCGAGGTCAGAGTCCCACAGAGCCCGGGAGCTGGAGCCCAGGAGGCACGAGGCCAGAGTCCGATAGAGCCCGACGTCCCCTGGAGCCCAGGAAGCCGGAGCCGAGGGGATCGGGAGAGCCCTCGCACCGGGAGGCTCGGCGCCGGATTGGCGCCGAAAGGATCGGCGTCGGGTCCCCGCCGGGTTCAGGGGCGGCCGATGGACTGGTAGGTCCATCCCGCGTCGCGCCAGCGCTGCGGGTCGAGGGCGTTGCGGCCGTCGATGATCCAGGGCGTGGCGACGACCTCGCGCAGCGCGACGGGGTCCAGGGCGCGGAACTGGGCCCACTCGGTGAGCAGGAGCACGATGTCGGCGCCCTGGGCGGCGGTGAGGGCATCGGGGGCGATGGCCAGGTTGGGGCGCTGGGCATGGACGTTGTCGGCGGCCGCGGGGTCGGTCACGACCACGTCGGCTCCGCGTCCGGAGAGCTTGGAGGCGATGTACAGGGCCGGGGACTGGCGGATGTCGTCGGAGTCGGGTTTGAAGGCGGCGCCGAGCACCGCGATCCGCTTGTGGGTGAACGTCCCGCCGAGCGCTCGATGGGTCATGTTGACGACCCGGTCGCGCTGACGGTTGTTGAGGGTGTCGACCTCCCGCAGGAACGACAGGGCGTCGGTGACGCCGAGTTCTCCGGCCCGAGCCATGAACGCCCGGATGTCCTTGGGCAGGCATCCGCCGCCGAAGCCGATGCCGGCGCGGAGGAACTTCGGACCGATCCGGTCGTCGTAGCCGATCGCGCGGGCGATCGTGGACACGTCTGCGCCGCTGGCCTCGCACACCTCCGCGATCGCGTTGATGAACGAGATCTTCGTGGCCAGGAACGAGTTGGCCGATACCTTGACCAGCTCGGCGGTCGCGTAGTTCCCGACCACGAGGGGGGTGCCTTCCGCCAGCGGCGACGCGTAGACCGCGTCGAGGATCTCCCGGGCCCGGCGGGCCTCGTCGGGGTCCTCGGGCAGGCCGTAGACGATCCGGTCGGGCCGCAGCGTGTCCTCGACGGCGAAGCCCTCGCGGAGGAACTCGGGGTTCCAGGCGAGCAGGGCCGCAGAGCTCGCGGCGGCCAGACGCTCGCGCAGACGGGTCGCGGTGCCCACCGGCACGGTCGAGCGGCCCACCACGAGGCTGGGACCGTCCGGGGACCGATCGAGGTGGGGCGCGAGGGCGTCCAGGGCCGCGTCGACGTACCGCAGGTCCGCGCCAGGCCCGTCGATCTGCTGGGGCGTGCCCACGCAGATCACATGGACCTGCTGGGTGGCCGCCTGGGCGTAGTCGGTCGAGAAGCGCAGACGTCCCGTGCGCAGGGACTCGGCGATCAGGTCGTCCAGGGCGGGCTCGTAGAACGGTGCCCTGCCCTCGTTGAGGGCCGCGACCTTGGCCTCGTCGACGTCCAGACCGACCACGTCATGCCCGAGCGACGCCATCGCCGCCGCGTACACCGCGCCGAGATACCCGCATCCGATGGTTGTGAGTTTCACAGCGCGGCACTCTATCGTGGATGCCTCGGCTCCACCGTCCCCTCGGGCCCCGTCCGCGGCCCGTGACCCGCACCCGACTCCCAGGCGAGGATGATGCACGCCAGATTCACTGTCCGAGGGCGAGTCCTCGACCTCCTCGCCCTCGTGCTCGGCCTGTTCCTCATCGTCATCGCGTGGGCGGTCTCCTCGCCGGTCGGCGCCGTGCCCGACGAGTCCGACCACATCGTGCACGCCTACGGCGCCGCCACCGGGCAGACCCTGCCGGGACTCGTGGACGAGGAGACGATCGAGGGCCGGACGTTCACGATGGTGCGCTATCCCGCCGACCTCGAGGACTTCCCGCCGCCGGAGTGCTACCGGTTCGACTCCTCCGCGACCCCTTGCGCGGCCGAGAGCCACGGCCAGGGCATGGTCTCGGGCATGAGCGGCATGACGCGCTACCCGATCGCGTACTACATCCCCGTCGGCGCCGTCCTCTGGCTCGGCACCGCGGCGGGGCTCGGCGGTCCCGCCACGCTCGTCCTGGCGCGCATCGTCTCCGGGCTCCTCTCCGTCCTGGTGCTCGCCCTGGCCGCCGTCGTCCTCGGCCGGCGCTTCGATCGTCGGCCGATCGCGGCGGCCATGGCGCTGTGCATGGTCCCCATGACGTGGTTCCTGTTCGCGTCGATCAATCCCAACGGACTCGAGATCTCGGCGGCCATGCTGCTCGCGGCGGTGGTCTGCTGCCTCCGCCACGACGCCATGGCCGGCACCCGGCTCGGGCGCGACGTGCTGTGGCTGTTCCCGATCGCGATCCTCGTGCTCGGCATGACCCGGCCGCTCAGCGCGATCTGGGCGTGCGGTCTGTGCCTGCTCGTGCTCGTGCCGGTGCAGCGGGCGACCGGGGACGCGGGACGGCGCGTGCCCCTGCTCATGGGCCCCCGATGGTGGGCCGTGCTCGACGTGCTGCTCGCGCTCAGCACGGTCGCCTGGCTCGCGTGGACCTCGTCGGTGCGCGGCGGCGAGGCGGGCGAGGACCGCATGGGGGCGTGGTCGGCGCTCCCGTTCGTCACGCGCATCGTCGCCGTGCTCCAGCAGTGGGCGAGCCTCGTCGTCAACGGCTTCGGCCACCTCGGATGGGTCGACACCCCCATGCCCCTGGCGCTGTTCGTGCTCTGGGTGGTGGCGGCGGCGTGGGTGTTCGGGCGCATGTCCCTGGGACGGGTCCGGCCCGCGGTGGGGCTCGGGCTCGTCGGCGCCTACGGCCTGCTCATGACCACCGCGATCTTCCTCGAGAGCTACCTGAGCGCCTTCGCCTGGCAGGGTCGCTACTACCTCCCGGTCCTCGCGGCGATGGCCGTCCTCTGCGTGCCGGCGCTGCAGGGGCGCATGCTCGAGTCACGGCAGCTGCTCCGCGCCACCGCGCTCGTCGTGGTGGCGGGCGCCTGCGCGACCCTGATCGCGCTCGTCTGGTCCACCTGGCGCTATGTGTACGGGTTCCATACGCCGATGACCCGGTTCGACGCCATGCCCTACCCGTGGCGCGCCCCGCAATGGGCGCCGGCGATCGGCACGGTCGGCGTCTTTCTGGTCGGGACAGTCGGACTGATCCTCGCGGCAGCGGCAGCGCTCGTGCCCTGGAGCCGGGCCTCGGCGCGCCCGGTGCCCGACTCGCGACGGGCCGCGTCGTTCCCGCGTCCGCGACCCGTCCGGTCGGCGGCGCCGACGGCTCACGGGCGGCACCGTCGGCCGTGAGGCTCGAGGGGCGCAGGCACGCAACGGACCTCACACGGAGGCTGTGCGCCGCCCCACGGCCTCGCGGGACCTCATTGGATAGCCTGTCTCGGCGACGTGCCCGCGATCCCCATGACCCCGCGATCCGGGACGGCTGCGGAGCCGGGCGGTCCCGGCAGAGAAGAGGTGACGGCCGTGAAGGTCTTCGTGCAGGTTCCCTGCCTCAATGAGGAGTCGACGCTGCCGAGCGTCCTCGACTCGATCCCCCGCGAGCTACCGGGGGTCGACCAGGTGGAGCTGCTGGTCATCGACGACGGCTCCACCGACCGGACCGTGCAGGTGGCCCAGGAGCACGGGGTGACCCACATCGTGCGGCACGCCCGGAACATGGGTCTGGCCCGGTCGTTCCGCGACGGCGTCGACTACGCGCTCGCGCACGGCGCCGACATCGTGGTCAACACCGACGGCGACAACCAGTACAAGCAGGAGCGGATCGCGGACCTGATCGCGCCGGTCGTGAGCGGCGAGGCGGACATCGCGATCGCCGACCGCCAGACCGCGACCATCGCGCACTTCTCGCCGTTCAAGAAGCGCATGCAGAGGTTCGGCTCCCACGTCGTCAACCTGGCCGCCGAGACCGATCTGCCCGACGCCGCCTCCGGGTTCCGTGCGTACTCCAAGGCCTCCCTGCTGCGGCTGAACGTCGTCACGCAGTTCTCGTACTGCATGGAGACCATCATCCAGGCCGGCAACAAGCGCCTGCGCATCGCCTCGGTCCCGATCACGACCAATCCGAAGACGCGCGAGTCGCGGCTGTTCACCAACATCTTCCAGCACATGATGAAGTCCGGTTCGGCGATCGGCCGCGCCTACCTCATGTTCAAGCCGCACCAGGTGCTGGGCTGGCTCGCGGCGATCACCGGCATCCTCGGCGTGATCCCCTTCGTCCGCTTCCTCGTGTTCGCCCTCATGGGGCAGAGCGAGGGGCATCTGCAGTCCCTCATCTTCGGGACGACCCTGCTGACGTTCGCGTTCCTGAGCCTCGTCCTCATGATCATCGCCGACCTGCAGCGGACCAACCGGGTGCTGCTCGAGGAGCTGCTCGAGCGCACCAAGGCCCTGCAGTACGGCGACCCCCGGGTCCCGGTCCCGGTGGCCCCCGCCGTGCAGGACGCGAGCCCGGTGGCGGGGCCCGCGGTCGCCGACGACGACCGGCGGACCACGGAGCCGAACCTCGTCGGACGCTCCGCATGAGGCGCCTGCTGGCGTTCGGCACGTTCGACCTCGACCGGCATCCGCGAGCGCGCGTCCTCCTCGAAGGCCTCTCGTCCACGTGGCAGGTCGCGTCCCTGAACCGTCCGCTCGGCTTCTCGACCGCGGAGCGCGTGCGGATGCTCGAGCAGCCCTGGCGCCTCGGCGGCTTCGCGGCGCGCCTGGCCGGGCGGTGGCTCCAGCTCGCCGCCGGATCCCTGCGCTACCGGGGTGATCGCGCGCCCGATGCCCTGCTCGTCGGGTACATGGGGCACTTCGACGTCCTGCTCGCCCGCCTGCTCTTCCCCCGCACCGTGATCGCGCTCGATCACCTCATCTTCGCGGCGGGGACGGCGCGCGACCGCCGAGCGTCCGGTCGGGTGCTGCACCTCGTGCTGTCCGCCCTCGACCGCGCCGCGCTCGCGGCCGCGGACGTGCTCATCATGGACACCGACGAGCACGCGCGGCAGCTGCGGCCCCGGGAGCGGCGGCGGGCGCTCGTCGTGCCCGTCGGCGCGCCCGCCCGCTGGTACCGCCTCGCCCAGGGGCGGCACGGCTCCCGCGACGCCGACGCCCCGCTCAGCATCGTCTTCTTCGGACTGTTCACCCCGCTGCAGGGGACCCCGGTCATCGCGGCCGCCCTGCGTCGGCTCCACGACGACGGGGTGGCCTTCCGCGCGACGCTGATCGGCACCGGGCAGGACGCCGAGCGCTGCCGCGAGATCCTCGAGGGCGTCGACGAGGTGACGTGGGTGCCGTGGCTCGAGGGCGCGGACCTCGCCGAGACCGTCGCCGACCACGACGTGTGCCTGGGCATCATGGGCTCCACGCCCAAGGGGCTCGACGTCGTGCCCAACAAGGTCTACCAGGGCCTCGCCGCCGGGTGCGCCGTCGTGACGTCCGACACGCCTCCCCAGCGGCGTGTGCTGGGGGACGCGGTCGACTACGCCCCGCCCGGCGACGCAGCCGCGCTCGCGGCCGTGCTCGCTCGGCTGAGCCGCGAGCCAGCGGCCCGACGCGCTCTGCAGGTCCGCGGGCGCGCCCGCGCCGACGAGCTCCGCGGGGACCGCCTCGTGCAGGACCTCGACGACCGACTCCGGCGCCGCGGATGATGTCGCGCCTCATGGCCGTCGTGCGCTCGCCCGCGGTGCGGGCGGTCTTCCTGCTCGTCGCGCTCGCCGCGGCCGTCTGGGCAGTCGTCTCGCGCCGCGCCGAGCTCGCGCAGGCGCTGGCCGACATGAACCCGCTGATCCCGGTGGGCGCGTTCGCCCTGGGGGTCGTCTACATCGTCCTGACGATGCTCGCCTGGCGGTCGGTGCTCGCGGACCTCGGCAGCCCGCTCGGCCTCCGCGTGGCCTCGGAGCTCTTCTACGTCTCCCAGCTGGGCAAGTACGTCCCCGGCGGGGTGTGGAACATCCTCGCGGTCGCCGAGCTGGGACGCGACCGCGAGATCCCCCAGCGCCGCTCCGTCGCGGCGATGCTCGTGTCGGTGCTCATCTCCTTGGTGTCGGGGCTCTTCCTCGCGGCCGCGAGCGTGCCGTTCGCGCCCTCTGCGCTGGCCGACCGCTTCGGCTGGGCGCTCTTCACGCTCCCCGTCTTCGTCGTGATCCTGCTGCCGCCCGTGCTCAACCGGGTGCTCGGCCTGGCCCTTCGCGTGCTGCGGCGCCCGCCGCTCGAGTCTCCCGTGACCTGGCGAGGCGTCGTGACCGCCACGGCCTGGACGCTCGCCGCGTGGCTCGTCGCGGGGATGCAGGTGTGGCTGCTGTGCGTGGGCATGGGCGCGTCGCCGTCCGCCGCGACCCTCGGCCTGAGCATCGGCGGCTACGCCCTCGCCTGGTCGGTCGGCTTCCTCGCGATCTTCGTCCCGGCCGGGGCGGGCGTGCGCGAGGCCATCCTCGCGATCGTGCTCGGCGGGAGCCTCGGAGCGGGCGGCGTCATCGCCGTCGTCCTGCTCTCGCGCGCCATCCTCACGATCGCGGACCTCCTGCTGGGCCTGGCGGGGGTGGTGGCCCTGCGACGCGGACGCCGACGCGCCGCGGCCGGGCCGACGACGGCGCGCAGAGCGCCCTGACCTCGCCGATCACTCCCCGGGCAGCCAGAACGCCGCGGCCGCGCGGGACAGCAGCTCGGGGTCTGCCACCGCGCACAGCTCACGCGCCGAGTGCATCGAGAGCAGGGCGATCCCGGCGTCGATCGTGGTGATGCCCAGCCGGGTCGCCGTGATGGGGCCGATCGTGGAGCCGCACGGGACGGCGTTGTTCGAGACGAAGGGCTGGAACGGCACGCCCGCCCGCGCGCAGCAGCGGGCGAACTCCGCCGTGCCGACCGCATCGGTCGCATAGCGTTGCTGGGCGTTGATCTTGAGCAGCGGCCCGCCGCCCAGCCGCGGCCGGTTGGCAGGATCGTGGCGCTCGGGATAGTTCGGGTGGGCGGCGTGGCCCGCATCGCACGACAGCACCATGGAGCGGGCGAAGGCGCGCAGACGCGAGGCCTCGTCGCCCCCGAGGGCCGCGTGCATGCGCACGAGCACGTCCTGCAGGAATGGTCCGGCCGCGCCCGAGCGGGTCGCCGAGCCGACCTCCTCGTGGTCGTTCGCGACGAGCAGCGCGATCGGCCCGTCGGCGCGGTCCGCCTGCGCGGCGACGTCGACCAGGGCGCGCACCCCGGCGTGCGTCGAGGAGAGGTTGTCCAGGCGCGCCGAGGCGAACAGCTCGTCGTGGGCGCCGATGACGGCGGGCGCCTGGGCGTCGACGGTGACGATGTCGTAGCCCGCGATCGTCTCGGCCTCGACCCCCGCGGCATCGGCGATCACCTGCAGCGGGTCGAGCCCCGCGTCGAGCCCCAGGATCGGCTGGAGGTGGCGCTGGGGGTCCAGGCGCAGACCCTCGGAGTTGACCTGACGGTCCAGGTGCACCGCGAGCTGCGGCACGCGCGCCACGGCGCCCGTGGCGACGAGGCGGACCGTGCCGTCCGCGAGCACGACCCGGCCCGCGAGGCGCAGATCGCGGTCGAGCCAGGAGTTCAGGAGGGGGCCGCCGTAGACCTCGACGCCCGCCTGGGCGAAGCCCTCCGCGCCGAGCTGAGGATGCGGCTTGAGCTTGAGGGCGGGGGAGTCCGTGTGGGCGCCCACGATGCGCCACGGCGTGTCCGCGTCGGCCGACTGCGGCGTGCTCCAGGCGATGATCGAGCCGTCGCGCAGCACGAAGCGGTCGCCGCGCACGTCCTCGGACGCCCACGCCTCGCGCTCGTCGAGCTCCACGAAGCCTGCCGCGCGCAGACGGCGCGCGGACTCGTCGGCCGCGTGGTACGAGCTGGGAGAGGCCGTCACGAAGGCGGCCAGGTCCTCGGCGAAGGCGCGTGCGGCGGGCGTGGGGGCGAGAGCGGCGTCGAGCGGGGTGGTCATACGGCCATTGAATCACCGCGGCCGCGCGCGCCCCGACGTCGAGGAGGGCGGGGACCGCGTCAGCCGTCGCTCGCCGCGGGCGCGGCGTGCACCCTGTCGCGCGCGGCGAGCGCGGACTGCACCTCGGCGCCGAACCACGGGCCCATCGAGCGGGAGAACTCCGTCGTCAGGTGGTTGTCGTCGCGGTACACGAAGACGTTGCCGACGATGGGGGAGCACCGGTCCCGGGGGCAGAGCTGATCCGTGGTGGGGTCCGCGACGAGCACGGGGGCGGAGGGATCGTCGTCCGCGAGCGACGCGATCGGATCCTGGGCGCCGGCCTTCGCGGACAGGTCCGCCCCGCAGTCCGCGTCCGCCGAGGCGGGAGTGCCGCCGTCGCGGATCACGTCGAAGGCGCAGTCGTAGGGCGACGGCGAGGTCGACCACCGCGGGTTGTCGCGGAGCACGACGGCCGCGATGTGGCGTTCGCGGACGAGCTCGAGGGCGCCGCCCAGGTCCGGCCGTGCCGTCTCGGCGGGCCCGCTCGCCGTGGTGCGCGAGCCGATCGTGATCACGACGTCGGGCTTGATCGAGTCGAGCACGGTCGGCCACGCCGCGTCGATCGTGGCGCAGCCCGGGTTCCCGCTCGCGGTGCTGAACGAGCAGCCCATCTTGCCCACGTAGTACACGGCCCAGTGGTGGGAGCTCGCCTCCTCCATCAGGGCGCTCGCGTACTGCGCGGCATGCGAGTCGCCCGCCAGCAGGATCGTCGCGGCAGGCGTCCCGCTCGCGGGCTGGTAGCGGCAGTAGACCGCGTCGGCGCTCCCGAATCGGCCGGTGCACGAGTCCGGCAGCAGGTCCTGTGGGATCGACAGGGCGTCGGGCAGGGGCGCCGGGGACGCCGAGAGGTCCGCGAGGGGATCGGTGGTCCACCGGGCGCCGGGGTGCGTGGAGGCGGTCGGGGCGCCTCCCTCGGACGAGCCGCCCTCGATGACGTGCCGCGCGGCGGGGAACGCGACCAGGCTCGAGGCGAGGACGAGCGCCAGGGACGCGGCCACGACCACCCCCGCGCGCCACCAGCGCCGCTCGAGCGCCGGCGAGCGACGGATCGGGGTGTCGACCAGGCGGGTCAGCAGCCAGGCGAGCACGATCGAGGCGGCCAGCACCACGACGCCGTCGAGGGGGCCCGCGCGGTCGCCGCCCCGGACGGCGAGCCAGCCCACCAGCAGCGGCCAGTGCACGAGGTACAGGGCATAGGAGATGTCGCCGAGGAAGCGGGCGGGTCGTCGCGACAGCACGGCGTCGGCGCCCCAGCGCCGGCTCGAGAAACCGGCCGCCATGACGAGCGCGGCCGAGACGAGGGGCCAGAGCGCGATCCAGCCGGGGAACGCGGTCGAGACCTGCAGCACCGCCCCGCACGACAGCAGCCCGGCGACCCCGAGCCAGCCCAACAGGGCGCGCCCGGTCGGGTGGAGCGGCGCCGTGTCGTCCTCGGGACGGCGGCCCCCGGTCCGACGGTCCCACCACGGCAGGAGGAGCGCCATGAGCGAGCCGGCCGCGAACTCCCACAGGCGCGCGAAGGTCGAGAAGTAGGCGCTCGACTGCGCGCGCTCGGTGTCGATGATCGACCAGGTGAGGGAGGCGAGGAGGACGACGGCGAACAGGATCATGAGGACGGTGCGGACGGGCGGGCGGCGGCGTCCGCCCGTCGCGAGCAGACCCGCCAGAGCGAAGAGCACGGGCCACAGGAGGAACACCTGGCCCTGCACCGAGAGGGACCAGAAGTGCTGGAACGGCGAGGCGGCGGAGGCGTCGTGCGCGTAGTAGTCGGTCGCCTCCGCGGCGAGCACGATGTTCTGGACGTACAGGGCGCTGGCCAGCGCGTGGCGAGACAGCAGCGTCCAGCTCGAGGCGGGGAGCACCGCGAGGCTCATCGCGAGGGTCGCGACGATGACGATCGCGGCGGGCGGCATCAGGCGCTTGAACGTGCGGAGCCAGTAGCGGGGGATCGCCAGCGGCTGACCGGTCTCCGCTCGGCGAGTGAACGTGCCCGTCAGGAAGAACGCGGACAGGAACAGGAAGACGTCGACCCCGCCGGAGACGCGGCCGAACCAGACGTGGTAGACGGCGACCAGGAGCACGGCCAGTCCGCGCAGCCCGTGCAGCTCCGTGCGGAACGCGGGCCGTGCCGGGGCGGGGCGGCTGCGTTCCTGCTCGCCCGCCCGCTCCCGGGCGCCGTCCGGCTCGTCACCCTGCGGATCGACCGCGGCGTGGTGGGAGGGCTCCGCGCGGTCGGCGGCCGACCGGTCGCGGGCGAGGAGACGCTCGGTCTCCTCGTCCCGGGGGCTGCTTCGACGCCGACCGTGGACGGCGGTGGACGAGGACGGTTGGGCCACGACGCGGGACCCGGCTCAGCGCTGCGCGCCGCAGGCCGTGATCTCGTACAGCTTCGCGGCGCCCTGCTGGTCCACGAGCTCGAAGCCCGGGGCGCTCGCGAGGCCGTCGAAGCCCGGGTACGTGCCCGGGGCGTCGTTGACGTTCTGCTCGCCGAAGTCCAGGACGTAGCGCACGTGGAGGTCGTCGACGGCCGTGCAGACCGCCGGATCGGACTCGGCCCGGTTGAGGTCCTCCCGGAGGACCTCCTCCGCGGGGCGCACGTAGGCGAGCGCATGGTGATTGGTGGTCTGCACGTCGGCCAGCGGATAGGCCAGCGAGGAGCCGTCCCACGGATCGGTCGCGACGACCGCGTCCGCGGGCACCTCGGAGGGGAGGCGTTCGATGAGGGCTCGTTCGTCGGGCGTCAGCAGGGCGCTGTGCTCCGTCTCGGCATACTGCTTCTCGATCCGCTCGATCGAGTTGTTCATGTACGGGGCGCGCTGCGTCACGAGCACCAGCGCGGCCGCCGCGACGACGGCGATCACGAGGACCAGGGGCCCGCGGCGCCACGAGCGCCGGGTGACGAGCTCGACGAGGCCCAGCGCGCCCTGCACGGCGAGCGGGAGGACGACGAGCGGCAGCACCATCGCGACCCGGTACGGATCGGTGTACCAGACGCCGCTGATCTTCAGCCGCCAGGCGTCGTAGGGCTGAGCGGCGACGATCAGCCAGCAGTACCCGAGGAGGACCCAGGTCACGGGGAGCCACAGGTTCTCCCGTCGGCGCACCGTGCGATAGAGGCCGAGAACCGCCAGGATGCTCACGATCCACGCCGGCCACAGTCCCAGGGGGGCGTTGAGCAGACCCTGCCCGACGGCGTCGGTGAAGGACGTGAAGGGCTCCCAGCGCAGCTGCGAGAGCGGCGGCCGGAGGACTCCCCACAGGTAGTCCACGACCACGAGCCACACTGCCGCGAGCACGACGGCGACCGGGATCCACCACCGCGAGATGCGCCCGATCACCCCGTCCCGCAGCGAGCCCGCGCACCGCACCAGGACCGCGGCGGTCGCGAACACGACGACCGTCATCACGGCATTGGGGTGGGCGAGCGCGACCCCGGGGGAGACGAGCACGAGCAGCCCCAGGGCCGTGCCCGTGCCGTACCGGCGCACGGGGGCGACGCGGAGCAGTTGGATGCCGAGCCCGATCATGATCGGGGCGAGCGCGATCCCCAGCAGGTTCGGGTACAGCACCCCGAAGTCCATCGCGAGCCCGGGGAAGGCTGTCACCGAGGCCGTCATCACACCGGTCACGGCCGCCGCGACCGGGGAGTCGGGCAGCATGCTGCGCGTCAGGAAGAGGCAGGACGCGACCCAGACCAGGACGGCGGAGCACAGCATCGCGTTGGACGCGACGGGGATGCCGGCACCGGTGATCTCCACGACGAGCGACACGACGTCGTGCCAGGCCGCCGGGTAGAACTGCGAGGTGCCGGGGGCGGCGTTGAGCGAGCTCAGCGTGAGGGCCGAGGCGTCCCCGGTGTCCAGGATGTAGCGGATCGCCGAGAGGTGGAAGATGTTGTCGAAGGTCTGCGAGATCGCGTCCGGGGAGCCCAGGATGTTCCTCATGTGACGGGCCCACAGCAGCCCGCCGAGGACGAGGCCTCCCAGCAGCCAGGTGTCGCCCCAGCTCCACCACCGCTCGACCACGGGACCGACGGAGACACGACGCGAGCCGGCCGTGCGCCCCGGGAACGCCGGGCGCAGGGACGCCGGGCCCTCGGCCCCGGATCCCTCCGCCGCGGCTCGGCGATCGCGGCGGCGTGCACGCCGCCGCTGGAGGATCCATCGGCCGAGCAGGACGAGCACGCACGCGACGAGGGCGAGCGCGATCACCATCCACACGTTCCAGCGCAGCCCCGTCAGCCCGAACACGATCGCGGCCGTGGCGATGATCGTGGTCGAGAGCGCGGGGGCCAGCAGCACCGCGCCCATGCCGCGGCGGCCGGTCGCCACGGCGACGGCGAGGCCGGGCACGACGAGCAGGAGCACCGTGACCGCGAGGGGGGCGAGAAGGGGGATCCAGGTCTGCACGGGCATCATCTTCCCAAACACGCCCCGTGAACGGGCACCACCGCCTGGGTGACATTCCTCCGCGGCGACGGGGCGGCGCAGGGCGGACGGTATCTTGGAAGCCATGACGACCACCGATCAGGACCTGGCCGCGCCAGGACACTTCCTGGTCATCATGCCCGCCTGGAACGAGGAGGCCGTCATCGGTGCGACTCTCCGGGAGCTTGCCGACGCCCTTCCCGAGGCGGACATCCTGGTGGTCGACGACGGTTCGTCCGACGGCACGGCGCGCCTCGCCGAGGAGGTCGGCGCCCGTGTGATGCGGCTTCCCTACAACCTCGGCGTCGGCGGAGCGATGCGCGCCGGATACAAGTACGCTCGCCGTTTCGGCTACGAGCGCGCGATCCAGGTGGATGCCGACGGCCAGCACGATCCGCGGGACATCGTGCGCGTGCTGGCGGGTCTTGAGGACGCAGACATCTCGATCGGTGCACGATTCGCCGACCGCGGCTCCTATCAGGCACGTGGCCCGAGGCGCTGGGCGATGGTGTTCCTGGCACGGACGATCTCCCGTATCGCCCGAACCCGTCTGACGGACGTCACCTCCGGGTTCCGGGCGGCCAACCGTGCTGCGATCCGGCAGTATTGCGAGCACTATCCGGCGGAGTATCTCGGCGACACCATCGACTCCCTCGTCGTCGCGGTGCGCTCGGGGCTGACAGTCACTCAGGTGCCCGTCGAGATGCGGCCGCGCCAGGCTGGCACGCCATCCAACAACCCGTGGAAGGCGGCGGTCTATCTCTTCCGCTCGTTCTTCGCGTTGTTCATCGCGCTCACACGGCGCAAGGTGCATCCCGAGGAAAGGGCCTGACCGCGATGCCCAACAAGCTGTTCGTTCTGGCGGTGGCAGTCGTCATCGTCCTGCTGGTGTTCCGGCTGCTGCGCAGTCGTGCCCTGCGAGAGAAGTACGCCGCCTTGTGGATCCTGGTGGGGCTGGGCACCGTTGTGCTCGCTGCTTTCCCTGGCTTGTTGAACCAGGCGACGACGCTGCTCGGGTTCACGGTGCCGTCGAACCTGCTGTTCGTCATCAGCACGCTGCTGCTGCTGGCCGTGTCGCTGCAGCTCTCCCACGAGATCTCCGTGCTCGAGGATGAGACGCGCGTGCTCGCCGAAGAGTCGGCGATCCATCGCCTCACGATCGCCCGTCTGCATGCGCGGCTAGAGACGCTTGAGAAACGCGCTGTGGATGAGGGGCCCCCACGGTCCGCGCGGGACGAGACGGCCCGGCTCGCCCGACCCGATCCGGTCGAGCGCGCGTCGCGGCCGGAGTCGGTGTGGTCACGTCGTGAGGACGTGCCGCGCGAGCGCCCGCAGTGACGCGACATCGCGGGACCTGAGTGCGAGGGGAACCGTCAGCCCCGCATAGGCGCGGGACGTGACATGCAGCCTGGCGGCCCGTGCCGCCCGGCGCCAGCCGAGGGAATCGGCCTGGGCCGCGGCGATCCGGAAGTACTCGCGCTCGTCGTCGAAGCGGCTTCCGTCGAGCAGCTTGTCGCTCGACAGGCTCGCGGAGTGCCGACGGTACTCGAACGACATCGTCCTGAGAGTCACGAGCTGTGCGCCGTCGTAGATCATGTCGAGCAGGAGCGCCAGGTCGAGGACGATGGGGAAGCCATCTCGGAACGGGGTTGCCCGGATGGTCTCGGTCTTGAAGGCGAGTGAGGGCCAGTACAGCCAGTCTCCGTGCAGGAGCGACGTGGCGAGTTTTTCGCCTGACAGGACCTCGTGGTCGTGGCGGCGAGGGCGCAGGATCCTCTGCTTGACGAGGTCGGCGAGGGTCCGGGACGGCTCGCCGTGCTCGTCGATCAGACGCACCCCGGGCTGGAAGATCGAGGCCTCGGGGTGGCGCCGCGCGGCCTCGTGGATCTGCTCCACGTAGTTGGGGAGCAGACGGTCGTCGCAGCCGGGCATCGCCATCAGGGGGGCGCTCGCCGCCGCGACGCACGACCGGAAGTTCTCGGTGATGCCCTCGTTGCGCTCCTTGCGGAGGTACCTGATGCGATCGTCGTCGATCTCCGCGATGTGGTCGCGGATCTCCGTACCTGGGTACGCGTCGTCGATGACTGTCAGACGCCAGTCCGGATCGGTCTGGGCGAGGATGCTCGCGATGGTCTCGCGCATGTAGCCGGTATCCCCCCAGTAGGGGACCATGAGGTCGATCATGAGGTGCCTTCCTGGTGTTGAGCGGGACCCGCTGTGCGAGTGGAAATCCGAGTTCGGCGAGACGCCGAGAGGATGACCGGGGCCATCAGCAGCAAGCCCGCGGCGGGTCCGACGAGCAGGGACGTGATGGCGCGCTGGTCGAGGCTCCCGGGGAGGAGCAGCAGCCCGATCGAGACGGCGCAGGCGAGCACCCACCCGCCGAGGAAGCTCGCGTGACGTTCGAGCGACTGGCACAGCGCCCCGCACAGGGTGAGAGCTGCCAGCAGGCCTGCGGCGAGCGTGAGGAGGCCGAGCACCCCCCCGGAGATCTCGTAGGTGAACAGCACCCGCATCAGCCAGGGGCCGATCAGCCAGGCGAGCGCGGCGCCGACCGCGGTGATGGCCGCGAGAACTCCACCCAGGATGGCCAGGACGCGCCCGGCGCGGTCCTTCCGGCTCACGAACGCCGAGATGAGCATCGTCTGGAACGCGGTGAGTGGGATCAAGAGAGGAGCCCTGGTCAGAGAGATCGCCTGGAGCAGGGCGGGGGAGTCCGAGACCTCCCGTGCGGGGGTGGTGAGCGACAGGAGCATGGGATAGCCCGCCATCAGGAGGGCGGTCGCGCTGAGCGCTCCGACCGAGGCGGCGAGGTGACGCGCCAGCAGAGGGGCGGCCACGTCTGTCCGGGAACGGAACGCGGTTCGCGCCGGCGCCGCCACGAGCAGCAGGAGCATCCAGGAGAAGGCGGCAGCGGTCATCGCACCTGCGAACCCGAACAGTCCGAAGCCGAGCACCGCGGCGGCCACAGACAGCAGCAATCGCATGAGAGCCTCGAGCCCGAGCAGGCTGCCCATGCCTCCCCACGCCGCCCGGCCCGACAGCGCCCCGGCCAGGGCCGCGTGCCCGGTGAAGCCGAGGGCGGTGACGATCGTCATCGCGATGAGGAAGGCGTGGTCGCCCGGGAACGCGCTGCCCCACAAGGGCGAGGTCGCGGCCACGATCACCGCGAGGACGATGGCGACCACGACCACGACGCTCGAGACCCGGGGGCCGCGGGCGACACCGGATGCCCGTGCGTTCGCAATGGTCCGTGTGAGCTCGGTAGAGACTCCCGACAGCAGCCCGGTCACGATCTGGTAAGTCGCGATGAAGACAAGGAGCGTCGCACGGTCGCCATCAGGGAGTGCGCGTGCGCCGATCATCATGACGATGTACATCGCCACAGCCGACAGCGCTGATCCGGCTCCGACAAGAGCGACGCCACGTACGCGTTGCGGCCGGGATGAGGCCTCGACGGCGGGCCCGTGGTTCATGGGGCGGGACCTCCGGGAACTTGGGAGCGCGGGTCGGCAGGAACCTCGGGCCGTGCGGTCCCGGGTGGTCGCGAGGACCAGGTTGATAGTGTACGGCGGTGCCTCTCGACGCTTGGAAGCGACCTGTGATCGGTGCCGTTATCACGGCGTTCGAACCCTCGGTGACCCTGGAAGCGGCCGTCCGGAGCGCCCTCCCCCAGACCCGCGCCCTCGTGGTCGTCGACGACGGCTCGCGCGGCGAGGACGCGCTCGCCGTGCTGCGCCGCGTCGCCGATCTGGGTGCGACCGTGGTCCGCCAGGAGAGCAACCGGGGGATCGGGGCCGCGCTGAACGCGGGGGTCGCCGAGCTCTGCACGGACGACGCCGTCGACGGGGTGCTCACGCTCGACCAGGACTCCGCCCTCCCCGTCGGCTTCGTCGACGCGCTGGTCGCCGCGGCGCACGCCGCGCACGTCGACGGCGTCGCGGTCGGCATGGTCGGTCCCGGCGCCGTCGCCGGCATGCGTCGCCGGGAGTCGACGGACGAGCGGGCGTACGCGATCGGCGGCGAGCCGATCCAGTCCGGGCTGCTGATCCCGCGGCACGTGCTCGAGGAGCTGGGCGGCTTCCGGGAGGACCTGTTCATCGACGGCGTCGACTCCGACTTCTATCTCCGGGCGAGGCGGCACGGCTACCAGTGCGTCGTCGCCCCGGGCGCCACGCTCGAGCACCGGCTCGGCCGCGGTCATCGCGTCGCCGTCGCGGGCCGCTCCGTCGAGCTGACGGTCGCGAGCGACTTCCGCTACTACTACCAGGTGCGCAACCTGATCCATGTGGTGCGCGAGCACGGGCGGGCCGACCCGCGATGGTCCCTCGGGGCGGTCGGACGGGAGCTCCGACACCTCGCGATCGTCACCGCCGCCGTGCCGGGCCGGGCCGCTCGGCTCGAGGAGGCGCGGCGAGGACTCGCCGACGGGCTGCGGGGGCGCACGGGACGACGCCCCGAGGGACCTGCCGCGCCACCCGCCGCAAGCCCCTCCGAGGACGGGCCGCGCCCCTCGGTGAGCGTCTGCATGGCCGCCTGGAACGGCGCCGACTACATCGCCGAGCAGATCTCGTCGATCCTCGAGCAGCTCCGGCCCGACGACGAGCTCGTGGTCGTCGACGACGCCTCGGGCGACGACACGGCGGCCGTCGTCGCCGCGATCGCCGACCCGCGCCTCCGCCTGATCCGCCATGAGGCCAACGCGGGGTACGTGCGCACCTTCGAGGACGCCCTGCGGGCCGCGCGAGGCGAGCTCCTCCTGCTCGCGGACCAGGACGACGTGTGGCTTCCGGGCCGGCTGGACGCGATGGCGGCGGACCTGCGCTCGGCGGGCGTCGTCGCGACGAACCTGACCACCCTGGGCGGCCCGGCCTCCATCCGGGGCCCCTTCGGGCAGCCGGACTGGCATCTGCGGGCGAGCGCCTCGACCCACCGGCGCCGCAACGTCGCGGGCATCCTGGCGGGCAACATGCCCTACTACGGCTGCGCGATGGGGATCCGGCGCGACGTGCTGGAGTCGGCCGTGCTGCCGTTCCCCGCCTTCCTCGACGAGTCGCACGACCTCTGGATCGCGCTCGTGGGGAACCTGGGCGGCCAGATGCTCCACGACGAGCGGCGCACGGTGGCCCGGCGCTACCACGAGTCCAACGCCTCGCCGAACCGGCCCCGCGGCGTCCTGCCCGCTCTGCGGTCCCGCGCCCTCCTGCTGCGGTGCATCGCCGAGATCGTGCGTCACCGCCGCTGAGGGGTCATCCCCACGTGAAGCCCTGCGCCCCGAGCTGCTCGTCGAGCGCGCCCGAGAGGGTCCGGGAGTAGGTCGTCGAGATGTGCGCGGCGTCAATCCACACGTACACGTTGCCGATCTCGGGCACGCAGGCCCGATCGGGGCAGATGTCCTCGCTCAGGTCGGCGGTGTAGTAGCGGGCCGCCTCCTCGCCGGTCGGGGCCGGCTGGGGCCACGGCGCGTCCTGTGCATACTCCTCGTGCACGTCGAACGTGCAGGAGGAGGCGTCGCTCCGACCGTCCTCGAGGCACTCCACGGGACTGCCGTCCAGACGGGGGATCGCCCGTTCCCCGAGCACGGAGATGCCGTGGTCCATGATGGTGCGCGCGAGCTCCGCGTGGCCGGGGGTGGCGATCTCGTGGAAGTCCGGCGAGATCCAGGTCGCGCTCGTCACCACGAGATCGGGCTGCGTCCTCAGCAGGTAGTCGGTGACGAAGGCGTTGTGGTCGCTGCACCACGGCGCCGCGTCCGGTCCCGTCGAGTAGACGCAGCCGCCGCTGAACAGGGTGACCACGGTCCACCCCTCGCGGAGGGCGAGGCTCGCGAGCGCCGGCGCCGCCTGCTGGTCCCGGGAGTCGCCCACGATGGCCACGACCCGGCCGCGTCCGTTCCCCTCCTGGGCGCAGATGCCGGAGACAGGACCGTCGGCGCTGTCGGGGGCCAGGGCGCCCCGGCAGGGTCCGCCGGTGGAGTACCAGTCGTCGGGCAGCATCGCGAGGTCCGGCAGGGGGCTCGCGTCTGCGTCGGCCTCGTCCACGTAGTCCGCGGTGAGGGAACGCGCGCCCGGGTTGTTGCGGGCCGCGTCGGCCTCGATCGCGCGCGTCCGTGCGTCGAGCGAGTACCGGACCGTCCCGACCGCGGCGAGGACGACGGCGCACGAGGTCACGATCACCAGGGCGCTGCGCCACCAGCGCGCCTCGAGCCGGGGCGAGTAGCGGATGGGGGAGTCCACGAAGCGGGTGAGGGCCCAGGCCAGGAGGACGGAGGTCGCCACCAGCAGGGCGCCCTGCCATACGTCGAGCCCGGTGGACCCGAAGGCCACGAGGGTCAGGATGAGCAGCGGCCAGTGCACCAGGTACAGGGCATAGGAGATGTCGCCGAGCCATTGCAGCGGACGGCTCGAGAGCAGCCGGTCCGCCCCCCAGCCAGTCCCCGTCGGCCCGGCGGCGATCACGAGGCACGCGGCCAGCAGCGGCCACAGCGCGATCCAGCCGGGGAAGGCGCCCTGGACGTCGACCACCCACCCGCACGACAGGATCAGCGCGAGACCCGCCCATCCCAGGAGCGCCCGCACGTGACGGCCTCGCTCCGAGCGAGGATCGCGGCTCTGCCGGTAGCCGATGCGCTGCTCGAGCAGCGGGAGGACCAGCGCGAGCACGGAGCCGAGGGAGAACTCCCACAGCCGGGACCGGGTGTCGAAGTAGGCGTAGGCCTGGTCCGTCGCGGTCAGGTGGACCGACCATGCGAAGGAGACGACGGTGATCGCCCCGAACAGGGTCAGCAGGGTGGCGCGCACGGGCAGGCGGAAGCGCCGGATGAGCAGCGCCGCCAGGAGGAAGAGCAGCGGCCACAGGAAGAAGACCTGCCCCTGGATCGAGAGCGACCAGTAGTGCTGGAGAGGGCTCGCGGTCGAGTGGTCGGCCGCGTAGTAGTCGACGCTGCGCGAGGCGAGCAGCCAGTTCTCCCCGTAGATCAGGGAGGCCACGGAGTCCGACAGCAGGTCCACCCAGCGGGTGGCGGGCAGCACGAGGAGGCTCGCGCCGAGCGTCCCGAGGATCACGAGGGCACCGGGAGGCACGAGCCGCTTGAAGGCGTGCAGCCAGTACCGCGGCACCTGGAGGGGAGCGCCCCTCTCGAGCTTGCGGGCGAAGGAGCCGGTCAGCAGGAAGGCGCTGATCAGGAGGAAGATGTCGACGCCGCCCGAGACCCGGCCGAACCAGATGTGGTAGCAGACGACCATGAGGATCGCGACGGCGCGGAGCCCTTGGAGCTCGGGTCGATAGGAGCCGGGGCCCTTCTTCTGCCGGCCGCTGTCGACGGGGGCGACGTCCGCCTCCGCGACCTGCGCCGTCGCCGAGGACGGCTCGGCCGTCGACAGCGGCACGGTGCCCGTGTCGGCACGATGGCGGTGGTGGCGCCCCGGTGCGACGCGGTGGCCGCGGAGCTGCTCATCCCGTCTCGAGAGCGGGGAGCCGCGGCGGCGTCCGCGAGGAGGGGCCGGGCTGTCGGTCATCGGGTGTGGAGGTCCTGGTGGCGAAGGGGGCCGCACGCCGAGCGGGGAAGGGGGGCGCGATCGGCCGAGGGAGCGCGGCCCATGCTACCGATGCGTCCCGTGCGAGACTGTGCGTCGTGTCAGACCCCACCCCCGCGCCCCGTGCCGCCGCCTCTCCCGGGGCCGCCGTCCCCGCCGCCGCCCCTGCCGACACGGGTTTCGAGATCACGGCGCGGACCGGTGCCAGGGCCCGGGCGGGCCGGATCACGACGCCGCACGGCACGATCGCGACCCCGGCCTTCGTGCCCGTCGGCACCAAGGCCACCGTCAAGGCCGTGCTGCCCGAGTCGATGGCCGAGCTCGGCGCCCAGGCGATCCTCGCCAACGCCTACCACCTGTATCTCCAGCCCGGGCATGAGCTCGTCGACGACGCGGGCGGCCTCGGCGCGTTCATGAACTGGCCCGGCCCCACGTACACCGACTCCGGCGGCTTCCAGGTGATGAGCCTCGGCGCCGGCTTCAAGAAGGTGCTCTCGAGCGAGTTCTCCGGGGGCGAGAAGGCCCGCACCGCGTCCGGCGAGGACGACGACGTGGCCGAGGGCAAGGAGCGCCTGGCCCACGTCGACGACGACGGCGTCACCTTCCGCTCGTTCATCAACGGCGACGTCCACCGCTTCACCCCCGAGATCTCGATGCAGATCCAGCACTCCCTGGGCGCCGACATCATGTTCGCCTTCGACGAGCTGACCACGCTCATGAACTCCCGCTCCTACCAGGAGCGGGCCCTCGAGCGCACCCGGCTGTGGGCCCAGCGCTGCCTCGTCGAGCACGCGCGGCTCACCGCGGCGCGCACGCACCGCCCCTACCAGCAGCTGTGGGGGGTGATCCAGGGCGCCCAGTACGAGGACCTGCGCCGCACCGCCGCCCGCGATCTCGGCACGATGGACAAGGACGGCCAGCGCTTCGACGGCTTCGGCATCGGCGGGGCGCTCGAGAAGGAGAACCTCGGGACGATCGTCGGCTGGGTCACCGACGAGCTGCCCGAGGACCGCCCCCGCCACCTGCTCGGCATCAGCGAGGTCGACGACCTGTTCGTCGCCGTCGCCGCGGGCGCCGACACCTTCGACTGCGTCTCTCCCTCGCGCGTGGCCCGCAACAGCGCCGTCTACACGCGCACGGGACGGGTGAACCTCACCGGCTCGCGCTATCGCCGCCTCTTCGCGCCGATCGACGAGACGTGCGACTGCTACACGTGCACCCACTACACCGCGGCCTACATCCACCACCTGTTCCGCGCCAAGGAGATGCTGTCCTCGACGCTGTGCACGATCCACAACGAGCGCTTCGTGGTGCGCCTCGTCGACGAGATCCGTGCGGCGATCGCGGCGGGGGAGTTCGACGCGCTGCGCGAGGAGCGCACGGGCGCCTACTACGGCGAGCCCCGCTGAGGCCATGACGACACCGGGCGGCGCCGGCCGCCGGCAGGGGCGGCCGGCACGTGGCCCACGGCGCGCCGACGGGCGCGACGTCGGCGGGCGGAACGGTCGTGGCCAGGGCGCTGGCCGCCGGGGCCGGCCGGATCGTCTCGTGCTCCTCTCGCTCGCCGTGGCCCTCGCCGCCGTCGGCGCGGTCTGCTGGATCGTGGGCGAGCATCGGCTGCAGGCCCCCCTGCGCCTGCTCGGCGGCGCGATCGCCGGCCTGGCGCTGGGGCCGCTCGTCCTGGTCGTCGCCGGCCGGGTACGACGAGGCCGCGTGGTGGCCGTGGCGCTCGCGGTCTTCGCCGCGCTCGCCCTCACGGTCCCCGCTGTGCTCGCCCACCGGGTCGGCACGCTCGACGGCGTCGAGCCGGCGGGCCTCGCCCCTCTCGGCGCCGACGACCAGGTGGTCTCGGTCGCCGGCACGGACGAGCCCTCCGCGATCCTGGTGCGCCGCGCGGCAGGCGCCTCCCAGCTGGTCGCCGCCGACGGCACGGCCGTCACCGACCTCGCGACCGCGGCGGGGGCCGTCGCCGCGCTCTCGGCCGACGGCCGCTACGTGACGGTCGCCCATGCCGGGAGCACCCGGGTGGCGTCGGCCTCGAACCCTGCGCGCTCGCGCACGGTGGTCGGCACCCCGGTCGGCCTCGTGGGCGACGTGCTCGTGGTGCGGGTCTGCGCCGACGAGCGCTGCGACGAGCGCGGCTACGACCTGCGGGGGACCGGCCCCCTCGACGAGCCGACATGGACGGTCGACGTGGACGTCGACGCCCCCGTCGCCGACGCCGAGGGCGCCGCGCTCACGATCGGCGGGCCCGCACCCTCTGCGGCGGACGTCGGCCGGCAGGCCGGTGTGCTGCCGGACGCGGTCGTGCGTCGCGCGGCGGGACAGGGCTGGGCCTGGGTGGACCCCGCGACCGGTCACCTGCACGGGCGCGTGATCGCCCCGGACGACGGGAGCTGCCGCGTGGTCGCACCCGCCTCGCTCGACGACGACGGCGCGGTGCCGCCCGTCGTCGCGGTGTGCGCCGCGGCCGACGGCGCCCTCACGGCGAGCGCGAGCCGCGACGGCGCCCCGCTGTGGACGAGCGACGCCTCCGCGCCCGGCGACTGGACCGTGCGCATCGACGGCGGACGGGTGATCGCCGACGGCACCCAGTCCGAGACCGGCACCGGGGGGGAGATCGTGGCCACCGAGCACGACGCCGCGTGGAGCGAGCCCGGCGGTGAGACGGTCGCCGAGGCCGGCCCGTACCGCGCCCAGGTCGGCGTGGACGGCATGGACGTCGCCCGGGTGACCGCGGCGGGCCAGGCGATCGCGCACGACATCGCGACGGGCGAGACCGTCTGGGCCGAGCCCGTCTCGGAGCAGGGTGGCCCGCTGCGTGGTGCGCTCGGCGCGCGCACGGCGGTCCTGCTCGACACCGAGGCGCGCACCGACGCCCTCGACCCCCGCGCGGCGACCCGCCTGCGGGTCATCGACTCCGCGACCGGCGAGGTCACGGTCGACGGCTGGTCCCCGCACCCCGTGCAGGACGTGCGACCGGTCTCGGCCGGCCGCGCGCTCGTGCTCGTCGACGACCGCATGCTGCTCGTCGGGGTGTGAGCTGGCGGGCACGCCGGGGGGGGGCTCCCTGATCACCTCGTCGAGGCGCACGTTCCCGTCGCTCTGAGCACGCAGAGCGACGGGAACGTGCCTCTCGACCAGGCAGAGCGACCAATACGTGCGCCTCGATCTGGGTGAGCGACGAGAACGTGCCTCTCGATCAGGGTGAGCGACCAGAAGGCGCCTCTCGAGCATGCTGAGCGACGGCAACGTGCGCCTCGATCGGGCTGAGCGACGCCAACGTGCCTCTCGATCCTCCCGATCACACGCCCTCGACGACGGGCCGACGACGACAGCCGGACAGACCTGCCCACGCGCCCGCCCAGCCTCGACAGCGGACGCCCGCCACCCGGCGGGGCGGCCGCGGATGACGCCGGCCGCCACGCCGGTCAGGCGTCGGGCGTCAGATCGAAGCGGAAGCTCGCGGGGCGGGCCGTCAGCACGTACTCCGGGAGCGGGGCCGGTCCGCACGCGGCCGATCCCACGCCCTGCAGCGCCGCCGAGAGTGTCACCCAGGTCAGGCCGTCGGGGCGCAGCTGCGCGTCGTGCCCGGCCCGGTCGAGCTCGGCCGAGGACCACGGGTGCACCGCCAGCCCGAGGGACTCGGGCGCCATGACGCGCAGGCTCCGGGAGCCCGTGCGGATGTCCGCGCGGTGGGTCCCGGCGCGGTTGCCGTTCTCCTGCGGGAACACGTACGGCGTGTTGAGCTCGTCGATCCCGAGGTGCCACAGGGCCGTCGTGGTGCCGCCGCCCGTGTCGGGGTAGGCCTCGTGCGGGCCGCGGCCCAGGAGGTCCACCTCGCCGGGCGCGCCCTCGATCGCGAGGGTCCATCCGATGCGGGGCAGCGGCAGGTCGGAGGGCCAGGTCGCGTCGGGCACGACCGTCACCTCGACCGCGAGGGTGCTCCCGTCGCTCGTGAAGCGCTCGGTGAGGTCCGCGCCGAGCGAGGTCCCGTCCAGGCCCAGCCGGCGGGTCACCGTGAGGCCCGCGTTCGTGAGGTCGACCGCGACGGTGCGGGTGCGGGCGACGTCGAGCCCGAGGCGCCTCCACCGGACCTCGAGGGGGTTCTCGGTGAAGGCCCGCTCGTTGTCGACGGGAGCCCGCCACAGGTCCACGCCGGCGGAGCGGACCTCGAGGCCGCCCAGGCGCACGAGGCCGCCGAGCGTGTCGAACACGGCCGGGCCCAGGGTGATGACGCCGTCCTCCCGGACGGGGGCGGTCGCGTCGCCGGGGACCGGAAGGGTCGCGGCCAGACGCTCGTGGTCCACGTGGTCGGCGACCACGACCACGTGCCCGGCGGGCACCGGGCCCTGCGTCTCGCGGGTCGTGACGCGCACGGTCGTGACGGGCCCGTCGTGGGCGGGCAGCTCGAGGTCGGCCGCGGCGCCGGGGGCCACCGGGTCGACGGGGAGCTCGCGCCACGTGCGCTGGCCGTCGGTCGAGACCTCGACCACGAGGTCCGCAGTGTCGGTGAACGCGCGGCGGTTGGTCAGGCGCACCCGGTCCGGCTCGACCTCGAGGCCGATCGGCGAGTACCAGTGCTTCATGTCGAGCAGGGCGGGCGAGGGCGTGCGGTCGGGCAGCACGAGCCCGTCGGCCACGAAGTTCGCGTCGTGCAGGCGCTCGCCGAAGTCGCCGCCGTAGCCGTCGATCGTGGTGCCCTCGGCGTCCCGCGTGACCAGGCCGTGGTCGATCCACTCCCAGATGAAGCCGCCCTGGAGCGCGGGATAGCGCTCGGTCAGCGCGAAGTACTCGCGCAGGGACCCCGCGCCGTTGCCCATCGCGTGCGCGTACTCGATCCAGACGAAGGGCTTGGTCAGGGCGGGCGGGTCCGCGAGCGGGCGCCCCTCGGGGTCGACCCCGAGGTCCTCGAGCATGCTGCGCAGCCGGGCCGTGAACTGCTCGCTCAGCGCCCGCCGGCCGATCTGCTCGGTCTCGTCGACGCTCGGGTACATGAGCGAGAAGACGTCGACGTGCTCGGCGAGGTAGTCCTGCTCGTAGATGACCGGCCGGGTCGCGTCGAGCTCGCGGACGCGCGCGATCATCGCCTCGGTGTTGCGCCCCGTCGAGGCCTCGTTGCCGATCGACCAGAGCACGATGCTGGCGTGGTGGCGGTCGCGGTGCACGAAGCGATCGGTGCGCTCGACGAGCGCGTCGGCGAACCGTTCGTCGTCGGCCGGGCGCGCGGCCTTGCCGGACGAGTCCTCTCCCGTGACGTCGGCGTGGAAGCCGTGGGCCTCGAAGTCGCCCTCGCAGATCACGTAGAGCCCGGCCTCGTCGCACAGGTCGAGGAAGCGCTGATGGGGCGGGTAGTGGGAGGTGCGGACGGCGTTGACGTTATGGCGCTTCATGAGCGCGATGTCCGTGTCCTGATCCGCGAGGTTCTGGGTGCGGCCGCCCCAGCGGTCGACCTCGTGACGGTTGACGCCGCGGAACACGATGCGCTCGCCGTTGACACGGAGCACCTCGCCGTCGACCTCGACGCGCCGGAAGCCCAGACGCAGCGACACCGTCTCGATCTCCTCGCCGCCGTCGCCGAGAGCGGTGACGGTCGCGTCGTACAGGCGCGGCGACTCGGCGCTCCACGGCGCGGGCGCCTCGACCACGACGTCCTCGCCGGTCGTGGCCTCGAGGCCCAGCTCGGGCACCCGGATCCGTGCCGTGAGCGGGGCGCCGTCCTCGCCGGTCGCGTCGATCCGCAGCGAGCCGTCGCGCGTGGAGGGGTCGAAGTCGGCGACGACGACGAGGTCGTGGACGCCCCCGGCCGGCCGCAGCAGCAGGTCGACGCTGCGGAAGATCCCCGAGGTCCACCACATGTCCTGGTCCTCGAGGTACGTGTTGACGCTCCACTGGTTCACGAGCACGTCGAGCGTGTGCTCGTCGCCGCCCGTGAGCAGCTCCGTCACGTCGAACTCCTGGGAGAGGCGGCTCCCGGCGGTCGTGCCCACCCGGGTGCCGTCGACCCAGACGGTGCCGCACGAGTCCACGCCCTGGAAGCGCAGCAGCACCCGGTCGCCGTCGGCGATGCGCTCGCGCCACGCCGCGGGCACCGACACGTGCCGCGAGTACAGGCCGGTGGGGTTGTCGTCGGGTACGTGCGGCACGTCGAGCGGGATGGGGTAGACGACGTTCGTGTACTGCGGGGCGCCGAAGGGGTGGCCGTCCTCGAGGGCGCTGCGGCCGTCGCGTCCCTGCAGCTGCCACAGGCCGGGCACCTCGATGCTCGTGGGCTCGCCGAGGTCGGAGCCGTCGGCCCGATGGCCGAAGCGGAAGTCCCATATGCCGTCGAGGCTCAGCTCGGGGGCGTCGGTGTGCAGGTGCGCGCGGCCGGGAAGACGGTTCGCGCCTGCCGGGAGCGCCTCCCAGGGGCGGTCGTCGGCAGCGAGGGGGAGGACCGCGGACGTGCGGGCGGCGATGCTCACAGGGAGGGCTCCAGAGGACGGGGTGGACGGACGGGCCGCAGACCACGCTATGCCAGCAAGCCGCGCGACGACAGGGGGGTGCGCGGAACGGAGCGTCGACGCCCCGGTCGGCGGGGCAGGTCGGGCGGGCGGCCGCCGGGGGGGCGCCGCGACGGTCGGTAGACTCCCCGTTCGTGACGACGCCCGAGCCCACGAGGTGGACGAACCCGGTCAGCGATGCCGTGCGCGCCCGCAAGGAGGCGTACGAGCAGCTGCGCCGCATGAGCACGTGGCGCCTGCTGTCGGCGACCAAGGCCCCCGCCGTCCTCGCCATCCTGCAGGCCGTGTTCCCCGGCGGGGACCGTCGGCTGCCGCGCTCGGAGCTGGTCGCGCGCGTCGAGACCCACCTCGACCTGCTGCGCGAGGACCGCGGCGGCTCCGACGACGGCGGGGCGGGTCCGACCGCCGCGAGCGGCCGGACCGCCGCCGAGTACTGCGACACGTGGGTGCGCGAGGGATATCTGACGCGTCGCGACGACCCGCAGCACGTCGAGACGACGTTCGAGCCCTCCCCGGCCACGATCGACGCGATCCAGTTCATCGTGTCGCTCGAGGAGCACCGGCCGACGACGACGGAGTCCCGCCTGCAGCTCGTGGTCCAGCAGTTCGACCGGCTCGTCCAGGAGACCGAGGCCGACCGCGACGTGCGCCTCGCGGGCCTCCAGGCGCAGCGGGCCCGCATCGAGCGGCAGATCCGGGAGCTCGCCGAGGGCGAGCTCATGCTGCCGAGCCCCGAGTCGTCGCTCGATCGGCTGCGCGACATCCTGCAGATCGCCTCGGAGCTGTCGGGCGACTTCCTGCAGTACCGCGAGGACCTGCGCGCCGTGGACCTGCACCTGCGCGAGCAGATCCTCGCGCCCGAGGGCTCGCGCGGCGAGATCCTCGAGCAGCTGCTCGCGGGCGACGACCTCCTGGGCCAGTCGAGCGTGGGCCGCACCTTCACCGCGTTCTTCCGCATGCTCAACGACCCGGCGAGCAACCGCACCGCGCAGGAGGTCGTCGACCGGCTGCTGGACCGCGACTTCGCGGCCTCCCTCACGCGGGCCGAGCGCGAGCGCCTGGCCAACGTGTTCAGCGACCTGTACGAGCCCGCGCAGGAGGTGCTCGACGTCAAGACCGAGCTGTACCGCTCGCTCGCCCGCTTCGTGCGCAGCCAGGACTTCCGCCAGCACCGCGTGCTGCTGGACCTGCTGCAGGAGGCCCAGCACCTCGCCCTCGCCCAGAAGGACGACGTCTCCTCGCGCGCGCCGTTCGAGCTCGAGCTCGACCTGTCGCGCGTCCAGCTCGCCTCGGTCTCCCAGCACCAGCTCAAGGACCCGACCGATCTGGGCGCTCCCGCCGAGGCCGAGGTGCACGACGCGACCACCCTGTCGGTCGAGGTGCTCGCCGACCTCGTGCGCACCAACGACATCGACATCGTCGAGCTCACGGGGCGCGTCAACGACGTGCGCGGGCGCGCGGGCCAGGCGAGCATCGGCGACATCCTGCGCGCGCACCCCGCGAGCCAGGGCCTCGCGAGCGTGATCGGCCTGATGTTCCTCGCGACCCAGTTCGCGCGGTCGCGCGAGGGCGCCACCGAGCTCGTGCGCTGGCGCGAGTTCGACGGCCGCGACTACGCCGCCCGCGTCCCGGCCTTCTTCTTCCTCGAGGACGTCCCGGTCGAGTAGGCGCGGGACGGGGCGGCGGGGGCGTCGGCCCGTGGGACTGGGTCCGGCCGCGGTGTGCGTGCTCCGGGCGTGGTGCCGCCGGACGCCTCGCATCGAGGGGCACGTTCTCGTCGTTCTCCCGCATCGACTGTCACGTTGTCGTCGCTTTCCCGCGTCGCCCCTCACGTTTTCGTCGCTCTCTCGCATCGAGGGGCACGTTTTCGTCGTTCTCTCGCATGGACTCTCACGTTCTCGTCGTCATGTCCGTGAAGAACGACAGGAACGTGCCTGTCGCTCTTCCGCATCGACGGGTACGTCCCCGTCGTCCTCCCGCGCCGACTGTCACGTTCTCGTCGCTTTCTCGCGTCGCCCCTCACGTTTTGGTTGTCGTGTCCATGAAGAACGACGGGAACGTGCCTGTCGTGCTCCCGCGTCGACTCTCACGTTCTCGTCGCTCTCTCGTATCGACTCTCACGTTGTCGTCGTCATGTCCGTGAAGAACGACGGGAACGTGCCTGTCGATGCAGCGGGGGCGAACGCGCGGCAAGCGTGCCCGCGCTGTCCTCTCATCCGGGGCGCTCGGGCGGCTGCGCCTCGGCGCCAGGGGCGGTCGACGTCTGTGTCGCCGCGCCTGGGCGCTCGGCGATCACGCCGCGCCATCGGGGGCGATCGACGCCTGCACCGCCGCACTCCGAGCGGTCGACGTCTGCGTTCTGGTCGCCATCCTGCATCGAGTTCTGCGTCGGCGTCGCCATGACGCCCGGATGGCGACTCGTTCGCAGACCTCGCGTGCCCGTTGCCCGCGCACCCGTTCACGCGGCCATGGCGTCCCCGGCGGCCCCACCCTGTGCCGGCTTGCCCGGGGCGGGTTCACCGAAGGCCGGTTCGCCCGCCGCCGGTTCACGGGGGCACGCACGCCCGGCGCCGGTTCACCGAGTGCCGGTTCACCGAGGGCCGGCTCACTCGGGACCGGTTCGCCGTAGACCGGGTCACTCGGGGCCGGTCCGCCCGGGACCGATCCGCCCGCGGACCCGCTCAGTCGGGCAGATCGGCCCAGGCCGCCTGTGCATCGCGCCGCAGCTGGTCGAGATCGGCCCCGTACTCCCGCATGCGGCAGCCCAGCCCGTTCGGCTTGAGCGCGATGCCCTCGGCCTCCCACTGTTCGAGCGCCCGCCCACGCAGGCCGGCCGGGATGTCCCCGTAGCTGCTGGTCACGCGCCACCACGGCACCGACGAGCCCCAGTCGCTCATGATCCGGCCGACCAGTCGGGGGCCGATGCCGACGATCGCCCCGATCTGCCCATAGGCGGCGACGCGCCCGCGGGGGATGACCTCGACCGTGCGCAGCACCCGCTCGACGGTGACGTCGTCCATACGTACGGGGCGGGAGGCCATGGTCGGCTCCTTCTGGCGAGGCGAGGCGAGGCGAGGCGAGGCGAGGGCGAGAGCGAGGGCGAGGGTGGGAGGTGAGGTGCGAGAGCGAGAGCGAGTGCGAGAGCGAGGGCAAGAGGCGAGGGCGAATCGCAGAGGCCGCGCGGCACGAGGCGCCCAGGAGGTGGGCACCTGTGACGCCCTCGAGGACACGGCGACGGTCGTGCGCACTCTATCGGCAGGAGCCCGGGGGCGGACGGCGCGCGCACGCGCCGTGGGCCGCCCCCTTCATTCGGTCCGGTCGCTCTGTGAGTCGTCGGTTTCGATTTGATGGGTGCACTGCCGAGCGTACTCGGCCGGGGGTAGGTAGCCGAGCGATGAGTGCCGACGCTGATGGTTGTACTCGGTCTTCCAGTCGCCGATCACGACCTGGGCGTGCAGCAGTGAGTAGAAGCTGTTGATGTTGAGGCACTCGTCGCGGAGGCGGCTGTTGAACGATTCGACGTATCCGTTGTGCCAGGGCGAGCCGGGCGGAATGTAGAACAGGCCGGTGCGGGTACCCGCCCAGTCGGCCATCGCGTCGCTGATGAACTCGGGCCCGTTGTCGCTGCGGAGCACACCCGGTGCACCGCGGACGGCGACGAGCTCTTCGAGGTGGGCGGTGAGCCGGTCGGCGGTGATCGACCGCTCCACGAGCCCGCCGATGCATTCGCGGGTGTGCTCGTCGACGATGGAGCAGATCTTGATCGGGCAGCCCCGCTCGTCGGCGTCGAACTGGAAGTCCACCGCCCATACGAGGTTCGGTGCGACTGCCGCTGGGGCGTCGACGGTCGAGGATCCGACACGCTTGCGGCGTCGCCGCTGCGGGACGCGGAGGCCTTCGGCTCGCCAGAGGCGTTGGATCTTCTTGTGGTTGACCGCCCAGCCCTCACCCCGGGCGTCGTGATACGCCCGCCGGTACCCGTAGCGGGGATGCTTCTTCGCCCACGCGCGCAGCCAGTCTCGCAACGCGCGATCAGGGTCGGCGACCGTGTCGCCCTTGAGCGGGCGACGGTACGCGGACCTGCTCAGCCCGGCCAGACGGCACGCCTTCCGCTCGCTCACCTGCAGTGTCCTGATCAGGTGCGAGACGGCGGCGCGGCGCCTGCCCGGGCCTAGAAGTTTCCCTCGGCCAGCTCCTTGAGCGCAGCCTTCTCCATCTCCGCTTCGGCCAGCAACCGCTTGAGCGTGGCGTTCTGCTTCTCCAGCTCCCTGAGGCGCTTCGCGTCGTCGGCCTTCAGTCCGCCGTACTGGTTACGCCACCGGTAATACGTCTGCTCGGATATCCCAAGCTCCCGACACACCGCGGCGATGTCGCTGCCGTCGGCGAGCATCCTGTCGGCCTGCCCGAGCTTGCGGACGACCTGCTCCGGGGTGTGACGCTTCCTGCTGTTCGACATGATCTGACCAGTCTCCCTGCCCGCAACCACGGGCGACAGGACGACTCCCAGAACCACCGGACCTAAAAAACGGGGTCAGCCCACTGCGAGTTGAACAGGCCCTTCCCTCAGGCGCATTCGTAGGCTCACGCACCGTTTTGTCGTCTTCTTGCTCGTCTTGTTCGGTGAGGACTTCGGACGTGACGACCGGTCTTGCATCGGCTCGCCAGCGAGGTAGCGGTCGACCCACCGCTTCACGGTTGGCCACGACACCTGGAAGCGGGCAGCGACTTCGCTGATCGGCCATCCTTCCTCGACGACGAGGCGGGCGACTCGTAGACGATGACGTGGGGTCAGTGCGGCATTGCGATGACTCAAAGTGCCTCCTGAGATAGATCGGTGGCCGGCCGCGTTTGCGACCGGCCACCGGATGATGGAGTTGGAGTAGAGACTTCTACTTGGAGCCTTGCGCTGCGTGGAAGGTGAGTGCTGGCGCAAGCCAGGACTCGAGCCCAGGTCCCTGGAGGGCGGCCTGTTCAATGCTGATCCAGCCTTCGCCCATGGGGCGGTCTGCACCCATGAGCGCAGGGTGAGCACCAGGACGGGCGAGTAGGTCCTCCGCGTCAGCGGGGTCGATGCGTAGCAGGAGTGTCCCTTCCCGACGAGCGGCGACGACCATCCGGTCCTCGACCATGAACGACACTCCCCCGAACATCGACACCTCACGAGGGTTGCGAGCTCTTAGCGCGTCACGAACTCGCTCGACCAGGTCCTTCTGTGCTGTCATCGTCCACCCTTCTCGATGTACTTGGGGCCGCTGTAGTGAAGGTTCAAGGACGCGATGCGTCCGCCGTCGAAGGTGAAGAACTCCGCGAAGGTCATGGGACCGCCGGGCATGGTCGCCGTGTAGAGCACGGCGGAGCCGTTAGGGCCGTGCACGTCGTGGATGATCTCGATCTGCTTGACCGTCGCAATGAAACCGGCAACCCCGCCCAGGAAGCCATCGGTGGCGTCGGGGAGGTGTCCGGCGAGGGAGCCCGTGAAGTCGAGGTGGTCACCCAGCAGAGGCCGTAGGTCAGCCTCGTCCTGGTAACTGTCGATGCCGGACTCGAGGATCCGGTAATAGTCCTTGAGGGTCTGAGGTGCGGCAGAAGACAGGGTGGCGGGCATGGCTCTCCTTGGTGTGAGAATGGTGCTTGATACTTTCAAGCAGGCACTTGATAAAGTCAAGGGGGTTCAGGTGAAGTCCTACGGACAGCTCTGCTCGATCGCTCGCGCCCTGGATGTCGTCGGTGACCGGTGGACTCTCCTGATCGTGCGTGAGCTGCTGATCGGGGGCGCATTGCGCTTTGGCGAAGTCCAGCGCGGCCTGCCTGGCATCGCGACGAACCTGCTCACCCAGCGTCTGCGGGACCTCGAGACCAACGGTGTCGTCGCCCGCGAGCCCGCCCCAGGAAACCCGGGCACGCCAACGTATCGGCTTACCGAGCGTGGCCGGGCCCTGGACGGAGTGCTGCGCGAGCTTCTGAAGTGGGGTGCACCGACGGTTCCAGACGCGCCGAGTGATGCGATCTTCCAGATGCACTGGCTCAGCCAACCGGCACGCTTCCTCCTCGCGGATCACAGGCCGGACGAGCCACCGATCGTGATCCGGTTCGGCACCTTCGACGACGGCTTCGACCTCACCGCCGCCGACGGGACCATCACGGTGGACCCTTGCCGGCGCGACGTCAGCCCCCTGGCGGGTGTTACAGGCCCCGGGCCGGTACTGGTTGCCCTCCTACAAGGCGCAATGCCTCTGCCCGCCGCTATCGCGCAGGGCGTGGATGTCACCGGCGATGCCGCGGCCCTGACGCGAGTTCTACCAGCGCCGCAAGCGTCGACTAACGTCCCCGGTCATTACAGCTAGCACTCCTGTTGCGTCGGGTCAGACCGAGGCCGCGCCGCCACCGGCTCGCGTGCCGCCCCGCGCTTGGCAACGCCGTCAGCAGGTCGGGTGCCGCCGAGCGCGAGGCCGCCCCGTGCATGGCCGCGCCGTCAGCTGGTCGCGTGCCGCCCCGTGCGTGCCAGCACCTGCACCTGACGGGACGCATCTGTGCCCACCTCGACCGGTGGGCCGAAGATTCCCGGCATGTAGGCGTGCTCACAGAGCTCTCAAGCGGGGGATCAGGCCCGGATGGGCAGCACCCGGTCGATGCCGTCGCGCTTGAACCCGGGCACATCAGGACGGGGATCGCTGCCTTCGACGGCGGTGCTGCTGCGGTCCGTGCCGCCCGTCCTGCTGCGGTCCGACACCTCTGCGCTGGGGTGGTCACCTCCGGATCCGCCTGCCTCCCCACCGCCGACGCGCTCCACGTTGGAGGCCAGGGGGATCTGGTGGGACGCGCTCTCCAGGATGTGCATCAGGTACCCGGCGGTGTTGGGCAGGGCGATCACATCGCCCACGGCCACACCCTGCGGGAACGCGAGGCGCCGACGCAGGATCAGCTCGGCCTCGATGCAGTAGGCGCCCACCAGGAACCCCTCGAACCGTTCGCTCGCCCTGCTCTGCCCGGCACCGGCGACCGACGGATCCGTGGCATCGTCGCGTGTGCCGGTGCGCACCAGGATCGGGTCCACCAGGAAGTCGTCGGAGGTGGAGCGGCACTGGGTGCGGTTCATCTCCAGCCCCACCAGGGGCACGCCGTCGCTGGCACTGGTGCGCTGGATGACCCTCGCCAGCGTCATGCCGCAACCGTCCATCATGGAGCGGCCCGGCTCGCAGCGCAGCTGCACCCCGCGCTCTCGCAGGGCCTGCCCGGCAGTGGCACCCGGGCGGATCTCGTGGCCCAGGAGCCGCTCCAGCCAGGGCCCGCGGATCACCTGCTGGTGGTAGGGGTACACCTGCCGCAGCGGTTCCCGGCGCCAGGTCAGCGGGGCGGTGGGGGCGTCCTCGCCGGCGTCGGGGGCAGCCGCGGGCCGGTCGTCGTCGGCCGCGCGAGCACCCCCGCCGAGGCCCGACTCCGGAACCTGCCGCTCGTGGGCCTGCCAGAAGGCGTCCCACTGCTCGGCATCGTCCAGGTAGCTCATCGGGATGCCGCCGCCGATGTCCACGAACGCGCCATCCTGGGCCAGGCCGCGCTCGCGCAGCGCGTCGATCAGCTCCAGCGCCTCCCCGAGGGCGGTGGCGCGCGCGATCGGGTCATAGCCGTGCAGGTGGAAGTGCACACCGTCCACCCGCAGCAGGTCGCCCAGGCCGCCGGAGTCGATCAGCTCGAGCCAGGCGCGGGCCGACTCCCCGAAGCGGGTGGGCGGGATCAGGTCGCTGGGCTTGGGCGCGAGGCGCAGCGCCACGGGGAACGGCTCGGGGGCACCAGAGGCCCCGTCCGCGGGGCGACCTGGTTCCGCGCTCCGGGCGCCGGTGACCTGCTCGGCGACCCTCCGGGAGGCGGCCACCTCGTCGAGGTTGTCCAGCACCAGCAGTGAGCGGGACTCCAGGGCCAGGCGCAGCACCGGATCGGGCTTGATGGCCGCGGTGACCACCACGTCATGCGGCGGCACACCGGCCTCGAGCACCTGGCCCAGCTCGCGCTCGCTGCCCACGTCGACCCCCAGCCCGGCGCGATGCGCGGCACGCACCATGCCGAGGGTCTTGTTGGCCTTGCGTGCCACGAAGATCCGCAGGTCCACCCCGGAGCCCTCGGCCACCTCCGTGAGCTCTGCGGCGTTGCGCGGCAGCGCGGAAAAGTCGTGCACGTTCAGCGGGCTTCCGTAGCGCTCCAGCAGCGAGCTGCAGGTCGCAGGGTCCGCCAGCAGCTCCTGCATCCACGGCTCCAGACGAGCCGACAGCGGCGGGGTTCCCTGGCATGCCTCGCGCAGGGTGGGTTCCTCGGTCACGGCAGGTCCTCTCACTCGGGGGCGACAGCGGGGACGGGGGCGGCAGGAACAGCTGCGTCAGCCGGCGCGGCAGGGGCGGCCGCGTCAGCGGGAGCGGCATCGTCAGCGCCCGCAACCCGGTCCGCGATCCGTCGGGCCCAGCATCGGCCCTCGTGGTGCAGGTGGCGGTTCAGCGAGTCGTGGCCGATGACATGGTCCTCTGTGGGCCGCCCGATCAGCGCGAGCCCGGCCACGGTCCGACCGTCGGGGGCGACCAGTGGCGCGTCATCGCGGCCGACGGGGGAGCCGGCCTCGTCGATCATCGCCCCCCGCCTGCCGGGCCGCACCTGCACCAGGCCGCGGTGCAGCAGCGACCCCGCCAGCTCGTCGGTGAGGTTCAGCAGACCGGGCGGGGTGAGCACCGCGTCGATCACCACGTCGACATCGCCGCCCGACGGTGCGTCGTCGTGCCGGCCGGTGGCAGTGGCGTCAACATGCCGGCCCGTGGCAGTGGCGTCGGAGCTCTCGGTCACGGGCGCGACATGGATGCTCTTGCCGTCGATGCCCGTCCCACCATCCATCCAGGACAGGTCCACCGCGCCGGAGTCGATCATCGCCAGCAGCTTGCGGGCGTTGACCAGCGGAGGGCCGAAGGCGAACCGCTCCAGCACCTGCGCGGCCTGCCGGAAGCGCGCCCACTCCTCCTCGGGGGCGTCGCTGCCGCGCAGGGCGGCGGAGACCGGGGAGTAGAGGGTCTGCCACACGCGACCCAGCGCCCAGGCCGGACCGGGCGAGCGGTGGCCCTGGGCCGTCTCGATGCTGCGACGCAGCGCCGCCTCGGCGCGCCCCGCGCCGCGGGGCAGATGGGGTTCCGCACCGGTGCTCAGCGTGTGTTCGACGGCCGCGCGAGAACCAGCGACGGTGTCGCGCGCATCCCGTCCCGAGGTACTGGCGTGCTTCTTGGGCGCGGGTGTCCCCTCGAGCATGGCGGTGGCGGCATCGACCACGATCGCCAGCACCGCGTCCGGGCCCATGCCCTGGCCGGAGGTGAATCGGGCGCGGGCCTGCTCGACGGCGCGCTCGCCGGCCCCGGTCAGGGGTGATCCCGGGTCCGGCTTCGCATCCAGCAGCAGACCCTGCCGGGTGATCGGCCGGATCACGGTCGGCTCGTGCGGCCCGCGATGGTGCACCAGGCGGGCAGGGACATCCGCCTCGGTGCCGCCGCTCGCGTCGACCTCGGTGCTCTCGGTGAAGGTGCCGCCGCGGCCCTCGGTGAGGGTAAGCAAGGCGTCGATGAAGGTCAGCGCCCCGCCGCGCACCGCGACCCGGGAACCGGGTGGGACCTGCTCGGCGCTGAGCATCCGCTCAGCGGGCAGGACCGCCGGGACCAGGGGCAGGGGTGAACTCCAGTGGTGCACCAGGGCGCCCCGGTGGCCAGCGGCGTGACCGGTGGCGATCAGCACCTCGTCCACCGGGCCGACGTCCGCGGGAGCAGCGTCGGTGGTCAGATGCCAGGCGCTGCCCTCGCGCCGCAGGTCCGTCACCCGGGCCCGGGCGTGCTCCACGCGGGCATGCCGGGAGAGACCATGGATCATCTGCTGCCAGCGCTGGGCGAGGTACTCGCCGACCACCGCGCGCGGCGGGTACGGCTCGTCGGCCAGCTGCGGGTACGGGTCCTGCACCCAGTTGGGGTACGCGGGGAAGTCGCCGGTGGCGGGCTCATCCAGGATCGCCGCCGTCACGTTCAGCCGCAGGTGGTGCGGCTGGCCGGAGTGGTAGGCGGCGCCCGTACCCGGCACGTCGACAGGATCGATCACCGTCACGATCAGGCCGGATGCTGCTGACGATGCGGAGGCCGCAGCTCCCGCGTCGTCGGCGGTGGCCGTGGCGGAGCCCGCAGCATCCAACAGCGCGGTCAGCTCCTCCAGCGCGTACAGCGCCTTCGGTCCGGCACCGACGACGGCGAGCCGCAGCGGCGCATCGGCGGCCGGGCGAAGCGGTGTCTCAGCGGCTGCCATGGGCGGTGCAGTGCGGTCGTCGCGAATCGGGCGGGCAGCACCGTCGCTGCGGGCCGGATGGGCCGTGCCGGCCCGGACGGAGGGCTGCTCAGCCACGGCGGGCGGTCCTGCGCAGCTGCTCGATCCCCTCCGCGATCGCGTCCGTGTCGGCGTCGAGGTTCTCCCGCACCCACTGGTCGTCGTACACGGTCTCCAGGTAGGGAACGCCGCCGTCGTGCACCACGAACACCACGCGGGTGCCGGGCTCGAGGCTGGGGATCAGCCCGCCCAGGGCATGCACGATGCCGCCGGTGGAGCCCCCGGCCAGGATGCCCTCGCTGCGTGCCAGGTGCCGGGCGCCCACCACGCAGTCCAGGCCCTCCACGCGGATCACCTGATCGGGTTGAACCTGGCGGGACAGCTCGGTGACCACGCCCGCACCCATGCCGGGCAGGGGGCGGGGCGCGGCGGTGCCACCGAACAGAACCGAGCCCACCGCGTCGACCGCGATCGCGCGGGTGCTCATGTCGTGGTCGCGGATGTACGCGGAGCAGCCGCCGATGGTTCCGGTCGTGGACACCGCCGCCATCAGCACGTCCACCTGGTGCCCGGTGGCCTCGGCGATCTCCCGCATGGTGCCGTCGTAGTGGGCACGGGGATTGGCGGGATTGCCGTACTGGTACAGGTTCACCGCGTCGGGGATCTCCTCCAGCAGCTCCTTGACCCGGTTGAAGCGGGCGGTGAGCAGGTCGCCGGTAGCTGGATCGGGCTCGGAGACCAGGTCGATCTCCCCGCCGAGCGCCTGGATGGTGCGCACGGTGGTGGCGTTGGTACGGGCGTCGACCACGCACACGAACCGCACGTCGTGGGCGTTGCAGGCACGGGCCAGGGCCACGCCAAGGTTGCCGGAGGAGGACTCCACCACGGTGCCGCCGGGGGCCAGTCGCCCGGTCTGCAGGGCGTCGCGCACCATGCCCATCGCCGGCCGGTCCTTGGTGGAGCCGCCCGGGTTCACCGACTCCAGCTTCGCCAGGATCTCCACCCCGGAGTCGGGGAACAGGGAGTCCAGACGGATCAGGGGAGTGTTCCCGATGGCCTCGCTGATCCCGGCCACGATCGCGGGCACGGGGGCCGCGAACCCCGCCGCGGAGACGCCCGGGCCCTCCGGGGCGTTGTCGAGACCGACGGGGATGTCGGGTCTGCTGGTGGCCGCCTCGGCGGGGGTGGCGGGCGGCCGGTCATCCGCGGGCGTGCTGCTGGTGTGCTCCCGCTGTAAGGAGCCGGTGGTGTGCTCCCGCTGCGGGGAGCCGGAGGTGTGGGTCACCTGGCCACGCTACGACATGCAGGCCCCATGAACGGACGGCCTGCTGTGACCGAATGGTCGAAGGGGCATGGCACCCGCATCCGGTCCCGAAGGGTGCTGGTGGCCGCCGGAGTGCGCGACGAGCTGCCTGGCATCCCGGGACCGGTCGGTCGGGTTCCTGGGTGCCCGTCGCAGGTGCGGAGCCTACGGTCGACGCATCACCGGGCGCGGCCGCCCGACGTCGGCGCGCCCGCTCATCCAGGTGTGGCCCAGGGGCCCGCACCCCGTTCGACCACCCGCTCGACCCGATGGAGGAACCGTGAGCACCGACCAGGACTTCACCCAGCAGGACGTCGTCGAGAAGCTGCGCGGCACCAGCATCGTCATGCTGACCACCGCCCGCGCCGACGGCAAGCTGCTGTCCCACCCCATGACCGTCCAGGACGTCACCGACGATGCTGATGTGTGGCTGTTCGTGGGCCTGCAGGGCGATCAGGCCGACGCCCTGCGTCAGGGCCCCGAGGTGAACCTCAACGTCTCCGAGGCCGGATCCTGGCTGTCCGTGGCGGGCAGGCCAAGTTCGTCGAGGACCGCGCCAAGATCGCCGAGCTGTGGGACGACTCCGCCAAGAGCTACTTCCCCGACGGCGTGGACGATCCGAACCTGGCCCTGGTGCTGGTCACCAGTGAGTCCGCACAGTACTGGGGCCTGCCCGGTGGCAAGGTCGCAGGTGTGGCCCAGATCCTCAAGGCCAAGGTCACCGGGCTGCCGTCGGCGAGCATCCTGTCGGCCTGCCCGAGCTTGCGGACGACCTGCTCCGGGGTGTGACGCTTCCTGCTGTTCGACATGATCTGACCAGTCTCCCTGCCCGCAACCACGGGCGACAGGACGACTCCCAGAACCACCGGACCTAAAAAACGGGGTCAGCCCAGCCGCATGGGCCCTCGGTCGAGCGGGCCTGCCACACTGCTGCTCGACCGCACCGCCGGGCGAGGCTCTGCCACGTGCGAGGCTCTGCCGCCCTGCCCGGTCGACCGACGGTAGGCTGGGGCGCCGTGAGCACTGCGACCGCCTCGGCCCGGCACGAGTCCGACGACGAATATTCCGAGGGCACCTCCGTGATCCTCGGGCAGCTGACGGACGAGTCCCGGCGCGCGCTCGTCGCGCTGCTCCAGGGCCCGTTCATCGACGGCCGCAAGGACTCCACGCGCTACACGCAGCTGCTCCGGGACCGGGCCGCGATCGAGGCCCGCCTCGCCGACCTCTTCCTCGAGCTGGTCGTCGACGACGACGCCCAGGTCGCGTTCGTCCGCCAGAGCGAGGAGGACGCCGACGCCCCCAAGCTCCTGCGCCGCCTCACGGGGCTCAACCGCCTCGACTCCGTGCTGCTGCTGGTCCTGCGCCAGACGCTGCTGACCCAGTCCTCGCGCGGCCAGCGCGCGGTCGTGTCCGAACGCGAGATCGAGCAGTCGCTCGCGGCCTATCGGCGCACCGCCTCGACCGACGAGGCCGGCTTCGCCAAGGAGGTGCGCGCCTCGATCGCCAAGCTGCAGCGTGCGGGCCTGCTCGACGAGCAGGGCGACGCCTACGAGGTCTCGCCCGTGCTCCGCCTCATGATCGACCCCGACACCGCGCGCGAGTTCATCCGGCTCTACCGCGACTCCGGCGTCGCGCTCGAGGACCCGCACGACGCCGAGGACGGCGCCCGAGGCGAGACCGACTGACGGGCTGGTCCACTCGTCGGGCGGGACCGACTGACGGGCTGGGCGACGCGCTGGGCGGGATCGGCTGACGGGCTGGGCGACGCGCTGACCGTGCCGTGCGAGAGTCTGGTCCTGGTCCCGCGTCGGCACCGGGATGCGAGTGCCACACAGCGGCACATAGTCGGGCCGATAGGTGTCGTGAGCTGGCACTCGGGGAGGGCTGCCCTCCGGTGTCGCCGACCGCCCCGACCCAGCCCCAGCACGCCGCCACGCCCCGACCCACCTGGACCGGCGGCGAGACCCGGCCGGGGCCGCCTCTCAGGCCGAGTCGCGAGCGGCCCGCGGATCCTCGATGAGCCCGAGCTCGGCCTCCATCTCCTCGAGCGGCACGCCCTTGGTCTCGGGCATGACGCGCAGCACCCAGACCAGCTGGCCCACCATGGCGATGAAGAACACGAGGAAGGCGACGCCGCCTCCGAGCGCGCCGATGATCGGCGGGAACAGCCACGTGGTGATCGCCGCGAAGGTCCAGTGCGTGAGGCTGCCGAGCGACTGGCCGCGCCCGCGGATGCGGTTGGGGAAGATCTCCGAGATGAACACCCAGATCACCGAGCCCTGGCCGAAGGCGTGCGCGGCGATGAACACGAGCAGGCCCACGAGCACCAGCACGCTCGAGACGGACGAGAAGCCCACCTTCTCGAAGTAGAACATGACGACCGTGAGGAAGCCGAGCGAGACGAGGTAGCCGATCGTGCCGACGATCATCAGGGTCCGTCGTCCCAGCCGGTCGATCACGGTGAGCGCCGCCATCGTCGCGATCAGGTTCATGACGCCGACGGCGATCGTCATCAGATAGGCGGCGTTCTCGCCCGCACCGGCCTCCTGGATCACGCGGGGCGCGTAGTAGAGGATCGCGTTGATCCCCGACATCTGGTTGAAGAAGGCGATCGCGACCGCCAGCAGGATCACCCGCGCATGGTTGCGGGTGAAGAACCGCACGCCCTGGACGCTGGCCTCTTGGGCCAGGCTCGAGCGGATCTCCGCGAGCTGGTCGGCCGACTCCTCGGCGGTCCGGGTGAGGCGGCGCGAGACCTGCTCGCCCTCGGCCTCGCGGCCGTGGGCCATGAGCCAGCGCGGGGTCTCCGGGACCGTGAACAGGAGCAGCAGGAAGATGACGGCGGGCACCACCATGACGCCGAGCATCCAGCGCCACGCGATGTCCTCGGGCGCGACCACGCGGATGATCGCGTTCGACGCGTACGCCACGAGGATGCCGAGCACGATGTTGAACTGCACGAGCCCGACGAGCGTGCCGCGGTTCTTGGGCGGGGCGATCTCCGCGGTGTAGATCGGGGCGCACACCGAGGAGGCACCCACCCCGAGCCCGCCGAGGAGGCGGAAGATCATGAGCACCTCGGCGTTGGGCGCGAGGGCCGAGCCGAGCGCGCCGATCACGTACAGCGCGCCGATCACGTAGAGGACCTTCTTGCGGCCGAAGCGGTCGGCCGGTTGCCCCGCGACGAGGGCGCCGATGATCGTGCCGATCAGGGCCGTGGCCACGGTGAAGCCGAGCATGAAGTCGCTCATCCCGAACTGGGATTGGATGGCCTCCTCCGCGCCCGAGATGACGGCGGTGTCGAAGCCGAAGATGAGCCCGCCGATCGCGGCGACGATCGCGCTGCGCAGGACCAGTGCGTTCATGGGAATACCTCGTTGTAGCTCCCGGATCTGACCGGGCACACACTACAGGAGCGAGGGGCTGGCGCAAGGGGGCCATATGGCCGACATGTCCGATCGTCGATCTCTGCACCGCAGGGGTCGGCTGTCGGCCCCACTGGGTACCCTGGCCCGGTGGAATCCGCAGCCGCCGCCCTCGACCTCCCCGGCCTCCGCGAGGCCCCTGTCGACCAGCCCGTCGCGACCGACCCCGATCACCCGCACCCGGGCCAGTGGCGGCTCGTGCACGTCCAGCTGTCGAACTGGGGCACGTTCCACGGCACGCACGACCTCGCGATCAGCCCCAAGGGCTTCTTCCTCACGGGAGGCCCCGGCACGGGCAAGTCCACCCTGCTCGACGCGATCAGCGCGCTGCTGACCCCGCCGCGCACACTGCACTTCAACGCCGCCGCCTCCGACGCGGGCCCCACCCGCTCCAAGAGCCGCCGCACCGTCGCCTCGTACGTGCGCGGCGCGTGGGCCATGCACTACGACGCCGCGACGGGTGAGTTCAGCCAGGAGGTCCTGCGCGCGACCTCGACGCTCTCGGTGATCTCCCTGCGCTACTCCGACGGCGAGGGGCACACGATCCAGCTGTCCCGTCTGCTGCTCCTGCACGCGGGCCACCGCGCCGACTCGGACGTGAAGTCCCTCTACGTCATCTCGCGCACCCCGCTCGACGTCACCGACCTGCGCCCCTTCGTCTCGACCCAGATCGAGGGCCGCGCCCTCGAGCAGGCGATCCCGGGCACCGAGACCTTCCGCCAGTTCCGCGAGTACCGGGCGAAGTTCTGCCAGCTGCTCGGGATCCCCGACGAGAAGGCGCTCCAGCTGCTCCACAAGATCCAGTCGGCCAAGGAGCTCGGCGACGTCAACACGCTCCTGCGCGACTACATGCTCGACGAGCCGCGCACCTTCGAGCTCGCCGACCAGGCCCTCGCCAACTTCCACAACCTCTCGGAGGTCTACGAGGCGCTCGTGACCGCGCGCGAGCAGCGCGACACCCTGCGCGCCCTGCGCGAGGCGCACACCTCGTGGACGCAGATGCGCGAGCGCGGCGGCGAGCTCGTCGACCGCCGCGAGGACATCGACCTGTTCGCGGCCCGTCATCTCGTGCGGCTCCTCGCGGGTGAGGAGGACCGGCTGCAGCTCGAGCACGACCGGGCCGGCGCCCAGCAGCGTCGGCTGACCCAGGACGTCGCCGACGCGCGCGCCGACCTGGCCCAGCTCAAGGAGCAGCGCCGCCGGGCCGGCGGCGGCGAGATCGACGACTGGAAGCAGCAGATCGCGGGCCTCGAGGTCGAGCGCGACCGCCGCAAGGAGCGCGCGACCGAGTTCGCGGCCCAGCTCGCGACGGTCGACCTGCGCACGCCCGTGAGCGAGGACCTCTTCCTCGCCGTCCAGCGGGACGTGACCGCGATGCGCCGCGACCTCGACGAGGAGGAGCGCTCCTCGTCCCAGCGCCGCTGGGACGCCGAGGCGGCCGTGCGCGAGCAGACGGAGACCCTGCGCGCCGCGACCGCCGAGCTGCAGTCGCTCACCACGCGCGCCTCGAACCTCCACTCCGAGGACGTGGCCCTGCGCGACGCGATCGCCCGGGAGGTCGGCATCGCCCCCACCTCGCTGCCCTTCGCGGCCGAGCTGCTGCAGGTCCGGGCCGGGCAGGAGGAGTGGACCGCGGCCGCCGAGCAGGCGCTGCGAGGGCTCGCCCGCTCGATCCTCGTGCCCGACCGGGTCTACCGCGAGGTCGCCGCGGTCATCGACCGGACCCGACTGCGTCGCCGCATCTCCTACAACCGCATCAACACCGACCTGCGCCAGCCCGTCCGCGCGATCGACGAGCGCACCCTCGCCTCCAAGATCGAGATCAAGGACGGCGAGTTCCACCCGTGGCTGTCCCACGAGATCTCCTCGCGCATGGACTACGTGTGCGCCGAGACCCTCGAGGAGTTCACCCGGCTGCCCCGCGCCGTGCTCCGCTCGGGGCAGATCAAGCACTCCGCGACGCGGCACGAGAAGAACACCGACCGCGCCATCAACGACCGCTCCCAGTGGGTGCTGGGCTTCGACAACCGCGCCAAGCGGTCCGTCTTCGAGGCCGAGCGCACACGTGCCGAGCAGGCCCTGTTCGAGGCCCAGGCACGTCGCAAGGACGTCGAGACCGAGGACGAGCGGCGCCGCGAGCGGCTCTTCGCGCTCCAGGCCATCTCGTCGGTGACCTGGGACGACATCGACGCGGCGTCCGTCGCGCGCCGCATCGCGAACCTGCGCGACATGGTCCGTGCCGCCGAGGACGGCTCCCAGGCGCTGTCCGAGCTCGCGCGCCAGATCGACGACGTCGAGCAGTCCATCGCCGACGCCGACGAGGAGCTCCTCGACGTCGTGCGGACCCTCGGGCGCCTCGCCGAGCAGTCCGAGCGCGCATCTGCCCGGCTCGCCGAGGCGCGCACCCGCATCGAGGCGCGCGAGCTGTCCGCCGAGGTCGAGCACGATCTCGCCGAGCGGTTCGCGGCGATCGCCCCGACCCTCGTGCTCGCCAACATCGACCAGGTCACCAAGGACGCCTCGGCGACGCTGGACGCCGAGCTGATGGACCTCACCCGGCGCACCTCGCGCGCCGAGGAGGACATGCGCACGGCGATGCGCGAGTTCAGCCGCCGCTGGCCGGCGGAGGCGGGCGACACCGACACCTCGCTCGACGCCGCGGGCGACTACCTCGCGATCCTCCAGCGCATCGAGGAGGAGAAGCTCCCCGAGGTCGAGGACCGCTTCTTCGAGTTCTTCACCGGCAACACGCTCGGCGACGTCCAGGCCCTCGCCACCGCGATCGGCCGCGAGCCTGCCGAGATCCGCAAGCGCCTCCAGCGCATCAACTCGCTGCTCGCGCAGGTCGAGTTCCACCGCGGGCGCTACCTGCAGCTCTCGATGCGGCCCGTGCACCTCGCGGCGCTCGACGAGTTCCGCGACGCCCTCGACGAGGCGGCGCGCGACACCGTGGAGAACGACGTCACGCGTGACCGCGACCGTGCCGAGGAGCGCTTCATCTCGCTGCGCCACCTGATGGGCCTGATCTCGGCGGCGCGCACGAACGACGACCAGGTCTCCCGCGTGATCCTCGACGTACGTCGTCACGTGCACTTCCACGCCGAGGAGGTCGACGCCGAGGGCACCGTCGTCCACGCCCATGAGTCCGGGGGCCCGCTGTCCGGCGGCCAGAACGAGCGCCTGACCACGTTCTGCCTCGCCGCGGCGCTGCGCTACCAGCTCGCGGGCACCGGCGCCGACGTGCCGCGCTACGCGCCCATCATCATCGACGAGGCGTTCTCGAAGGGCGCGGGCAAGTTCATCACGGCCGCGATGGAGTCCTTCCGCCACTTCGGCTTCCAGGTCATCCTCGCCAACCCCGGCAAGAACCCGCAGGCTCTCGCCCCCTTCATCGGCGGCGTCGGGGTCGTCGCGATCCGCGACGACCGCTACTCGTCCGTCTCCCCGATCGAGTTCGTCCCCGTCGACTGACGCGGGGCGGGGGAGCCGCGCAGCGTCGCCGTCCTGGGCCCCCGCCCCCAGGGCATCCCCCCTGGGCGAGCGCCAGCTCACGGCACCTATCGGCCCGGATAGGTGCCGTCAGGTGGCGCTCGGCGAGGGGCGAGAGACGAGGGGCGAGGGAGAGCGAAGGGGCGAGGGCAGGAGCCCTCAGCCGGCGATCCTCTCGAGGGCGGCGAGGGGGATCGGGGCCCAGGCGGGCCGGTTGCGCGCCTCGTACAGCGCCTCGTAGACGGCCTTGTCGGCCTCGAACGCGGCCAGCAGCACCGCGAAGACCGCGTCGTCGTCGGGAATCTGTGCGATCTCGCGGTACCCGGCGAGGAAGGCGTCCCGTGCGCGGGCCGCCCACGCGGAGACGTCGGTCGCGTGTTCGAGCAGCACGGCGCCGGCGGCGTAGTCGAGGCTGCGCAGCATGCCGGCGACGTCGCGGACCGGGCAGTCGGGCAGCGAGCGCTCGGCGAGCGGGCGCATCGGCTCGCCCTCGAAGTCCAGCAGCACCCAGCCGCGATCGGGCACCGCGAGCACCTGGCCCAGGTGGTAGTCGCCGTGGATCCGCTGGAACGGCGGCCACGCGACGTCGAGCGTGCGACGGATGACGGCGGCGAGGGGCTCGGCGGCGGCGTCGACGGCGGGCACCTCGGCGCGTGCCTCCTCGAGGCGCGCGAGCATCGAGGAGACCAGGCGCTCGCGCTCGGCCGGCGACGGGTCGAGGGTCGGCAGGCGATCGGCCAGATCGCGGTGCACCCGCGCGGTCGCCTCCCCCAGGGAGCGCGCCCCGGCGGAGAAGTCGACGCCCGCCACGGCGTCCCGCAGCGCGACCCGCCACGCGTCCTCGACACCCGTGAGGAACTCCTGGATGAACAGGGCGTGCCCGCTCTCGTCGGCGTCCGCGCCCTCGCCCCAGGTCACCCGTGCGGCGCCGATGAGCGGCGCGACCTGCTCGCTGCCCGCGGCGTCGAGGGCGCCCTGCAGCACGACATCCGGGTTGTCGCCGCTCTGCAGGACGCGGAAGAGCTTGGCGATCACCGGCGCGGCGCCGTCGAGCTCGACGATCATCGAGGAGTTGGACTGCTCGCCGCTCAGCAGGCGCGAGGACACGATGCGGCCGCGACCGCGCCCCGCCACCGGCTCCCCGCGCAGGCGCAGGCCGTCCCCGGCGATCTCACGTCCGTCGACCACCACGCCCAGCAGCGCCGCGCGCCCGACAGCGGTACGGGTCGCGTCCTGGACCCGCACCGACCCTCCCGGGACGGCCAGCACGGCGATCTCGGCAGCGGGGTCACCGTGCGCGGCGGGGGCCGCGTCGGCGGGCGACAGCACGAGCGGCACCTGGTAGTCCGTGGTGCGGGGCGCCGTGCCCACCCGCACCACGACGTCGAGAACCTGGTCGCGGCCCGTCTGCGCGACGACGGCGCTCGCGACGAGGCACACGTCCGAGGGCGCGGCGGACTTCGCGGCATACCACCGCTGCGCGGGCATCCACGCCACGAGGTGCGGGAGCAGCAGCGGGACCAGGTCGGTCAGGGCGGGAAGCCCCGAGGCGGTGGCGGAGTCCGTGACGGGCGTGGTCGAGTCGTCCATGGGCCCAGCCTAGAGCGAGATGAGCGCCCGACAGAGGGTCGCCCGGATCCGGCCGACCTGCGGCGCCGGTGTCCCGGGCCGAGGCCGAGCGTCACGCCCCGGCCCACGCGGGAGCGCCGTGGTGTCGTGACGTCCGAGCCGCACCTCCGCCCCGGGTGGCGCCACCGCCCCTGGTAGCGTGACCGCGTGCCGCCCATCCCGCCTGCCCGCGCGCCCCGCCCGTGCGCCCGCGAGCAGGCCCGCCACCGCGAGCAGCCGCGTGGCCGGCGCACCGCCCGCTGGTCCCTGCGCCTGGCGGCGATCCTCCTGTCCGGTGGCCTCGTGCTCGGCACCGGCACCCCGGCCCTCGCGGACGACGGAGCGGTGACGGACCACGAGGCCACAGCGGCCGAGGGCGAGGCCGTCACGGTCGACCTCATGGACGGCGCCGAGGGCGTCACCGCAGGCAGCGCCCGGCTCCTGCTCGACGGGCTGCCCAGCGGCTCGACCCTCACGAGCGACGGCCGGCGCGCCCAGGTCCCCTCCCAGGGCACCTGGCAGCTCTCCACGGACGGCACCTCGCTCACCTTCACCCCCATCGGCCCCCGCCTGGGCCGCGAGCCCTCGCCCATCCGTTACACGGCCCGCGACGCCTCCGGCGACGCCGTCACCCCCGCCGTCGTCACCGTCTCGACCCCCGTCATCCAGGACATGGTGCGATCGGCACCCTTCGGCCAGAGCGTCGACCTGCCGGTCTCGGAGGTCGACGAGAACGTCGTCCCCGGCTCGCTGCGCCTCGTCGCCGCGCCCGGCGTGCAGGGCGTCGAGCTCGCCGAGGACGGCACCCGGGCGACCGTCCCCGGCCAGGGCACATGGGCCCTCGACCGCGCGACCGGACACGTGCGCTTCACGCCGGACTCCGATGCCGTGCACACCGTGAACCCGATCGGGATCCGCGGCTCCGACGCGGACGGCGCCGAGACCGCGACGGCCCTGCTGAGCATCGGCTACGCCGCCCTCACCGACCGCGTGGTGGCCGAGCACCCCGGATCCGTCGTGCAGTTCGCGCCGATGGACGGCTCGCGCAACGTGCGCGCGGACTCCTTGCGCTTCCTCACCGACGGTGCGCCCGACGGTGCGCAGCTGTCCAAGGACGGCCTGACCCTCACCGTGCCCGGCCAGGGCACCTGGACCCTCGACCTCGACGCGCGGATCGCTCGCTTCACCCCCGAGGAGGGCGTGACGGCGAGCCCCGACCCGGTGCCCTACGGCGGCCTCGGCCTGTACGCCGACAACCCCGTGAGCGCGATGCTCGTGGCCGAGTACACGGCCTACCCGCCCACGGCCCGGGCGGACCAGCTGCGCGGCCGTCCCGGCGAGGTCCTGTCCGTGGACCTGCTGGCCAACGACACCCCGGGCCGCGCCTCCGATCCGCTGCGCGCGCGGACCGTGCGCCTGTTCTCCCCGCGGGCGGCCAACGCCGACGAGCTCACGGACGGGACGGGCACCCGCCTCGTCGTGCCCGGCGAAGGCGAGTACACGGTGCGCGGGGACGGCGTCCTCACGTTCGTCCCCGAGAGCGGCTTCCGCGGCACCGGCGGCTCCGTCGAGTACGTCGTCGAGGACTCCGCGGGCATCGTCGTGACCGCGCCCGTGAGCGTCGACGTCGATCCGCAGGCGCCCGCCGTCGCCGCGGGCGGCGATGCGGGCGGCATCAACTCCATGCTCGAGGGGATCCGGCCGTCCCGCACCCCCACCTTCACGGTGTTCGCGACCGTGGCGGCGCTGCTCGTGTTCGCCGGAGCGGCGTCGCTGTGGATCGGCGGCCGGATGGAGGCCGACCGCCGATCCCTGCGCGGCTGACGCGACCGGGACGGCCCGCGAGGGTCAGTCGAGGGCGCGGTAGGCGATGCCGAGCGCGTCGAGCCGGCCCAGGTGGCTGCGCAGCCGCTCGTCGAACTCGTCGAAGGACTGCTCCGGGGAGCCCCACGCCCGCTCGGCGACCGCGCACAGGCGCGGGAAGGCCATGTACTGCAGGTGCTCGGCGCTCGTGATGTACTCCGTCCACAGCTGCGCCTGGATGCCCAGGATGAGCGACTGCTGGTGCTCGTCGAGGTCCCGGGGGAGCAGCTCGGAGGTGTACACGTCCTCGAGCGTCGTGACGGCCGTGCCGATCGCGAGGGGCTCGTCGTGCCCCTTGGCCTGGGCGTGGTCGAAGTAGAGCACCGACTCGGTCGCGACGACGGTCGGGAAGCCGCGCGAGGTCGCCTCCTCGATCCCCGACGGCTTGCGCCAGTTCATGACGATCATGTCGTCGGGCAGGTGGCTCTCGAGCACCTCGTCCCAGCCGATCGCCCGCTTGCCCTTGGCACGCAGCACGTCGGCGGCGAACTGCGTGAAGCGTCCCTGGATCTCCGAGACCCGGCTGAGGCCCCACTCGTTCATCCGCTCCCGTGCCTCGGTCGAGCGCTCCCACTCGACGCGCGGGCACTCGTCGCCGCCGATGTGCACGTAGGGGGCCGGGAAGATGTCGGCGACCTGCTCGAGCACGTCGCGCAGGAAGGTGAAGACCGCGTCGGAGACGCCGAGCACGTGATCGGAGATGCCCCACACCTCGCGCACCCCGATCGAGCGGCCGGTGGTCTCGGGGAAGTTGCCGAGCTCGGGGTAGGCGGCGACGGCGGCCTGCATGTGCCCGGGGAGGTCGACCTCGGGCACGATCATGACGCCGCGGCGGCGCGCGTACTCCACGAGGTCGCGCAGCTGGTCCTGGGTGTAGAAGCCGCCGTGGCGCTCGCCGTCGAAGCGGTAGTCGGCGGGATCGGTGCCCTGCATCTGGCCGACGAGGGACTGCGCACGGAAGCCTCCCACCTCGGTCAGGCGGGGGTAGCCCTTGATCTCGACGCGCCAGCCCTGGTCGTCGGTCAGGTGCAGGTGCAGCACGTTGAGCTTGTGCAGGGCCATCGCGTCGATCATGGTCTCGAGATCGGGGATCGCGAGGAAGTGGCGGGACACGTCGATCATCAGCCCGCGCCACGCGTAGCGCGGCGCATCGGAGATGGTGACGCACGGCAGGGGGCCCTCGGCGCCCGCGACGATCTGCGCGAAGGTGTTGCGGCCATCGGCCAGCGCGGCCTCGCTGCCGGCCGTCAGGCTCGCCCCCGCCGGGGAGATCGTCAGCGTGTACTCGGAGCGGGGGAGATCGTCGTTGACGCCCACGGTCAGGGCGCTCCACGGATCGTCGCTCTCCCACGTCTCGGAGGACCAGACGGCGGAGCGCGGCAGAGGGACGAGGGCGATCGGATCGGACATGGAGGAACTCCTCGAGGTCGACTGGACGGCGGTGGACGACCGTCGCCGCCGACAAGTGTTTCACAGGTCACCCGAAACATCGGAGGACTGGGGACGGCGAATCGCGCCCCGGCATGCACAGGGGCCCGGTCGGCGATGCCGACCGGGCCCCTCGCGACGCCCTGTCCCTTCCCGGTGACGGTCATGACCGTCGGACAGGCCGGCGCGGCCTGGATCGTCCGTCAGCGATAGGTGACGAACACGTGCGGAGAGTTCCAGATGCTCCGGTTGACGACCTTGCCCTGGGACCCCGAGGCGTCGACGATTTTGCCGTCGCCGGCATAGATCGCGATGTGGCCGTAGTTGTCGGCGGTGAACGCCACGAGATCACCCGGACGGGCCTCGGACTGCGAGATGATCTGGCCGCCGAGCGCCTGCGAGCGCGCCGTGCGGGGGATCGTGATCCCGTTCTGCTTGTACGCGTAGCTCGTCAGCCCCGAGCAGTCGAAGCCCTGCGAGGGCGAGGAGCCTCCCCATACGTACTTCACGCCCACCTGCGCCTTGGCGGAGGAGACGATCGCCGAGCCGCTCACGTCGGACGACGAGCCCGACGACCCCGACGAGGACGAGCCCGACGAGGACGATCCCGAGCCCGCCGCGCTGCCCTGGCCGTTGCGGAGGGCGGACCACGTCTTGGGGCCCACGACCCCGTCGACGGACAGACCGGCCGACCGCTGGAAGGCGAGCACGGCCCGATGGGTCGCGGGGCCGAACTTGCCGTCCGCCGCGATCGACGCGCCGTTGTCCCGCAGCAGGTTCTGCAGGGTGGTGACGGCCGCGGAGCGGTCGCCCTGACGCAACTTGGGCTGGCTCGAGGAGGACGATCCCGAGGAGGTGGACGAGCCCGAGGAGCCCGAGGCGGGGGCTCCGCCGAGCGCCGCCCAGGTCCTGGCCCCGGCGACGCCGTCCACGACGAGGCCGGCGCCGCGCTGGAAGCTGCGGACGGCCTGGAGCGTGGCGGAACCGAACTTGCCGTCCACCGCGAGCGAGGCCCCGTTGGCGTTGAGCGCCTCCTGGAGGGAGGTGACGGCGCTGCCGCGCGCGCCGGACCGCAGGGTGACGACGGACGGGGGGACGACCGGCGCTGCGGGGGAGACGGCGGGGGCGACCGTGGTGAGGGCCTGCGGTGCGAGCGACGGCGGTGCCACGGTCCGGGGCTGGGGGGAGCCGGGGGCCTGGGCGTTGGCCGTGCCGACACCGGCGATCGCGACGCCGGCGGTGACCGCTCCGAGCACGGCTGCGCCGCTCACGGACCGGCCGACCGGCACCGCGAGGGCCCGATAGTCGACGACGGCGCGACCGGGTGCCCGGTGCGCGCCGCGAGGGGGGGTGCGGAACATCTGGGGGACTCCTTCGGGCCGCCCATGGCGCGCGACGCAGGGGGGATGCGCGCGTTCCTGCCCGTCCCTGGGGGGAGGAAGGGTCCGGGCGGGGACGGGGAGGCGGCCGCGGGGACGGTGCCCCGATCGGGCGGCACCTACGCCAGGGTACGGTCCTTCACAGGGTCTTCACGAGAAGCATTTACCCTCTTCACGGCGCACCTTTGCCAAGATTTTGCCCATCGCGGGCTGGTGCCCCGCGTTTCCTCCCGCGCCTCGGCTCGACGCCGTGGTAATTGCAGCCATGTGATTCAGGGGCGGTGCCCTTCCCTCCCCACGTCCGCGCTGTCCACCGGGTCGGCCGGCCCCGTGCGCGGGTCGCCACCGCCCGTGCACGGTGGACCTCCACCTCGCCGTGACGGACGGCGGGGACAGGGGACGGAGGATGCGATGGGCGAGGCGGACTTCCACGGGGCCGACCCGACGGCGCTGGAGGAGCTGGCGGCCGAGGTCGGGGCGGCGGTGGATCTTCTCGGCGCCCTCGAGCAGGCCGTCGAGACGATCCTGGGCACGCTCGACGGAGGGTGCTGGGTGGGGCCGGACGCCGACGCCTTCGGCGCCGCGCTGGGCGACTGGAGACGTCGAGCTCACGAGGCCGCGGTCGTGCTCGACGCGCGGGGCACGGAGCTGCGCGACCACGGGGAGGAGCAGGAGGCCGCCTCCGCGTCGGAGACGGCCGCCGGAGCGACGTCTCGAGGGCTGCCGACGGTTCCGGGCGCCAGGGGGTGGCCCGGCCTGCGGAGCCTCGTCGGGAGCCGCTCGGGCCCGGGCGACGGCCGTGCCGACGACCTGCCCGTGCGGGCTCGAGGGCCGCTGGGGCCGAACATGATGATCGCGACCCCCGAGACGACGGAGACCCTCGACCGGCTGCTGCGCGAGCACGTGCCCGGATACTCGCGGCTCCCGGAGATGCCGGTGCCCGACCGCTCCCAGGAGACGCCGGCCGAGCGTCTCGTGCGGCTGTCACGGATGTGAGCGGGGCCGGGCGGGTGCAGGCCCCGGGAACGACGAAAAGCCTGGGCCGCGACGCGTCTGTCGACGACGTCGCGGCCCAGGCCGGTGGTCGGGGTGACAGGATTTGAACCTGCGACCTCCTCGTCCCGAACGAGGCGCGCTACCAAGCTGCGCCACACCCCGAGGGTGATCCGCGGAGCGGCTCACCAGCAGGCAACACTACCAACTCCCCGGCGATGCGAGCGACCCGTCATCGGTCGCGGGGGAGCAACGTGAGCAAAGTCGCCTCGGGCGGTGTCGCGAAGCGGTAGTTCGAGTACGGGCTCGCCCCCATCCCCGCGCTCACGTGCAGAGGGACGCCGCTCCACGTCGACAGGCCGCGCGCCTGCGATCGGGGGAGATCGCAGTTGGTGACGAGCGCGCCGAAGCCCGGCACCCGCAGCTGGCCGCCGTGGGTGTGCCCGGCCAGGATCAGATCGGCCCCGTCGCGCACGAAGGCGTCGAGCACCCGCCGGTACGGCGCGTGGGCGACGGCGATCCTCACGACGGGGGCGGTCGTGGCCGGGTCGGCGTCCTCCGCGGGGGCGGGCATCTCGTCACGCTCGAGGTGGGGGTCGTCGACCCCGACCCAGCGGATCCGCAGGCCGTCGACCACGCTCTCGTCCCGCCGATTGGTCAGGTCGCGCCAGCCGTGCCGCGACAGCCCCGCGGCGAGCTCCTCGGTGGGCAGCTCGAGCGGCCGCTCCGGCTCGGTGTAGCCGTCCGGGCGCGCATCCGGCAGGAAGTAGCGCAGGGGGTTCTTGGGCCCCGGGGCGTACATGTCGTTGCTGCCCATGACGAAGGCGCCCGGACGGTGCAGCAGCGGGTCGAGCGCGTGCACGAGCGGGGCGACCGAGCGCGCCGAGGCGATGTTGTCGCCCGTGTCCACCACGAGGTCCACGTCGAGGCGCCCGAGCTCCTTGAGGAACGCGAGCTTGCGGCGGTCCTCGGGCATCAGATGGATGTCCGAGATGTGCAGGAGCCGCACGGGGTCGGCGCCCGCGGGCAGCACGTGCAGCTCCTCGCGCCGCAGCGTGTACCGATGGATCTCGATGCGGCGGGCCCAGACGTGCGCGGCGGCGGCGCCCAGGGCCGCCGCGCCGACGGCGACCGCCGCGGCGCGCCGACGCCCGTTCCTCACGAACCGGCCGATCGGATGATCGTGACCGGGCCGCCTTCGGACAGAGCCGTTCCGGCGCCGGGCTCGGTGCCGATCACGGAGCCCTTCGGGACGCTGTCGGAGGTGCCGTCGCGCGAGGACACCACGTACCCGGCCTTCTCCAGGATCGAGGTGGCCTCCTTGACGGACTTGCCGGACACGTCCGGCACGGTGTCCCCGGAGTCCGCCTCGCCCGAGCCGTTGCCGACGAGCGAGCCGCGCGGGGGCTGATCCGGGAAGGGCACGTTGTCCATGTCCCGCGTCACGTCGGTCATGTACTCCTGCCACGTGGGCAGCGAGACCGTGTTGCCGTAGACGTCGCCGTAGAGGCGCTTGCCGTCGACCACGGTGCCCTGCGGGCGCTCGTTGCCGCGCGGCGAGCCGTACCAGACGGCGGTCGAGAGCTGCTCGGTGAAGCCGACGTACCAGGTGTGGTACTCCCTGCTCGAGGTGCCGGTCTTGCCGCCCGCGTCATGGCCGGGGATGATCTTGCCCTTGCCGGTCGCGCGCGGATCCTCGAGGTCCTGCTGGAGCACCCACTGCACGGCGTCGGCGACCTTCTCATCGAGCACCTGGCTGCACTGCGAGCCGGACGTCGCCATCTCCTGGCCGTCGCGATCGGTGACCGAGGTGATCGGGGTGGGCACGCAGTAGGTGCCGCCCGCCGCGAAGGTCGCGTACGCCGCCGCCATGTCGAGCGCCGAGATGTTCTGCTCGCCGAGGATCAGGGCCGCCGGCGCCAGGCGCTCGCCGTAGATGTCCTCGATCGGCTTGGTGGACGCGTCGTCGGAGAGCTTGTCGTAGGTCGCCGGCACGACGCCCATCGAGCGGGCCCGGCTGCCGATGTCGCACAGGTCGATGCGCTGGGCGATGTGGGCGTACGACGTGTTGACCGAGAACTTGGTCGCGTCCAGCACGGTCTGCTGGGCGGGCAGGGTGAAGCCCACGGCGTTGTCCGGATCCCAGCCGTCGCTCTCGTACCAGCGTCCGCGTGAGAGGCAGTGGGCGGGGAAGGACTTCATCGTGCCGCGAGCGGTGGCCACGGTGTCGTAGATCGAGTGGCCCGTCTCGAGGTACTGGGTCAGCACGAAGGGCTTGTAGGTCGAGCCGACCGGGAAGCCGCTGCCGCCGCCGTACTGCTTGGGCACGTTGTAGTTGATCGCCGTCTCGCCCTTGGCCGCGTCCTGGAACGGGTTGAAGGTGCGGTTCTGCGCCATCACGAGGATCTTGCCGGTGCCCGGCTCGACCGTGACGATCGAGTGGCCGAAGCCGCTCTCGGAGTCGGCGGGGACCTTCCGGTTGAGGATGTCCTCGGCGATCTTCTGCTTGCCCGGGTCCAACGTGGTGCGGATCGTGAGTCCGCCGCCGTACAGGAGCTTGCGCCGCTCCTCGGCGGTCGGCGCGAAGTTCGGGTCGTTGACGAGCACGCGGGTGACGTAGTCGCAGAAGAACCCGCTGCCGCCCGCGTCGGCGCAGCCGGCCCGCACGTTCTGCACGTGCAGCATGTCGCCGACGGGCTGCTGGGAGTACTGGTCGAACTCCTCCTGGGTGATGTACCCCTGGCTCAGCATGCGTGTGAGCACGAAGTTGCGGCGCTCCTGCGCCGCCTCGGGATGCTTGACGGGGTCGTACTGGTTGGGCCCGTTGGTGATGGCCGCGAGCATCGCGGCCTCGCCGGGGTTCAGGTCCTTGGCGTCCTTGGAGAAGTAGTGCAGGGAGGCGGTCTGCACGCCGTACTGCGAGGGCCCGAACTGGGCGAGGTTGAGATAGCCGTTGAGGATCTCGTCCTTGCTCCACTTCTTCTCGAGCGAGATCGCGAGCTTGGCCTCGCGCAGCTTGCGGCCGTAGGTCTGCTCGGTCGCCTTGTCGATGTCGTCCTGGTCGCCGCGCTGCACGGCGTCCATCAGGAGGGCGTTCTTGACGTACTGCTGGGTGAGCGTGGAACCGCCCTGGGTCGAGGAGCCCATCGAGTTGGAGACGAGCGCTCGCAGCGTGCCCTGGAAGTCCACGGCGCCGTGCTCGTAGAAGCGGCGGTCCTCGACGGCGATCACCGCGTGCTGCATGTAAGGGGAGATCTGGTCGAGCGGGACCATGATCCGGTTCTCCGTGTAGAACGTCGCGAGCAGCGAGCCGTCGGCCGCCTCGATGCGGCTGGACTCGTTGAGCGGCTCGACCTCGAGCTCGGCCGGGTAGGAGTCGAAGAGCTTGACACCGCCCTCGGCGGCCTGCGAGGTCATCGCGACGGCGGGGAGGAAGAACGCGGCCATGAGCACGCCGACCAGCCCGCACACCGCGAGCAGGCCCAGGAGCAGCATCAGGGTCTGGGAGGCCGCGGCGGGAAGGGAGCGGCGACCGGTCGAGTCCGGTCCCTCGTCGCGGAGGTCGTCGAGTTGCGCCATGGGCCTACAGTACGGGGCCGCGAGCGCGAACGTCCGTCTCAGCGACGCGTGCCGCTCCCACCGGCGCGAACGTGCGCCGCCGACGCCCTCGCGGGGAAAGCCCGGCTTGGCAGGGCGGGCGGCCCTCCCTAGGATGGCCATGAACCAGACGGGTCAACGACGATTCGGGAGGTACGTTCGTGACGATCAGCATGACCACGGAGAGATCGGACAGCAGCTGGGCCGCCCAGGGCCAGTGCCGGGACCTGGACCCGGACGGGTTCTTCGTCCAGGGAGCAGACCAGCGTCAGGTCAAGACCCTGTGCGCGGCATGTCCCGTGCGCATCGAGTGTCTGGCCGACGCGCTCGACAACCGCATCGAGTTCGGGGTGTGGGGAGGCATGACCGAGCGCGAGCGCCGTCGCGTGCTCCGCGAGCATCCCCATGTGCAGGACTGGTACGCCCTGCTCGACCGGGCCCGCACCCGCACCCAGGGGGCGGCCGGGGAGACCGTGCCCCGTTAGCCCCGGCTAGAGTCGGGCCATGACTGCAATGACCCGTTGGGAATACCTGACCGTCCCCCTGCTCATCCACGCGACCAAGCAGATCCTCGACAACTACGGGAGCGAGGGCTGGGAGCTCGTCCAGGTCGTGCCGGGGCCCAACCCGGACTCGCTCGTGGCCTACCTCAAGCGCCCTCTCTCGGCGGCATGAGCGTGTCCGCGGTGATCGAGCGGCTCGAGGCCGCCGGCTACGCCCTGCCGTCCGTCGCGGCCCCCGTGGCCAGCTACGTGCCCGCCGTCGTCTCGGGCTCGACCGTGTGGACCTCGGGTCAGCTGCCGATGGTCGACGGCTCCCTCGCCGCGACCGGCAAGGTCGGGGCCGAGATCGACCCCGAGCAGGCGCGCGAGCTCGCCCGTGTCTGCTGCCTCAACGCTCTCGCCGCGATCGCCGACCGGATCGGCGACCTCGACCGCGTGGTGCGGGTGGTCAAGGTGACCGGCTACGTCGCCTCCGACCCCGCCTTCACCGGGCAGCCCGCCGTCGTCAACGGGGCCAGCGACCTGCTCGGCCTCGCGTTCGGCGACGCCGGGGTGCACGCCCGCAGCGCGGTCGGCGTGGCCGTGCTGCCGCTCGACGCCCCGGTCGAGGTCGATCTCGTGGTCGAGGTCGCCGCCGAGGAGACCGCCCTCTCGTGAACGAGGAGGGCCTGCGCGACGAGCGGGCGCCGCTGCCCGAGATCACGCGCGTGCGCGCGCCGAACCCCGGGCCGCTCACCCTGGACGGGACCAACACCTACGTCGTGCGCGACGGGGACCAGGCCTGGGTGATCGATCCCGGGCCGCGGGACGCCGGCCATCTCGCCGCCGTCGAGGAGGCGGCGGGTCTCGCGCGCGGGGTGCGCCCCGCCGGCGTGCTCGTCACGCATCGTCACGACGACCACATCGAGGCGGCCGGCACGCTGCGGCGCCGGCTCGAGAACCGCGGCGGCACCCAGGTGCCGCTGTGGGCGGCCGACCCGGCCGCGGTGCCGGGGTCGCGCATCCCGCCCGGCCGGCTCGACGGCGACCGCGGCACGCTCGGCCACGTCATCCATCTGCCGGGTCACACGGCCGACTCGATCGCGCTGCTCGTCGTCGGGGGACGTCTGCTCGTGGGCGACACCCTGCTGGGCGGCTCGTCGACCGTGATCGTGCCTCCCGACGGCTCGCTCGGCGACTTCCTGCAGTCCCTGCGCGTGCTGCGGGCCCTGTGCATGGACGGCCGGATCTCGGAGATCCTGCCCGGGCACGGCGAGGCGTTCAGCTCGCCCCCCGCGGCGCTCGCCGCGATCGAGCAGGCGATCGAGCACCGCCTCGCCCGCGTCGAGCAGGTGCGGGCGGCACGCGCGCGGGGTGCGCTGACGATGCCCCGCCTGCTGCGCGAGGTGTACGGCCCGGATCTGGCGCCCGAGCTGCGCGAGGGCGCCGAGTGGAACCTGCGTGCCGCGATCGAGCACCTCTCCGGCCCCGAGTAGGTCGCGGGAGCCCCGCACGACGCACGAGGCCCGTCAGCGATGACGGGCCTCGTGCAGGCGGAGCGGGGTCAGCGGGCGCGGCGGCTCAGGCGCTCGATGTCCTGGAGCAGCACCGCACGTGCCTCGAGGCGGATCCAGCCGCGCGAGGCGAAGTCGGCCAGGGCCTTGTTGACCGTCTCGCGGGACGCGCCCACGAGCTGCGCGAGCTCCTCCTGGGTGAGGCCGTGGGCGACCATCACACCGTCGTCCGTCTGGCGGCCGAAGCGCTGGGCCAGGTCCAGCAGGTTCTTGGCGACGCGGCCGGGCACGTCGGCGAACACGAGGTCCGCGAGCGACTCGTTGGTCTTGCGCAGGCGCCGGGCGAGGCTCGCCAGCAGGTGACGGGCCACCTCGGGACGCTGCGCGAGGACGCGGTAGAGGTCCTGCTGCGACAGCGAGTAGAGCGACGTCTCGGCCACGGCGGTCGCGGTCGCGTTGCGCGGCGCCGGGTCGAACAGCGAGAGCTCGCCGAGGGTCTCGCCCGGGCCGAGCACCGCGAGCAGGTTCTCGCGGCCGTCGCCCGAGGCGTGGCCCACCTTGACCTTGCCCGTCGCGATGATGAAGAGGCGGTCGCCCTGATCGCCCTCGCGGAAGATGACCGCGCCGCGGTGGAAATCCTCCTGGGTCATCGACGCGAGCACGGCCTGCTTGCCGTCGTCGTCGAGAGCGGCGAACAAGGGTGACGAACGTACGATGTTCTCGTCCACGGATCCTCCTGGAGCTGGGTGTCCCATCTGGTCGGGACGCAGTGTTCGCCTCCATTGTGACTGATGATCCGCGATGATGCGTGGGTCCGGTCACATGGACGCGTCGCGGGGACGCACACCCCGCGGGAAGGAGACAGCGCTGGTGGGACCCTCACGGCAGCGCCGCGCCCCGAGCCGGGAGGCCTCCGCCCGGACGCCCGCGCCCGTGCGCACGGTCGCCGACCGCCTCGCCGAGGCCTACCCCGACGCGCGCACCGCGCTCGTCCACCACGACGCCTTCGAGCTGCTCGTCGCGACCGTCCTGTCCGCACAGACCACCGACGTGCGCGTCAACCAGGTGACGCCCGAGCTGTTCGGCCGCTGGCCCGACGCGCCGGCTCTCGCGGCCGCCGACGTCGGTGCGGTCGAGGACGTGCTGCGCCCCGTCGGGATGGCGCCCACCAAGTCCCGGCGCGTCGTCGCCCTGGCCCGTGCCCTCCTCGACGACCACGACGGTGAGGTGCCCGAGGAGCAGGAGGCCCTCGAGGCGCTCCCCGGCGTCGGGCGCAAGACCGCCCTGGTGGTGCGCGGCGTCTGGTACGGCGCCGACGCCCTCGCGGTCGACACCCACGTCGCACGGCTCGCCCGCCGTCTCGGCTGGACCTCGAGCACCGACCCCGCTCGCGTCGAGCGCGACGTCGTCGAGGGCGTGCAGCACGCCGGCGCCCCCGCGATCGCGCTGACCACCCTCTCGCTGCGCCTCATCGAGCACGGCCGCGCGATCTGCCATGCGCGCCGGCCCGCCTGCGGGCAGTGCATGCTCGCCGGCGTGTGCCCCTCGGCCGGAGCGGCCGCATGAACGGCGCGGAGCCGACGATCCCGGAGTTCCTGCGCACGGTGGCGCTGCGCACCGCACGAGGCGACGACGAGCTCGCGCGGCCGCTGCGCCGCGCGCCCGAGCGCTGGAACCCGCGCCGCAGCGCCGTCCTGCTGCTCGTCGCGGGCGAGGACCTGGCCGAGGCGTCGCTGCTGCTCGAGGAGCGGTCCCACGTGATGCGGTCCCAGCCGGGCCAGTTCGCGCTGCCCGGCGGGAGGGCCGAGCCCGAGGACCCCGACGACGTCGCGACCGCGCTGCGCGAGGCGCGCGAGGAGACGGGGCTGGACCCCGACGCCGTGCGCGTGCTCGGCTCCTTCGCGCCGATCGCCATGCCGTGGCGCAACTACACCGTGCGGCCCGTCGTGGGCTGGGTGCCCGAGGCGCCCGCGCTGCGGGCCGTCGACCCCGCGGAGGTCGAGCGGGTGCTGTGGGCACCCGTGAGCGGGCCCGGCTCGCTCACGGCACCGGCGGTGCGACGCATCGGCCTGATCGACGGCACCGAGACCGGGCCCGCCTTCGACCTGCCCGGCGAGGCCTTCGTATGGGGGTTCACCGCGATGATGGTCGAGGCGCTGCTCGAGGCGATGGGAGCGCCCGTGCCCGCGGGCGCGCCGCCCCGGGTCGAGGTGCCCGAGCTGCGCCGCCGTGCCGGGCTGTGAGCCCTCGGCGAACAGCTCGTCCCGCGCGGCCCCGCCTGTAGACTGAGGACCACGGCGCGGCCGGGCTCGCCCTCGACTGCAGACCCCGCGCCCCTTCAGCATCCAGTACGCGCGAGCATCGCGCACCGGCACCCGCGCCCCGGGTGCCACGACAGCAGGCCGCGCCCCTCCGGGCGCAGAGACGGGGATCGACGTGCCACGTGGCAAGGTGAAGTTCTACGACGCCGACAAGGGATTCGGCTTCCTCACGGACGAGGACGGCGGCAGCGTGTACGTGCACGCCTCGACGCTGCCCGACGGCGTGACGACCCTGCGCCCGGGCGCCAAGGTCGACTTCGACGTGGCCGACGGGCGCCGTGGCCCCCAGGCCCTCTCCCTCCAGCTCGTGGACCCCGCGCCGTCGGTGCTGCGCGCGCGTCGCAAGAAGCCCGAGGACATGGCCGTGCTCGTGGAGGACCTGATCCGCCTCCTCGACTCCGCCTCCAACGGACTGCGCCGGGGCCGCTACCCCGACCGCGGGCACGCCGAGAAGATCGCGACCGTGCTGCGCGCCGTCGCCGACGATTTCGAGGCCTGAGCCGATGCCCCGCACCGCAGCCCGCCTCGACGCCGTGAGCGCCAACGCGATCGACCTCGCCCGTGAGGCCGTCGAGTCCGTGACCGAGCCCGGCCAGGTCGGCGTGCACGTGCGCGTCGAGGCCAGCGGCGAGCGTCTCGTGACCCATGTCTTCGAGTGCACGATGCCCGGGTACCGCGGCTGGTCGTGGGTCGTGGTGCTCGCCCGTGCTCCGCGCGCCAAGGCGCCCACCGTCTCCGAGACCGCCCTCCTGCCCGGCGAGGACGCCCTGCTGGCCCCGGCCTGGGAGCCGTGGGAGGAGCGGCTGCGGCCCTCCGACGTCGGCGCCGACGACCTCCTGCCCTACCGGGACGACGATCCCCGTCTCGAGCAGGGCTACGAGCAGACCGACGACGCCGAGGCCGACCGGGTCGCCCTGTGGGAGCTCGGCCTGGGGCGCCCGCGCGTCCTCGCGCCCGAGGGCCGCGAGGACGCCGCCGAGCGCTGGGTCGCCGGCGATTTCGGGCCCCGCGAGCTGAGCGGTCGCCATCGCAAGGGCACCGTCGCGGCGCACTGCTCGACGTGCGGCTTCCTCTCGCTCCTGTCGGGCTCGCTGCGCCAGGAGTTCGGCGTGTGCACCAACGAGTGGTCGCCCGCCGACGGTCGCGTGGTCTCCCTCGAGTACGGCTGCGGCTCGCACTCCGAGACCGGCCAGGAGGAGGCCCCTCGAGAGAACCCCGCCGACCGCATCGTGATCGACGAGCTCCGCGTCGACTTCGAGCACGCCGAGGAGCCCGCCGTCGCGGGCGCCGAGGCGGGCGCGCGCGACTGAGTGTCGCGCCGGCGCTCAGCGTCGGCTGACGGCGACCTGCGCCAGGAGCGCCTCGAGCGCGAGCAGCGGGGGCACGTTCCCGGCGATCCGCGCGCGAGCGGTGCCCACGGCGTCGAGCAGGCGCAGGGAGTCGCCCGCCTCCGAGGTCGCCGCCGCCTCCTCGAGGGCGTCGTGCACCCCGGGGTTGACGAGCGCGGAGCCGCTGTCGAGCTGGAGGGTCAGGACGTCCCGCAGCACCGAGTGGGCGTCGAGCAGGTAGCGATCGAGCACATCGCGCACGAGCCGGGTCTGGCGGCGCTTGGCGTCCTCCTCGAGCTGGCGGTACTGGGCCCGCAGAGCGGGCGGCACCTTCTCGTCCTCGATGCCGGCCGAGCGCAGGAACCGCTCGCGCTCGGCCGCGCTCACCTCGTCCGCGTGCTCCTTGGCCTCCGACGTGGCCTGGTCCACGAGCGCCTGCGCCGCGAGCACGGCGGCTCCCGCCCCGCGCAGGGACAGCAGGGTCCGGGCGGCCCGCTCGCGCCCCTCGAGCGCACCGGGCTGGGTCGCGTAGCGCAGCGCGAGGCCGATGTGCCCCTGCGCGGCGCGGGCGCTGCGCCCGGCCACCTCCGGATCGACGCCGTCGCGCCGCACGAGCAGCTCGGCGACCGTCTCGGCGGGCGGGATCGTGAGGGTGACGACGTGGCAGCGCGAGCGGATCGTCGGCGCGAGGTCCTCGGCCGAGGGCGCGCACAGCATCCACACGGTCAGCGGCGGCGGCTCCTCGATCGACTTCAGGAGCACGTTGAAGGTGCCCGCGCTCATCCGATCCGCGTCCTCGACGATGATCACGCGGTGACGGCCCGTCGCGGGGGAGCGCTGCGCGGTGAGCACGAGGGAGCGCACCTCGTCCTTGGAGATCGACAGCTTGTCGGTCGCGACCACCGTGACGTCGGGATGCGTGCCGGCGAGCACGGTGACGCACGCGCGGCAGCGGCCGCAGCCGACGGGAGGGTCGTTCTCGCATTCGAGGGTGGCGGCGAAGGCGCGCGCGGCCGTCGAGCGTCCCGAGCCGGGCGGCCCCGTGATCAGCCAGGCCTGGGCGAGCGTGCCCTCCGGCGAGGCGGCACGGCGGAACCGTGCCACGGCCGCCTCCTGGCCCACGACCTCGTCCCACACGCTCATCGGGGCTCCGGGCCGCTCGCGGCGAGGGCGTCGAGGTCGGCGGCGAGGGCGGCGACCACGTCGGCGTGCACGTCCTCGCGCGAGCGCGAGCCGTCGATCACGCGCCAGCGGCCGGGATCGGCCGCGGCCATCGCCAGGAACTGCTCGCGGACGGCGGCGTGGAACACCTCGCCCTCGCGTTCGAGGCGGTCGAGGGAGCCGGCCTCGCGGCGCCGCGAGATGGTCTCCGGCGGGATGTCGAGCAGGAGCGTGCGATGGGGGAGCAGCCCGCCCGTGGCCCACAGCGACAGCGCCGCGACCTGCTCCGGGTCGAGCGCTCGCCCGACGCCCTGGTAGGCGACCGAGGAGTCGAGGTAGCGGTCGGACAGGACGACGCCGCCCGCCTCGAGGTGGGGGCGCACGAGGGTCGCGACGTGGTGCGCGCGGTCGGCCGCGTACAGGAGCGCCTCCGCGCGCGGGTCGACGTGGTCGCCGTGCAGGATCAGCTCGCGCAGCTGCGCGCCCAGAGCGGTGCCGCCGGGCTCGCGCGTGGTCAGGACCTGGTCGGGGGCCAGCCCGCGCGACCCCAGCAGATGCTCGCGCAGAAGGCGCAGCTGGGTCGACTTGCCCGCGCTGTCGCCGCCCTCGACCGTCACGAACAGGCCCCGCGGCGAGGGGCCGGGGGCGGGGACGCGCAGCTCGGCGCTCACCGCGCTCCCAGCCACTGCCCGGGCGCGGACTCCCCTGGGTAGACCGTGCCGAGCGCCTCGCGCACGGCGTCCATCGTGCCGAGCACGGAGAGCGTGTCGTCCCACGTCATGCGCGGCGACTCGAACAGCCCGGCGTGCAGGCACCGTGCGAACTCCGCGGCCTCGAACGACATGCCGAGCGACGTGTCGCCCGGATGGGTGAAGGACGCGGTACGCCCGTCGTCGAGGTCGACGGTGAGCGTGCCGGGGGCGTAGAAGGGCCCCGTGAGGCGAGCGCGCCCGGCGGAGCCGGCCACCCAGGCCTCGGTGGGCGTGCGTGCGAGCAGCGTCGCGTCGAGCATCGCCAGGCCGCCCCGTGCGCCGCGCGCCAGCAGGCTCGACTGGGCGTCGACGCCCGTGGCCGTGAGGGAGCCGCGCACGGCGAGCTCCGAGAGGTCGCCCAGCAGCGCCTGCGCGAACGAGATCGGGTAGACGCCGAGATCGAGCAGGGCCCCGCCGCCCAGCTCGGGGGCGAACAGGCGATGGGACGGGTCGAACGCGAAGTGCTGGCCGTGGTCCGCGGCGAGGGACGCGACCTCGCCGAGCAGCCCCGACGCGACGACCTGGCCGAGCACGTCCATCTGGGGCAGGAAGCGGGTCCACATCGCCTCCATCGCGAGCACGCCCTGCTCGCGGGCGAGCGCGAAGAGGTCCTCCGCCTGGGGGCGGTCGAGGGTGAACGCCTTCTCCACGAGCACCGGGAGGCCGGCCTCGAGCGCCGTGCGCGCGTAGTCGTGATGCTGGGCGTGGGGCGAGGCCACGTAGACCGCGTCGATGCCTCCGGCCTCGAGCATGGCCGTGACGTCGTCGAACGCGCGCGGCGGGGCGCCCTCGTCGGGCACGTGCTCGCTCGCGAAGGCCTCCGCCCGGTCGAGGGAGCGCGAGCAGACGGCGGCGATCTGCGAGGCGGTGCCCCGGTGGACCGCGCGCGCGAAGGAGCCGGCGATCCCCCCGGGCGAGATGATGCCCCAGCGGATCGCGGGCGCCGACCTGGGGGCGGGCACCGTGCTCGCGGGGAGGGTCAGCGGATCGGGGGTCGCGGAGGGCTCGGCAGCATCGGGCATGCGCACCAATCTAGCGTCGGGCCCCGACGTTCGAGAGCGCCGCGACGACCGGGGGCGGCGAGGCGTGCCGACGGTGACCGTGGGGTAGGTCACAACTGTGTTGCAATTCCGCGAGACCCGCACGTTCTCCCTGGCCAGCGCGATCCGTCCCCGCTACTTTTAACCTCGCGGGCCGGGAGCGGACCCGTCCAGGGGCTGCACCGCCCGCTGATGCGAACAAAGGAGTTTCGACATGGCGACACATCGTCGCGGCCTGAGCCGCCGCACCGTCCTCGGCGCGAGCGCGGGGGCCGCCGCGGCCCTCGGTCTCGCCGCGTGCGGCGGGGGCTCGGACGACGCGGGAGGCTCGGACAGCGGCGGCGCCGCCGCCGACTTCTCCGAGCGCGGCCCGATCACCCTGGCCAAGGGCAAGGACACGACGGGCAAGCTGCAGGAGTTCCTCGACGCCTGGAACACGGACCACCCCGACGAGAAGGTCACGCTCGTCGAGCTGCCCGAGAGCTCGGACGAGCAGCGCAGCAACCTGCTCAACAACGCCCAGGCGAAGTCCGACGCCTACACCGTGCTGGGCCTCGACGTGGTGTGGACCGCCGAGTTCGCGGCCAACCAGTGGGTCGTCGAGCTGCCGAAGGACAAGTTCCCGCTCGACACGCTCATCCCCTCCACCGTGGAGACGGCCACCTACTTCGACAAGCTCTACGGCGTGCCCTTCATGACCAACGCCCAGCTGCTGTTCAGCCGCAAGGATCTGCTCGAGGCCGCGGGCTACACCGAGGCGCCCAAGACCTTCGACGAGATGTACCAGATCATCGAGAAGGTCAAGGGGGCCAACCCCGATCAGCTCGGCTACGGCGGCCAGTTCTCCAAGTACGAGGGTCTGACGTGTGCGGTCACCGGGATCGTCAAGTCGGCCGGCGGCGAGCTCTTCGACGACCAGGGCAAGCCGCATGCCGACTCAAAGCAGGCCATCGCCGGTCTGCAGACCCTCAGGAACGGCTTCGACCAGGACTACATCCCCCAGGAGGCCCTCACCTACAAGGAGGAGGAGTCCCGCCAGGCGTTCCAGGACGGGCGTCTTGTGTTCCTCACCAACTGGCCCTACGTCTTCGAGAAGTTCCAGGCGGACGACGGCTCCTCGCAGGTCAAGGACAAGGTGCTGGTCTCCCTCGTCCCCGCCGTCACCGGGGACGGGGTCTCCACCCTGGGCGGCCTGAACTTCGGCATCAGCGCGTTCGCGAAGAACAAGGGGACCGCGGTCGACTTCATCGCCTACATGGTGGCCGAGGAGCGCCAAAAGGAGTGGGCGATCGCGACGGCCCAGCCGACGGCCGCCGAGAGCGTGTACGAGGACGCCGACGTCATCGCGCAGTTCCCCTTCTTCCCGCAGCTCAAGGACGCGATCGACAAGGGCGTGTCCCGTCCGCAGGTGGTCAAGTACGGCGATGTGACCCAGGCGATTCAGGAGAACGCCTACAGCTGCATCTCCGGCTCGACCGAGGCCAAGGCCGCCATGACCGACCTGCAGAAGACGCTCACGGAGGTCGCCGGGAAGTGATCCTCTCGGGGGCGATCGCTCCCGATAGCCGTGTCCCAGGTCACAACTGCGTTGCAATGTCCGCGTGCGGACTTCTGCCGTGTGACCTGGGTCATCGACGTCATATATTGGCCTGCGCGGGCTCCGGGCGAGTCCGCGCAGGGGGTGCAGCACCCGCTGGTGCGAACAAAGGAGTTTCGACATGACGACACGTCGTCGCGGCCTCAGCCGCCGCACTGTCCTCGGCGCCGGTGCAGGCGCCGCCGCCGCCCTCGGTCTCGCCGCGTGCGGCGGGGGCTCGGACGACTCGGGAGGCTCGGACAGCGGCGGCGCCGCCGCCGACTTCTCCGAGCGCGGCCCGATCACCTTCGCCACCGGCAAGGACACCTCGGGCATCCTCAAGGACTTCCTCGACCGCTGGAACAAGGACCACAGCGACGAGGCCGTGACGCTGGTCGAGCTCCCGGAGAGCGCCGACGACCAGCGCAGCCAGTTCATCAACAACGCGCAGGCGAAGTCCGACGCCTACTCGGTCCTGGGCCTCGACGTGGTGTGGACCGCCGAGTTCGCGGCCAACCAGTGGGTCGTCGAGCTGCCGAAGGACAAGCTGCCCGTCGACGCCGCGATCCCCGCGACCGTGGCCACCGGCACCTACTTCGACAAGCTCTACGCGATGCCGTTCGCCACCAACGCCCAGCTGCTGTTCAGCCGCAAGGACGTGCTCGAGGCGGCGGGCTACACCGAGGCGCCCAAGACCTTCGAGGAGATGTACCAGATCCTCGAGAAGGTCAAGGGCACCAATCCCGATCTGCTCGGCTTCGGCTCGCAGTACTCCAAGTACGAGGGCCTGACCTGCCAGATCACGGACGTCGTCAAGTCCGCCGGCGGCGAGCTCTTCGACGACCAGGGCCAGCCCCAGGCCGACTCGTCCGAGGCGGTCCTGGGCCTGCAGACGATCCGCGACGGCTTCGACAAGGGCTACATCCCCAAGGAGGCGCTCACCTACAAGGAGGAGGAGTCCCGTCAGGCGTTCCAGGACGGCCGGCTGGCCTTCCTGCAGAACTGGCCCTACGTCTACGACAAGTTCCAGGCCGACGACGGCTCCTCGCAGGTCAAGGACAAGGTCCTCGTCTCCCTCGTGCCCGCCGTCAAGGGCGACGGCACGTCGACCGTGGGCGGTCTGAACTACGCCGTCAGCGCGTTCGCCAAGAACAAGGGCACGGCCCTCGACTTCATCGCCTTCATGGCCGCCGAGGAGCAGCAGAAGGCGTGGATGCTCCAGACGGGCAATCCCACCGCCTCGCAGGCGATGTACACCGACGCCGAGATCAAGGAGAAGTACCCCTACCTCGATCAGCTCAAGGACGCGATCGACAAGGGCGTGCCGCGGCCGCAGGTGGTCAAGTACGGCGAGGTCACCCAGGCGATCCAGGAGGCGGCGTACGGCTGCATCTCGGGGGAGACGGAGGCCAAGGCCGCGATGACCGATCTGCAGAAGCAGCTCGCGGACCTCACGAAGAAGTGACCGATGGCTGAGACGCACCGGCGCGCCGTCACGGGCGGGCAGGGGAGGATGGCCTACCTCCTCCTGCTGCCCACCCTGGTCCTGCTCGCGATCGTGGTCGGGTTCCCGCTCGTCCTCTCGGCGTGGCAGTCGCTCACCCAGTCCGGCGGCGACATCGATCCGACCACCGGCATCCTGCAGCGCGGCGACACGTTCGTCGGGCTGGAGAACTACGCGACCGCGTTCACGTCGGCAGGCGCCGGCGCGGGCTTCTGGAACGCGTTCTGGAACACGACGCTGTTCACGGTCGTGGGCGTCACGATCGAGACCGTGCTGGGCGTCGCGATGGCCCTCATCATGGCGCGCGCCATGCGCGCCACGGGCATCGTGCGCGCCTCGATCCTCGTGCCGTGGGCAATCCCCACGGTCGTGTCGGCCCTCATGTGGCAGCTCATCTTCGACGCCAACGGCATCGCCAACCGCCTGCTGGGCCACCAGATCCTGTGGACCACGGAGGGCTGGCAGGCCAAGGCGGCCGTGCTCATCGCCGACATCTGGAAGACCGCGCCGTACATCGGGCTGCTGACCCTCGCGGGCCTGCAGACGATCGACGACCAGGTCTACGAGGCCGCGAAGATGGACGGCGCCAACCGCTGGCAGACGTTCTGGCGGGTGACGCTGCCGCTCGTGCGGCCCGTGCTCGTGGTCGCGGTGCTGTTCCGCATGCTCGACGCGATGCGCATGTTCGACCTGCCGTACGTGCTGCTGGGGCGTCTGAGCTCCGGGCAGACGCTGTCGATGCTCGCCTCGGACGCGGCCGGCAAGACCGACTACGGCATGGCGTCGGCCTATTCGATGATCCTGTTCGCGTACATCTGTCTGGTGGCGTTCGTCTTCGTCCGCGTGCTCGGCGCCGACGTGATCGGTGAGCAGACACCACGCAGGAAGAGCCGACGCGCCGCACGACGGATGCGCAGCACGGCGGAAGGGAGCATGGCATGACCGCGACGGCGAGCAGCACGAAGAAGGAGGGCGTCCGCTCGAGCTCGGGCGAGCTCCTGACGCCCAAGAAGATCAAGGGCGGCCGCACCGGTGCGATCCTGATCGGCATCGGGATGGCCTTCATCCTGGTGTACTGCCTGGCGCCGTTCTACTGGATGCTCGTCTCGGCGCTGAGGCTGCCGAGCGAGGGCCGGTCGACCGAGCTCATCCCGAGCCCGATCAGCTTCGAGAACTTCGTCGCGGTGTTCGACCCGGACAACCACTTCGCGCGGGCGCTCGTCAACTCGCTCATCGTGGCGGGCGGGACCACCGTGCTCGTGCTGCTGCTGGGCACGTTCGGCGCCTACGCCCTCGCGCGGCTGGACTTCCGCGGCAAGGTGCTCGTCATGTTCCTGATCGTGGCGACATCGATGTTCCCCGTGATCACCCTCGTCGTGCCGCTCCTGAAGCTGTTCAGCGGCGGGTTCGAGTGGTGGCCCTTCAACTGGATCAACTCCTACCAGGCGATGATCCTGCCGACGATGTCGTTCGCGCTGCCGCTCGCGGTGTGGAACCTCAACGCGTTCTTCCGGCAGCTGCCGGTCGAGCTCGAGCAGGCGGCCATGGTCGACGGGACCACCCGCTTCGGGGCGTTCTGGCGGATCATCCTGCCGCTCGCGGCACCGGGCGTGTTCACGACGGCGATCATCACCTTCATCGCGGCGTGGAACGAGTTCCTCATCGCGCTGACGATGGTCAACCAGCCGGAGATGCAGACCGCGAACGTCGCGATCTCGAAGTTCACGGGCTCCTCGCAGTTCGACACCCCGTACGGCACGAAGATGGCCGCCGGCCTGATCGTGACGGTGCCGCTCATCGTGATGGTGCTGATCTTCCAGCGCCGGATCATCGGCGGCCTCGCAGCCGGTTCGGTGAAGTAGCCGCTTCCGCGCACAGCAACCCCACGCCCGACGGGCGGGAGACGAGGAGGGCCGCGGCGGATGCCGCGGCCCTCCTCGCGTGTCAGGGCCTCGTCGCGGTCGGGCCCGTGCCGGTCAGGACTTCTTGCGGGTCGAGGTCGCCTTCTTGGCGGGCGCGCGCTTGGCGGTGCTGCGCTTGGGCGCCGGCCCCTTGGCGCGCTTCTCGGCGAGGCGCTCGACGGCGATCTCGTGCGTCAGGGAGTCCAGGACGTCGTCCTTGCGCAGCGTCACGTTCGTCGTGCCGTCGGTGATGTAGGCGCCGAAACGCCCGTCCTTGACCACGATCGGCTTCTCGCTCGTGGGGTCGGTGCCGAGCTCCTTGAGCGGGGGCTTGGCGGCGGCCCGCCCGCGCTGCTTGGGCTGGGCGTAGATCGCCTGCGCCTCGGGCAGCGTGATCGTGAACAGCTGCTCCTCGGACTCGAGCGACCGCGAGTCCGTGCCCTTCTTGAGGTACGGGCCGTAGCGGCCGTTCTGGGCGGTGATCTCGGTGCCGTCCTCCTCGGTGCCGACCACGCGCGGCAGCGAGAGCAGCTTGAGGGCGTCCTCGAGAGTCACGGTCGCCAGCTCCATGGACTTCAGCAGCGAGCCCGTGCGCGGCTTGGGCCGCTTGGACTTCGGGGTCTTGTCCTCCGGGTCCTCGGGGAGGACCTCGGTGACGTACGGCCCGTAGCGGCCGTCCTTGGCGATGATCTCGTGGCCCGAGGCGGGGTCGGTGCCGAGCACGCGGCCGTCGTCCTTCTGCCGCTCGAGCAGCTCGGTGGCCGCGGCGACCGTCAGCTCGTCCGGGGCGATGTCGTCGGGCACCGAGGCGCGGACCGGGTCGGCCCCCTCGATCGGCGTGCCGTCCTCGTCCCGCGCGGCGCGCTCGACGAAGGCGCCGTAACGGCCCACGCGCAGTGTGATGCCCTCGCCGATCGGGATCGAGTTGATCTCGCGCGCGTCGATGTCGCCGAGGTTCTCGACGGTGTGGTGCAGCCCGATGTGGGCGACCTCGCCGCTGCCGTCGCCGTTGTAGAAGGTGTCGAGGTAGTCGCGCCCCTCGAGCTCGCCGCGCGCGATGCGGTCGAGGTCGCCCTCCATCTGGGCCGTGAAGTCGTAGTCGATGAACGTCCCGAAGTGCTCCTCGAGCAGGCGCACGACGGCGAACGCGATCCACGAGGGGACGAGCGCGCTGCCGCGCCGCAGCACGTAGCCGCGGTCCTGGATCGTCGAGATGGTCGAGGCGTACGTCGAGGGGCGGCCGATCCCGCGCTCCTCGAGGGCGCGCACGAGCGAGGCCTCGGTGTAGCGGGGCGGCGGGGTGGTCTCGTGGCCGTCGGCCTCGAGCGCGCGGACCTCGAGCGTCTGGCCTTCGCGCATCTGCGGGAGGCGCTTGTCGGCGTCGTCGTCGCCGTAGCGGGAGGCGTCGCGCCCCTCCTCGTACGCGGCCAGGAACCCGCGGAACGTGATCACGGTTCCCGAGGCCGAGAACATCGCCTCACGGCCGCCGCCCGCGACGGTCAGCTGCGCCGTCGTGGTCTCGCCCTTGGCGTCGGCCATCTGCGAGGCGATCGTGCGCTTCCAGATCAGCTCGTAGAGACGGAACTGCTCGCCCTGGAGCTCCCCGGCGAGCTGGGCCGGGGTGCGGAAGGTGGATCCGGCGGGGCGGATCGCCTCGTGGGCCTCCTGCGCGTTCGCGCTCTTGGAGGCGTAGACGCGGGGCTTGTCGGGCACGTAGGAGGCGCCGTACAGCTCGGTGGCCTGGCTGCGGGAGGCGCGGATCGCCTCCTGGGACAGCGCGACCGAGTCGGTGCGCATGTAGGTGATGTAGCCGTTCTCGTACAGGCCCTGGGCGACCCGCATCGTCTCGCGCGCCCCGAGGCGCAGCTTGCGGGAGGCCTCCTGCTGGAGGGAGGAGGTCGTGAACGGCGCGGCGGGGCGTCGCGTGTAGGGCTTGGACTCGACCGAGGTGACGGTCGCGTCGGCTCCGGCGAGGGCCTCGACGAGCTCGCGCGAGGACTGCTCGGTGAGCACCGTGACGCTCGCCGTCTTCAGGGTGCCGTCGTCGGCGAAGTCACGGCCGGTCGCGACGCGGGAGCCGTCGACCGTGCGGATGCCGGCGGTGAAGGCGGGCGCCTCCTCCTCGGAGCGCGAGGCGAAGGTGCCGGTCACGTCCCAGTACGACGAGGCCACGAAGGCCATGCGCTCGCGCTCGCGATCGACCACGAGCCGAGTCGCGACGGACTGCACGCGCCCGGCGCTCGTGCCCTGGCGGACCTTGCGCCACAGCACGGGGGAGACCTCGTAGCCGACCAGACGGTCGAGCACGCGGCGGGTCTCCTGGGCGTCGACCAGGTCGGTGTCGATGTCGCGGGTCTGGGTCAGGGCGTTCTGGATCGCCTCGCGCGTGATCTCGTGGAAGACCATGCGGTGCACGGGGAGGGACTTCTTGGGCTTGAGCGTCTCCATGAGATGCCAGGCGATCGCCTCGCCCTCGCGGTCCTCATCGGTCGCGAGGTAGAGGGTGTCGGCGTCCTTGAGCAGCCGCTTGAGCTCGGCGACCTTCTTCTTCTTGTCCGGGTCGACCACGTAGTAGGGCTCGAAGCCGTGCTCGACGTCGACGGCGAAGCGGCCGAAGGGGCCCTTCTTCATGTCCGCGGGGAGGTCCTTGGGCTGGGGGAGGTCGCGGATGTGACCGACCGACGCCTCCACGACGAAGTCGTCCCCGAGGTACCGGCCGATGGTCCGGGCCTTCGCGGGGGACTCGACGATCACGAGGTGGCGGCCATCAGCCACGGGCTCACTTCCTTCCGACGGGCGCCCGCGCCGTCCAGGGCGCGGGATCGATCCAGCCAACCCGGCAGCACGCAGGGGCGTGTCCGGGGCTCACGGGGCATCACCGTACACGTATCGGATCACCGCGGCGCGGGACCGCCCGGCGCGGGACGGCGGGCACGTGGAGCGCGAGGGTCCCGCCGACGAGGGCGGACGACGCGCCCGCCAGCAGCAGCATGCTCGCGCGGTAGGCGCGGGCCTGGGCGGCGCCGTCCGTGAGGTCGAGCGGGGTGGGCACGCCCGCGAGCAGCACGGCGCCGAGGGCGAGCCCTGCCACGGCCGCGAGGCCGAGCACGACGATCGCGGCGCGCGCGCCGCGATGGACCGGCAGCACCGGACGGGCGGGCCTCTCGCCCGCCGCGGGGCCCTCGGCGCCGGCACGGTCGTCGTCGCGGCCGGCGCCGTCGCGGGCGGTCCGGACGATGGCCATCGCGGCGTCCACGGCGAGCACGAGGAACGTCCAGGCGCCCACCACGAGGAGCGCGCCGAGCACGTCGCTCGGGCGGTGCCAGCCGCCCGCGACGGTGCCGATCCCCGCCATCGCGGTCCACGCGGCCCCCACGAGCGCGACCACGCTGCGCACCTGACGCGGACTGGCGAGCGTCACCGCGACCGCGACCGCGCCCGCCGTGGTCGTGTGCCCGGAGGGGAAGGAGTTGGGCGTCAGGTCGATGTCCGCGGCGAGCGCCGAGCGGGTCACGACGAGGTGCTTGAGGACCTCGGTGGTCGCGATCGCGCCCGCGACCAGCACGATCAGGTGCAGCGCCATCGAGGTGCGGCGCTGGACGAGGGCGACGACCGCCGCGACGACGAGGGCGACGACGACCACGGGCACGGTCACGGTGTTCAGCGCGGGGAAGACGATGCGCGTCAGGGCCGAGGTGTCGTGCCGCGCCGCCGTCAGGATGAGCTGGTCGAGCCGCTGGCCGCGCGCGGTGCCGACCGCCGCGGCGGCGAGCAGGGCGGTGCCCGTCGCGCACACGGCGCACGCGAGCAGTGCGAGCACCATGCGCAGGACCAGGGCGCCGCGGGTCATCGCGCACCCTCCCGGTGCTCGAGGTCGAGCATGCCGGTGCGCACGAGCTCGCGCAGCTCCGGCAGCAGGCGGCCGCGCGCCTCGGCGACGTCGGCATCGGTCAACGCGCACACGGCGCCGAGGATCTGGTCGACGGTGAGCTCGCCGTCGCTCGCCCCGACGGTCGCCGCGAGCAGCTGGTCCGCCGTCACGGTGCGCCCGAAGCCGGCGCCCTGGACCAGCTCGATCAGCAGCGGGTCCCAGGCGCCGGGCGTGAGGTGACGGCGCTCGACGACGTCGTCGGCCCGCACGGGGAAGGCGGCGCCGAGCGCGTCGTCGTCGAGCGCCGCGAGCTGCGCGAGGCGGTCGAGCCCCTGGGCCAGATGGGCGCCGAGACTCCCGGTCCCGGTGGTCAGGACCTCCTCGAACAGGCGCGCGGGCGGCCGCCCGGGGGAGGCCGGGCGGCGGGCGAGCAGATAGCCGAAGCCGATCGCGTCGACCGCGCGGGAGGCGAAGTCGTCGAGCCATGCGGAGACCATGGGGGCCCAGCGGGCATCGCGCTCGGTGATGCCGCCGTCGCGTGCCCAGGTCTCGGCGTACTGCGCGGGGTCCTCGCGCTCGCGCTGGATCACCCACGCGTCGAGACCGGTGCGGTCGAGCCAGGCGGCGGGATGCGTCTGCCACGGCTCCGGCGCGGAGATCTCCCAGTTGGCGAGCATGACGGCGGTGCCGCCGGGCCTCAGGTGCCCCTCGAGGCCCTCCACGACGTGGGCGAGCAGGGTGTCCCCGCGTTGGCCGCCGTCGCGGTAGGTCCACTCCGCGACGGTGCCGTCGCGCGGGGTGATGACGAACGGCGGGTTGGAGACGACGAGGTCGAAGCGCTCGGTCCCGACGGGGTCGAACAGGGAGCCCGCCCGCAGGTCGAGCTCGACGCCGTTGAGCGCGGCGTTGAACGCCGCGAAGGCGAGGGCGCGCTCGGACAGGTCGGTCGCGACGACGGTCTGCGCGTGGCGGGAGGCGTGCAGGGCCTGGATGCCGCAGCCGCAGCCGAGGTCCAGGACACGCTCGACCCGGCGTCGCGGCGTGAGGCGGGCGAGCGTGAGGGAGGCGCCGCCCACGCCGAGCACGTGGTCGGTGCCGAGCGGGCGCCCGGTCGCGAGCTCCGAGAGGTCCGAGGCGATCCACCAGGTGATCGCGCCCTGGTCGTCCTCGGCCGCGTACGGGGCGAGGTCCACGAGGGCGCGCCACGTGGGCGCGGCCGAGGCGCCCGGCTCCTGCCCGGTCTCGGCGGGGCCGAGCAGCCCGAGCTCGACCGCGCCGTCGAGACCGAGACGCGGCAGGGCCGGCTCGAGCTGCGCGGCCGTCGCCGTCCGGCCGAGCGTGAAGACGGAGAACAGGAGGCCGGCCGCCTCGTCGGTGTCCGCGAGCACGCGCAGGGCCGGCAGGGCGTGCTCGCGCCGGAGCGCCGCGGCGGCCCCCGCGCCCAGCAGCTGCTCGATGCGCGCGCTCGTGTAGTCGGCGGCCTCGAGATCGGCGCGCAGGGCCGCGACCGGTCCCGGCGTCGCCCGCGGCGCGGGCGACGAGGGGGAGCGGTCCTGCAGGGGGGCCTGCGCCGTGAGCGAAGCGGCGCTCGGGGCGGTGTCGGGCATGCCTACGATTGTGCCCCAGCGCTCTGCGCCCTTCCTCGGGTGACGGCCAGGGTGTGAGCAACGCGGTGCCGGGGCACCCGGGAAGGCGGCGGGGTGCGCACATCGAGGGCCGATCAGCTGCTCGCCGAGCTGTCCGAGCCCCTGACCCGGCGGTCCTGCCTGACCCACGTCGAGCATCGCGCTCCGCAGCCGGGACGCACCGCGGCGTGGCCGGCGTGGGCCGACGACCGGCTCGTCGAGCACCTGCGCGCCCAGGGCGTCGACCGCCCCTGGACGCACCAGGCCCGCGCGGCCGAGCTCGCCCATGGGGGACGGCACGTGGTGCTCGCGACCGCGACCGCCTCGGGCAAGTCGCTCGCCTACCTGCTGCCGGCCCTGACCGCGATCGGCGCCCGCAGCCTCGATCCCGAGGCGCGCCGCGCGACGACGCTGTACCTGTCTCCCACGAAGGCCCTCGCCGCGGACCAGCTCACGTCGATCGCGGCGCTCGCCGACGGGGCGGGCATCCACGACGCGCGGGTCGCGACCTTCGACGGCGACACCCCGGCCGAGCAGAGGCGGTGGATACGGCGCCACGGCACGTTCGTGCTCACCAACCCGGATATGCTGCACTTCGGGATCCTGCCCGGGCACGAGCAGTGGGCGAGCTTCTTCCGGGCCCTGCGGTACGTCGTGGTCGACGAGTGCCACAGCTATCGCGGGGTCTTCGGCAGCCACGTCTCCCTCGTGATGCGCCGCCTGCGGCGCATCGCCGAGCACTATCACGCCTCGCCCACCTTCGTGCTCGCCTCGGCGACGGCCGCCGACCCCGAGGTCTCCGCCTCGCGCCTCGTGGGGGCCGATGTCGAGGCGGTCACGGAGGACGGCTCCCCGCGGGCCGGCCTCACCTTCGCCCTGTGGGAGCCCGGCACCCGCGCCCGCATCGACGGCCGACCGGGAGGCTCCGCCGTGCGCGCCGAGCGGCTCGACCCGGCCGAGCGCCTCGACGCCGAGCCCGACGGGCAGACCACGGACGGCGACGGGGCGCGCGGCGAGGGGGCGCGCGACGAGCCGCTGCGCCGCTCGGCCACGAGCGAGGCGGCCGCGCTCCTCGCCGACCTCGTCGAGCGCGACGTGCAGACCCTCGTGTTCGCCCGCTCCCGGCGCGGTGCCGAGCTGGTGTCCTCGGGCGCGCGCCGCCTGCTGACCGAGAAGGCCGAGCACGGCGGGTCGCGGGCCCTGGCCGAGGGCGCGCGCCGCATCGCCGCCTACCGCGGGGGCTACCTCGCCACCGAGCGCCGCGCCCTCGAGGACGCGCTGCGGTCCGGGGAGCTGCGGGCGCTCGCGACGACCAACGCCCTCGAGCTGGGCATCGACATCGCGGGGCTCGACGCCGTGGTCATCACCGGCTGGCCCGGCACGCGCGCCTCCCTGTGGCAGCAGGCGGGCCGGGCCGGCCGTCGTCAGGGCGAGGGCGCATCGTCCGGGGCGCTCGCGATGTTCGTGGCCCGTGAGGACCCGCTCGACACCTATGTGGTCCATCATCCGGAGTCGGTGTTCGGCGCGAGCGTCGAGGCCGCCGTGTTCGATCCGGCGAACCCGTACGTGATGACGCCGCACCTGTGCGCCGCGGCCGCCGAGCTCCCGCTCCGCGACGGCGACCAGGAGATCTTCGGCCCCACCGCGGACGAGCTGCTGGCGACCCTCGTCGCGCGCGGCGTGCTGCGGCGTCGCGTGGCCGGCTGGTACTGGACGCTGCCCCAGAGCGCGCACGACCTCACGGACCTGCGCGGCAGCGGCGGGGAGCCGGTGCGGATCGTCGAGGGCGCGACCGGGTCGCTGCTCGGCACCGTCGACGCCGCGAGCGCCCACACCCAGGTGCACGACGGCGCGGTCTACCTCCACCAGGGACGCAGCTACGTCGTGGACCACCTCGACGTCGAGCGGGCCGTCGCGTTCGTGCATCGCGAGGACCCCCTGCACTCGACGCATCCGCAGACCGCCTCGAGCATCCGCGTGCGCCAGGTCGAGCGCACCGAGCCGTGGCACGACGGCGTCACCCTGTGCTTCGGCACGGTCGACGTGACCGACCAGGTCACCGGCTATCAGGTGCGCGACGTCTTCACCCAGGCGGTGCTCGGGCAGCACCCCCTCGACCTGCCGCCGCGCACGCTCACCACCAAGGCCGTGTGGTGGGAGATCCCCGCGGCGGTCGCCGAGTCCGCCGGGATCGACGACGACGCCCTGCCCGGTGCGCTGCACGCCGCCGAGCACGCGGCCATCTCGATGCTGCCGCTGCTGGCCACGTGCGACCGCTGGGACATCGGCGGGGTCTCCACGGCGCTGCACGAGGACACCGCCCGCCCCACGATCTTCGTGTACGACGGCGCCGCCGGCGGGGCGGGCTTCGCCGAGCGCGGCTTCGAGGACGCGGGCGCCTGGGTGCGCGCGACCGCCGACATGATCGCCGAGTGCCCGTGTGAGGGCGGCTGCCCTGCGTGCGTCGTCTCGCCCAAGTGCGGCAACGGCAACGAACCGCTGTCGAAGACCGGCGCCTCCGCGTTGCTGGAGGTCCTGCGACCGGACGACGTCGCGGGCCCCGTCGGCTGACGGCACGCGGGGCGGTCCCGGCCCCGCCCGGGCGCTCGCGGTGACGGTGCCGAGCCTGCCGACCGGGACCTCGACGGTCACGAGCACGTCCGTGCCCGTCACCGTGCACGCGGAGACGCGTGCCTCGTTGCGCTCGGCGACCTCCCCGGCGATCGCGCACGGGCCGGACCGGCCGATCGTGAGCGCGTCGGATCCCGCGAGCGCGGCCAGGTCCGCGGCGCTCGCGGCACGCGCCTGCGCGGCGGCCCCCTGCCCGAGCAGGGCCAGTGCGCTCAGCAGCACCACGGTGATCCCGATCCAGGCGAGCACGGCCGCCGGAGCGGACCCGTTCTCCGCGCCCAGGCGCCCGCGCCCGTTCACGGCCCGCCGCCGTCGAGCAGCTGCGGCTCGAGACGGGCCACGGCGTCGGCACGGAGCGTGACGGAGACGCCGGCGAGCATGCCGCCCGGGAGCGGGCGCAGGGTGCGCGTCGCCTCGACGCGCACCCAGTCCCCGTCTCGGCGCACCCCGATGCTCGCGGCAGGACCGGCGGTCCGGCGGCCGCTCGCGACCGCCTCGCCCTCGGGCTCCCCGCGGGCGAGCTCGCGTGCCGCGGCACGCGCCCCGCTCTCGAGGCGGACCTGCTCGAGCGCTCCGAGGCCCACCATCGCGAGCAGGATCACGAGGACCACCACGACGGGCAGCACGACCGCCGTCTCCGCGGTCGCCGACCCCCGGTCGTCCAGCCAGCGGGACGACCGGGCGCGGGACGCTGTCACGAGCCCATGGACAGGGCGGACGTGATGATGCCCATGAGCAGGGACCGCACCTCGCCCGACTTCAGCAGCACCACGAGCACGGCGGCGAAGCCGCACGCGGCGAGCGTCGTGATGGCGTACTCGGCGGTGGTCGCGCCCGTCTCGTCGGCCAGGCGGTCGACGGGCGTCACCTCCGCTCCCCGGGTCCGCCGCCCGGGGGCTCCGGTCCGGTTCTTCTCGATGATCGTCATCGGTGCTTCCTTTCTCGGCGCCCGCGCGGGCGCCTGTCCTGGGCGACCCGGCGTGCCGGACCGCCCGGCCGGGGGCGTCCCGGCCGTCCAGAGGGCAGGGGCCGGTCACGGCAGCACCTGCGAGAACGAGCCGCCCAGCAGGGACGCCACGGTGGGCACGATGCCCAGCAGCACGAAGGCGGGCAGCAGGGTGGCCCCCGTCGGCAGCACGAGGCGCACCGCGAGCCGCGCGGCCGCCGCCTCCGCCTCGCGGGCGCGGCCGCGACGGGCGTCGGCGGCGTTCGAGCGCAGGAGCCCCACCGGATCCGCGCCCGTCGTCTCGCCGACCAGGGCGGCCTCCCGCAGCGGCTCGAGCGCGGGCCCCGACCCCGCGAGCGCGATCGCGACCGGTGCTCCGGCCCCGAGCGCCGTCCCGGCGTGCTCGAGGGAGGACGCCGCCTCGTCGTCCTCGAGGGCGTCGGCGACCGCGACCAGGGCGGCGGCGAGCGGTGCCCCGGCGGCGAGAGGGCCGGCGACCAGGTCGAGCACGATGGAAGGGTCGACGGCACCCGCCGCGGGCTCCTCGCGCGCCGAGCGCACGAGAGATCGCATCCACCACCACCCCGCGGCGGTGAGCGCGACGCCGAGCACGCCGAGCAGCCGGCCGCCGCCTGTGAGCAGGAGGCCGAGGGGGTCGGCGCCGAGCAGCATGCCCAGGCCGATCCCGAGGACCGGCAGGGCGAGCAGGATCCTGGCCGTCGCGAGCGGTCCCGCGAACGCGCTGCGCCGGGCGAGGCCCGCATCGGCCACGGCGCGCAGGGCGTCGGCGAGCGTGAGCAGCACCGGGCCCGCGGGCGCCCCCGTGCGCTCGCACAGCGCCAGAGCCGCGCCGAGGGCGGCCACCTCGCCGCTGCGGGCCAGGCGGGCAGGCGCCGCCCGACGCGGATCCGCCCCGGCTCCCACGGCGCGTGCGAGGTCTCGCAGCGGGCCGGCGCCCGTCGTCGACGCGACCGCGGCCCACGCGGCCCGTGGTGCCACTCCCGAGCCGACGACCGTCGCGATCCGCTCCACCAGACGGGCGACGTCGAGGGGGCCGGGGCGTGCGGAGGGGCGTCTCGGGTGCCGCCCGCTCGAGGCGTCGCGAGGCCAGGCCGACGGCGGCCCCGCGGACAGGAGCAACCCCGCTCCCAGGACGGCGGCCACGGCGACGGGGATCATCGCACTCTCCCGGCGTCCATCCCGAGGCGCCGGGCGAGCCCGGGCCACGCCGGCCCGGCCGTCACCGGACCGTGCAGGTCGAGCGCCGTGCGCGCCCGCAGTCGCCCGGCCTCGTCCCGCTCGAGACATGCGACGTGCTCGAGCGCGCGCCGCCCCTCCCGGCGCCCGAGGTGGAGGACGACGTCGAGGGCGCTCGCCGCCTGGCTCCCCAGGGCCAGGGGATCGAGGCCGCCGAGCACGCCGAGCGCCTCGAGCCGGGCCGGCACGTCGACGGCGCGGTTGGCATGGACCGTGCCGCAGCCGCCCTCGTGGCCCGTGTTGAGTGCCTGCAGCAGCTCGCGCACCTCGGCGCCGCGGCACTCGCCCACCACGATGCGGTCCGGGCGCATGCGCAGGCACTCGCGCACGAGGGCGACGAGGTCGACGCCGCCCGCTCCCTCGGTGTTCGCGTGGCGCGCCTGGAGGTGCACCACATGGGGGTGCTCGGGGTCGAGCTCGTGCGCGTCCTCGACGACGACGATCCGCTCGCTCGCGGGCGCGGCGGACAGCATCGCGCCGAGCACCGTGGTCTTGCCGGTCCCCGTGCCCCCGCTGACGAGGAAGGCGACGCGCCGGGCCACGATCCGTTCGAGCACCTCTCGTGCGAAGGGCGTGAGGGAGCCGCTGCGCTCGAGCCCGGCGAGCGTGAGACGGGCGGCGGCGGGCCGCCGCAGCGAGATGAGGGCCCCGCCCGTCGACAGCGGCGGGAGCACGGCGTGCAGCCGCGTGCCGTCGGGCAGATGCGCGTCGGCGCACGGCGAGGCGTCGTCCAGGCGCCGCCCTCCCGCCGTCGCGAGGCGCACGGCGAGCGCCCGCGCCTCGCCGGGGCCGAGGCGGACCGCGGTGGGGTGCAGCCCGCTCGCGTCGTCGACCCACACCGCGCCGTCGGCGTTGACCAGGATGTCCGTGGCGCCGGGCACGGCGAGCTCCTGGAGCGGGCCGAGCCCCTGCACGTGATCGCGCACGGCGACGGTCAGGCGCAGCAGCTCCGCGGCGCCGATGACCCTGCCCTCCCGGTGCAGGAGGCGCGCCACCCGCGGGACGTCGACCTCGCCCGGCGCGGCCACGAGATCCTCGCGCACCCGTTCGAGCAGGGAGGCCGACACGGCGGCCGCGGCCGCCCGGGAGGTCATCGTCCCTCTCCCGCGTCGGCGGCGAGCCGGTCGAGCAGCCGTCTGCAGGCGGCGTCGGCTCCCCGCCGTCGCACGTCGAGCAGCGGCACGACCCCCGCGGCCGCGTCCCGGAACGCCCCGCTCGTCCGCAGCCCGAGACGCTCGGCCACGTCTCCGGGCGACAGCGGACCGGTGCGCCGCACGAGCAGGTGCACCCGCCCGCGTCGCAGGCCCCAGCCGTGCAGGCGGCGGGCTGCCGCGCGGACGGCATGGTCCGTCGCGGGCACGACCAGCACGACATGGTCGAGCAGGGGGAGGACGGCCTCGACGGTGCCGGTCCCGACGTCCACCACGACCGTGCCGTCGAGCGGGGCGAGAGCGGCGACGGCCGCCACGGCCTGCTCGGGCGTGGGCAGCGCGGCCTCGCGCGCGACGAGCACGTGCACGCCGTCGACCACGGGCAGCCCGTCCCGCAGAGCCCCGCCGTCGTCCCCGCCCAGGCCCCCGACGTCCTCCCACCGCGCCCCCGGCATGCCCGCGGCCTCGACGAGCACGTCGAGGCCGCCGCCGAGCGGGTCGGCGTCGACCAGCACCGCGGACGAGCCGGATCGCGCCGCGGCCCCCGCGAGACGGGCGGCGAGGCTCGACGCGCCGGCGCCGCCGCACCCGCCGACCACGCCGATCACGAGGCCGCGGGAGGTGCGGCGCACGCTCGCGGCCAGCAGGTCGAGCAGCCGGGCGGAGTCGGCCGGCAGTCTCACGACCGCGCGCACCCCGCCCTCGAGGCACGCCCGCCAGTGCTCCTCGCCGATGTCGCCGTCGGGGGCGAGCGCGATCACGGTGCCGGCGGGCCGGGTCGCTCCCCGCCGGGCGCTCCGCCGCGCGAGCACGGCGACGGAGCCCAGGGCGACGCCGGGCCCGGGATCGTGCGGCGCGGCGTCCACGAGACGGGCGCCGAGCGCGCCGACATGGTCGGCGGCGAGCTGACGCAGGGCGTCCGGTCCGCCGAGCCAGGAGACGACGCCCGGTTCGGCCGAGGGGAACACCGAGGCGGGACGCGAGGACGCCGCGGGCCAGGACGCCGGCGAGGTCCGGGACGGCGGGGGAGCGATAGCAGAACGGGTCATGTCGGCATCGTCGGTGCGCCGTGCCCGTCGGCACAGCCCCCGTCACCGCGCGGGGGATGATCCGGACGTGGGGAGGGGAGGCGGGCCCGGGCCGACCGCCGGCGGCCCCTTGTCGCCGCGGCAGGGCGGGAGTATGGTGTGAGTCACAACTCGATAAGGGACGCGGAACCCACGTGCGGGTGGTCTCCGTATCAGACCCGGCTCCCCGATGCCGACAGCATCCAGGCAGCCACGCATGAGATGCACGCCTGATACCGCGTCCCAGATCGAGTCAGACGGCGTCGCGGGTCACCGCGGCGCCGTTGTCTGTGCGCGGTCGCTCCGCGCGGGCACCGACCTGGCGCCCGCACGCGACGCTCGAGGCTCCTGGCGGACCGCAGGCGTGCTCACACGGTCCGTGAGCAGGCGCGCACCCGAGACCGTCGGCCGCCGGCGCGCCGCCCGGAGCGCACCGCCCTCTGCGCGTCAGAGCTCGAGGTCGACGATGACCGGCGCGTGGTCCGAGGCTCCCTTGCCCTTGCGCTCGTCACGGTCGATGCGGGCGTCGGTGACCGCGCGCTGGACGGCGGGGGAGCCGAGCAGGAAGTCGATGCGCATGCCTTCCTTCTTGGGGAAGCGCAGCGCCTGGTAGTCCCAGAAGGTGTAGACGCCCGGCCCCGGCGTGTAGGGGCGCGCGAGGTCGGCGTACCCGGCGTCGACGATCGCGCCGAACGCCTCCCGCTCGGGCGCGGTGACGTGGGTGCGGCCCTCGAAGAACCCCATGTCCCACACGTCGTCGTCCTGCGGGGCGACGTTGAAGTCGCCCGCGAAGATCGTGCGGGCCTCCGGGTCGGCCGCGAGCTCGCGCGCGCCCTCGGCCCGCACGGCCTCGAGCCAGCGCAGCTTGTAGGCGTAGTGCGGGTGGTCGATCTCGCGCCCGTTGGGCACGTACAGCGACCACACCCGCAGCCCGTCGCCGACGACGCCCGAGAGCATGCGGGCCTCGAGAACGCCGCCCTCCTCCTCGGGCCAGGTCGGCACGGCCTCCATCGCGACCCGCACGTCCTGGAGGCCCACGCGCGAGATCAGCCCCACGCCGTTCCACTGGTTCAGGCCGTGCACGGCCGTCTCGTAGCCCGCCGCGTGGATCGCCGTGAGATCCAGCTGCTCAGGGCGGGCCTTGAGCTCCTGGAGGGCGAGCACGTCCACGTCGTGGCGCTGCAGGAACGCGACGACGCGGTCGGTCCGGGCACGCAGGGAGTTGATGTTCCAGGTCGCGATGCGCATGGGACGAGTCTAGGAGGCCGCGCGGCGGCGCTCGGGCCGCCAGTACCCGCAGAAGTCGACGCTCGCCTTCGGCATCCCCCGCCGCAGCGCGCGCCGGCGCGCCTTGAGCGTGACCGCGGACTCGCCGACGATGTACACGTAGCCGCGCGGGTCCAGGGGGATGGCGTCGAGCTCCTCGAGCAGGGCGACGCCGGCGGCCGCGCCCTCCCGCACCGCCCAGCGCACGTCGAGATCGGCGCGAGACTCGAGCGGGCGCCGGTCGTCGGCGTGCGGCACCTCGAGCAGCACGGCCGCGCGGGTCGCGGCGGGCAGGGAGCGGGCGATGCCCTCGACGCCGGGCAGGCCCGACTCGTCCGACACGATCACGACGGGCGCCCCGTCCCCGTCGGCGCCCGTGCCGGCCGTGGTGAAGATGGTGCCCTGATCGAGGAATCCCACGACGTCGCCGGGACGCGCGGCGAGCGCCCAGCTCGCCGCGACGCCCTCGACCCGCCCCGTCTCCGGGGAGGTGTGGACCACGAAGTCGATGTCGATCCGCCACGTCCCGTGCTCGCGGCGCGCCTCGCGCACGGTGTAGTTGCGCACGGCCGGCCGCGTCCGCTCGTCCATGCCGAGCAGACGCGTGTACCAGCCCTCGGGGTCGCCCTCGGACAGGGCGAGATCGCATCCCGCCGCGGGGAAGAACAGGCGGAACCACTGGTCGTAGCCCATGGCGGCGTAGGTCGCGTCGAACGCCGGGTCGGAGCAGCGGACGCTCACGCGCACGAAGCTCGAGCTGAGGCGCCGCGCGGAGACCACGCGCATCCGGGTCAGGACCGACCGGCTCGGCCTGGTCGCCCTCGTCCGGGACCTCTCCTCCTCGGCGTCCGCCGCCCGCTCCCCGGTGCGGCCGCTCAGGATGCCGGCACCGCCTTCTCGAGCAGCGGCACGAGCCCCTCGATCGTGTACTTCGACGAGAGCGTGGTCTCCGTCGAGAACGCGGAGGAGAGATCGCCGTCGATCACGACCGCGTGCCCCGCCTGCACCGTGGACAGCTGCTTCCACTGGGGATCGTCGGTGATCGCGGTGGTCTCGATGTAGATCGGGAACGCGACGATCAGGTCGGCGTCGAACAGATCCAGCTGCTCGCTCGAGACGTCGACCGAGAACCCGCTGCTGGAGACGGGGAGCGCGGCGATCTGCGGGTTCTGCACGAAGCCGAACTTGCTGAGCGTGTCGACCCGGCCGCCCCCCTCGATGTAGGCGCCCCAGCCCTCGCTCGTCTTGGTGGCCGCGGTGACGGTCTTACCCTTCCACTCGGGGTGGGCCGAGGCGGCCGCCTCGAAGGCGGAGTTGACCTCGTCGAGCAGCTCGGCGCCCTTGTCGGGCATGCCCAGGGCGGTCGAGATCATGGTCATCTGCGCGTTGGTCGTCGTGAGGTAGCTCTCGCCGCCCTCGGGCACGCCGATCGTGGTCGCGATCTCCGACAGCTTCTCGTAGCGGTCCTTGTCGCCCGAGCTCTTGACGTCGAGGATCAGATCCGGCTTGAGCGCGGCGATCGCCTCGTACGACGGCTCGAGCGTGTCGATGATCGTCGGCGGGGACGTGTAGAGGCCCTGGGCCCAGGGGCCGACGCCCTCGCCGCCGAAGCCGAGCCAGTCCGAGGCGCCGACCGGCTGGACGCCGAGCGCGAGCGCCGTCTCGGCGTCGCCCCAGCCGAGGGCGACGACGCGGGAGGGCTTGGCGTCGACCGTCACGTCGCCGAAGGCCGTCGTGACGGTCTGGGGGAAGGACTGGTCGCCGGCGGCGGCGGACCCGTCGCTCGCACCGGAGCCGTCGCTCCCGCCGGAGCCGCCTCCGGACTGGGCGGCACAGCCGGTCGGGATGAGGACGGTCATGGCGGCGGCGGCGAATGCCCTGCGGGTGAGCTTCAAGGAGATGCCTTTCTGGTCCGTCGTGCACCGGCGGGCACGACGCCGGAGACGTGTGGCGCGTCGAACGTCGAGACGACGTCCGAGCGGCTCTAAGGGCAGCCTAAGCTGAATCGCTATGACTGTCGACGTACGCGGAGCCCGCCCCGCCCCGGCCGGGCGCGAGCGGCGCAGAGGCCTGTTCCGCGCGGCCCCCGCCCGTGCGCTCGGGCTCGTCCCGGTGCTCGTGGCCCTGGCCGCCGTCGTGGCCCTGAGCCTCGCCGTCGGTTCCCGCGAGGTGGCGCTGAGCACGGTGTGGGACGCCCTGACCGGGACCGCCACGGGCGACGGCGCCTCCGTGGTCACGTCGATCCGCCTGCCCCGCACGGTGATGGGCCTCCTGGTCGGGGCGGCGCTCGGCATCGCCGGGGCGCTCATCCAGGCCGTCACGCGCAACCCGCTCGCCGACCCCGGGATCCTCGGGGTCAACGCGGGCTCCGCCTTCGCGGTGGCGATCGCGGTCGGCGTGCTCGGCATCTCCCAGCCGCTCGGGTACGTGTGGTTCGCCTTCGCCGGCGCGCTCGTGACGACGGTGGCGGTGTACGTGATCGGCTCGGCCGGCCGCGGCTCGGTCAACCCCGCCCAGATCACGCTCGCGGGCGTCGCGCTCGCGGCGGTGCTCTCGGGCATCACGACCGCCATGCTGCTGGCCGACCCGAAGGGCTTCAACGCGATGCGGGCGTGGGAGGCGGGATCGCTCGTCGACCGCGGATGGGACGTCATCGCGGCCGTCTGGCCCTTCCTCTTGATCGGCGCCCTGCTGGCGCTGGGCCTGGGGCGGCCGCTCAACGCGGTGGCCCTCGGCGACGACCTGGCCCGCGCCATGGGGGCGAGCGTCCTGCTCGTGCGCACCCTGGCGATGATCGCGATCACCCTGCTGGCCGGGGGCGCGACCGCCATGGCCGGACCCATCGCGTTCGTCGGTCTCATGATCCCGCACGTGGCGCGCTGGATCACGGGACCCGACCAGCGCTGGATCATCGTCTACTCGGCGCTGCTGGCCCCGATCCTGCTGCTGGCCGCCGACGTGGTCGGGCGCATTGTGCTGCGCCCCGGCGAGCTGCAGGTGGGCATCGTGACGGCGTTCCTCGGCGCCCCCGTGCTGATCGCGCTCGTGCGCCGCCAGCGGGCGAGCGGGCTGTGAGCGCCCCGCTGCGCGCCTCCCGGCGCCCCCTCGTCACGGCGATCGTGCTCGTCGTCCTGGTCGCCGTGCTGGCCCTGCTGGCCCTGGGCCTCGGCGACTACCCGCTCACGCCCCGGCAGGTGATCGCGGCGATCGTGAGCGACCAGGGCTTCGACACCCGCGTCGTCACCCAGTGGCGCGCCCCCCGCGTGCTCGCGGCCATCGTGTTCGGCGCGGCGCTCGGGACCTCGGGAGCGCTGTTCCAGACCCTCACGCGCAACCCGCTCGGCTCGCCCGACATCATCGGCTTCTCGACGGGCGCCTACACGGGCGCCATCATCACGATCACGGTGCTCGGCACCGGCGTGCTCTCGGTCTCGGCGGGCGCCCTCATCGGCGGCCTCGCCACCGCGTTCGTCGTCTACGTGCTCGCGTGGCGCGGCGGGGTGCAGGGCTTCCGGCTCATCGTCGTGGGCATCGGCGTGACCGCGATGCTCTCGGGGCTCAACACCTTCCTGCTCCTCAAGGCGCAGACCGAGGTCGCGATGGCCGCCTCGATCTGGGGAGCGGGCTCCCTCGGCGAGGTCGGCTGGCACGAGGTCGTCTCCGCGCTGATCCCCCTGGCCGTGCTCGCGGCGGCGACGGCCCTGCTGGCCGGCCCGCTGCGCCAGCTCGAGCTGGGCGACGACACGGCACGCGCGCACGGCACCGCCGTCGAGCGCACGCGCCTCGGGGTGCTCGTCGTGGGCGTGGCCCTGATCGCCCTCGTCACGGCCGAGACCGGCCCCATCGCGTTCGTCGCCCTCGCGGCCCCGCAGCTCGCCCGCCGCCTGTGCCACGGCGCCGGCATCCCGATCGGCGCCTCGGCCCTCATGGGAGCGCTGCTGCTGCTCGCGGCCGATCAGATCGCCCAGCACGTCATCCCCGGCGCGGTGCCCGTCGGCGTGATCACGGTCGTGATCGGCGGCGTCTATCTGATCGCCCTGCTGATCCGGGAGGCGCGCAGGCCCTGATGACTTCGATCCAGGAGGCAAGCATGAACACCGGTGACGAGACCGCGGCCGCGTCCGCACGGCTGCGCGCCGACGGGGTGACCCTCGCCTATCAGCAGCGCGTGATCTCCGAGGCGCTCTCGGTGGACATCCCCGATGGGTCCTTCACCGTGATCGTCGGCCCCAACGCGTGCGGCAAGTCGACCCTGCTGCGCGCGCTGTCGCGCCTGCTGTCGCCGGACGCGGGCTCCATCGTGCTCGACGGGCGGGCGATCTCGACCTATCGCGCGAAGGAGGCGGCGCGCATCGTCGGGCTCCTGCCGCAGAGCTCGATCGCGCCCGAGGGCATCACCGTGGCCGACCTCGTCGGACGCGGCCGCTACCCGCATCAGGGCCTGATCCGGCAGTGGAGCGAGCGGGACCGCGAGGCCGTCGAGGCGGCCATGGCCCAGACGCACGTCGCGGACCTCGGGCGACGCCAGGTCGACGAACTCTCGGGCGGCCAGCGCCAGCGCGTCTGGGTGGCCATGGCCCTCGCCCAGCAGACCCCGCTCCTGCTGCTCGACGAGCCGACCACGTTCCTCGACATCGCCCATCAGATCGAGCTGCTGGACCTCTTCGCCGATCTGCACGACGCCGGCAGCACCCTGGTCGCCGTGCTGCACGACCTCAACCACGCCGCCCGGTACGCGACGCACCTGATCGCCATGAAGCAGGGACGCGTGGTCGCCGAGGGGGCTCCGCGCGAGATCGTCACCGCCGAGCTCGTCGAGGAGGTCTTCGGCCTGCCCTGCCTCGTCGTGGAGGACCCCGCGACCGGCACCCCGCTCGTGGTGCCCGCGGCACGCGACGCCCGCTGACAGCGGCCGACAGCGCCGCGACAGCGACCTGCCAGCGCTCCCGGGCACGCTCGGAGGCATGACAGCACTGCACACCGATCCGACGGCCGACTGGGCCGTCGAGGCCGAGGGACTCGTCAAGACCTTCGGCACGAACCGCGCGGTCGACGGCGTCGACCTGCGCGTCGCCTCCGGCACCGTCTACGGGGTCCTCGGGCCCAACGGCGCCGGCAAGACCACCACCATCAACATGCTCACCACCCTGCTGCGGCCCGACGGCGGCAGCGCCCGCATCTTCGGCCACGACGTCGTGCGCTCGGCGCAGGTCGTGCGCCAGCTGATCGGCGTCACCGGGCAGTTCGCCTCGGTCGACGAGACCCTCTCGGCCACCGAGAACCTCGTGATCTTCGGCCGTCTGCTGGGACTGTCGCGTCCCGCAGCCCACGCCAAGGCCACCGAGCTGCTCGAGCGGTTCGGCCTGAGCGAGGCGGCCCGGCGGCCCCTCAAGAAGTTCTCCGGCGGCATGCGCCGTCGCCTCGACCTCGCGGCGAGCCTCATCGCCCAGCCGCCGCTCATCTTCCTCGACGAGCCCACCACGGGGCTCGACCCCCGCACGCGCGGCCAGATGTGGGACACGATCCGCGAGCTCGTCGCGAGCGGCTCGACGGTCGTGCTGACCACCCAGTACCTCGACGAGGCCGACCAGCTCGCCGACCGCATCGCCGTGATCGACCGCGGCCGGGTCGTGGCCGAGGGCACGGCCGACGAGCTCAAGGCGTCCGTCGGCACCTCCTCGCTGCAGCTGCGCGTCGAGGATCCCGCCGACACCGCCCTCGCGCTGCGGGCCGTCGAGCAGGTGCTCGGCGTGCGGGCGGCCCTGAGCCCCGAGGCCTCGCGCCTGACCGCCCCCATGGCCGACGCCGACCGGGTCGCCGAGCTGCTCATCACCCTGCGGGACGCCGGCGTGCACCTCGCGGAGATGAGCGTCCAGAAGCCGTCGCTCGACGAGGTCTTCCTCACCATCACCGGCCACGACGCGACCGATCAGAGCGCCACCGCCCCCGAGCAGAAGCAGGAGGTGCCCGCATGAGCACCCTCGCCCCCACGGCCCGCATCGTGCCGGCCGCCGAACGCGACCTGCGCAACCGCACGAGCCTCGCGCAGACCCTCTCCCACACCCTCACGATGGCCTACCGCGGTCTCGTCAAGATTTGGCGCACCCCGGAGCAGCTGATCGACGTGACCGTGCAGCCCATCATCTTCACGCTCATGTTCGCGTACATCTTCGGCGGCGCGATCGCCGGGGACGTCCAGGACTACCTGCCCCAGCTGATCCCCGGGATCGTCGTGCAGACGGTCATCACGACCTCGGTCGTGACCGGCACCCAGCTGCGCGAGGACATGGACAAGGGCGTGTTCAACCGCTTCCGGTCCCTGCCGATCGCACGCATCGCGCCGCTGTCCGGCGCCCTGCTCGCGGACACCGTGCGCTACGCGATCGCCACCACCCTCACCTTCGCGATGGGCTACGCCATGGGCTACCACCCCGCGGGCGGCCTGGGCAGCGTGGTCCTCGCGGGCGTGCTCGTGATCGCGTGCTCGTGGGCCATCAGCTGGATCTTCGCGTTCTTCGGCGTCGTGGCCCGCACCGCCTCGAGCGTGCAGGGCATCTCGATGCTCGTCCTGTTCCCGCTGACGTTCCTGTCCAACGCCTACGTGCCGGTCGACACCCTGCCCACGGCGCTGCGCGTCTTCGCGACGATCAACCCGATCTCGCACCTGGTCAGCGCGATCCGCGAGCTCGCTAACAGCGCGACCTTCGGGGGCGACGCGTGGCTGTCGCTGCTCGGCGCGGCGGTCGTGGTCGCGGTGTTCGCCCCGCTCACCGTGCGCGCCTACATGCGCAAGGCGTAGAGCGCGCGGCGCACGGCCTCGTCGCGGGGGAGGGCCTGCGCCTCCTGGCGCAGGCCCTCGACGGCCGCGGCGCCCAGGCGCCGGGCGGCGACCTCCCGCCACGGCGCCAGATGCAGGCTCAGGAGGTCCTGGCGGGCGCCCATCGCCTCGGCGAGCGCGATCGCGCGGGCGCCCGCCTCCGGCTCCGCGGCCTCGTCGCGCAGCAGCCACGCGCCCCAGCCCAGCAGGGCCGTGCCGAGCACGGGCAGGTCGACGTCCTCGGTGCGTGTGCGCACATAGGCGACGGAGCGGTGGCGCATGCGGCGCACCCAGGGCGCGACGGCCTCCTCGGGGACGAGCCCCTCGGTGGCCGCGGCGGCCGCGACGAAGGCGGCGATCGCGGTCAGGTGCCACGGCAGCGACCGGCCGTCCGTGTCGGCGGCCGAGCGCAGGGCCGTCTCGAAGCGCTCGCGGGCGCGCGGCAGGTCGCCGTCCGCCCACGCGGCCTCGGCGAGCCCCAGGTGGCCGAGGAAGGCGAGCTCGCGGTCCTGGTCGTCGAGGTGGGAGGAGGTGGCCCGCTCGACGAGGGCCTCGAGCAGCCCCGTCGCCTCGTCGGTGCGGCCGAGAGCGAGCAGGCTGCATGCGCGCAGCCAGGTCTGGTCGCCGTTCTCCTCGCCCTGGTCGAAGGGGGCGAGGAGCTCGCGGAAGCGGTCGAGGTGGTCCAGCGTCGCCTCCGGCTGGGCGGACTCCGAGGCCAGATGGGCGAGCGTCGCGGTCGCCATGCCCGCGATCCACAGCTGGTCGGCGGCCTCGGCCACGAGCGCGGTGCGCCGGGCGACCTCGCGGGCGGCCGCCAGGTCGCCCGTGTTCTCGGCGAGCTGGGCGAGCAGCAGCGAGGCCAGCAGGGTGCCGTGGGCGCCGCCGCCGTGGCAGACCCGCTCGAGCACGGCCCGCACCCCGGCGACGTCGTCGGCCTCGAGCACGATCTCGAGCAGGGTGCGCAGCTCCGGGTCGAGCGGCGTGCCGGCGTCGAGCAGCTCGCGGGCCGCGCGGGAGCGGTCGGCCAGGTCGGCGCCGAGCGCCGTGAGCTCGAGCCCCGCGAGCTCCTCGGGGCCGTGCCGGGCGTCCTCGGCGTCGGCGAAGGCCTTGGCGAGGGCGATGCCGAGCAGCAGCACGAGGGCCCGCGCCGCGGGCGGGGCCGCGGCCGAGGACGGCCGGGAGCTCGCCGCGAGCGCCCGCGGGGCGAGCGTCATCATCTCCGTGAACCCGCCGCGCACGACCCATTCGCGGCACAGCAGGGCGTACACCGCGACGGCGTCCGCCTCCGCCCCGTCGTCGAGCGCGCGGCGCAGCACCGCCACGAGGTTGTCGTGCTCGGCGCGCACGGCGTGGAAGGACGCCGGGCCGAGCGGGAAGGCGTCATGGGTCCTCGCGAAGGAGACCGCCCAGCCCCGGGCCGCCGTCCAGGCGGCGCCGACGTCCTCGCCCAGGCGCGCGAGCGCGAACTCGCGCACCGTCTCGAGCATCCGGAACCGCACGCCCGCGCGCCCCTGCTCGGAGACGACCAGGAGGGACTGCGCCACGAGGCGGTCGAGCACGTCCTCGGCCTCGAGCTCCCCGCGGCCGATCAGGTGGGCCGCGGTGCGCGCGCCGAAGCCCGCCGGCAGCACGGCCAGGCGGGCCAGGGCCTCGCGGGCGACCGGGTCGACCAGGTCCCAGCTCCACGCGATCACCGCCTCGAGGGTGCGGTGGCGCGGCGGGGCGGCGCGGTCGGCGCTGCGCAGCAGGGCGAAGCGATCGCCCAGGTGCGTGTCGATCTCCTCGACCGACATCGTGCGCACGCGTGCGGCGGCCAGCTCGATCGCGAGCGGGAGGCCGTCCAGGCGCGCGCACAGACGTGCCACCACCTCGCGCGGCAGCTCCGCCTGCGGGCGCACGGCCCGGGCGCGCTCGCCGAACAGGCGCACGGCGGGACCGTCGGCCTCCGCCCCGCCGGTCGTGAGCGGCCCGAGCGGATGCACGACCTCGCCGGCCACGCTCAGCGGGGTGCGGCTCGTGGTCAGCAGGCGCAGCGACGGCACCGCCGCGAGCGCCTCCGCGCTCCAGCGGGCGACGCCGTCGACGATCTGCTCGCAGTTGTCGAGCAGGAGCAGGGCGGGGCGCTCGGCGAGGGCGTCGAGCAGCAGGTCGCGCAGCTCGACCTTGGCGCGCGCGTCGGACAGGCTCCTGCCCGGGACCGTCTCGGAGAGGCCGAGCACGGTGGCGATCGCGGCGGTCACGTCCTCGTCGGCGCGCACCGAGGCGAGCTCGACGACGATCACGGCGGGGGCGGACGACGCGGCGGCGACCGCCTGGGCGAGCCGGGTCTTGCCCAGGCCGCCCGCGCCGAGCACGGTCACCAGGCGCGAGCGCGCGAGCAGCCCGGCGACGGCCGCGAGGTCGTCGGCGCGCCCGATCAGCTCGTGGGGGGCCGCCCGCAGCCCGATCCGGAGGCGCGGCCCCGCGGGCTCCGCCCTCAGCAGGCTCGTGTTGAGGGCCTCGGTCTCGGGCTCGGGCGAGACGCCGAGCTCGTCGCGCAGCCGTCCGCGCAGCCGCGCGCACACCGCGAGCGCCTCGGCGCGGCGCCCGTCCTCGACGAGCGCCGTCATGAGCGCGCGATGGACGGGCTCGTCGAGCGGGTGGCGTGCGACGCAGTCCTCGAGCAGGCTCACGGCCTCGCCCGCCCGCGACTGCGCGAGCAGCGCCTCGGCGCGCACGGCGAGCAGCCCGGAGCGCACGGTCTCCGCGACCTCGGCGAGCCGGGCCGCCACGGGCGCCCCGCCGAGGTCCGCTCCGACCTCGCCGCGCCACAGCGCGAGCGCCCGGCCGGTCAGGTCGAGCCGGGCCGGGTCCGCGGGCGTGCGCGCCTCGGCGCGCGCGAGCAGCCCTCGGGCGGCCGTGAGGTCGACCTCGTCGCCGGCCGCTCCGAGCGCGTAGCCCGCGGGGCCGCTCACGACGAGGTCGGCGCCGCCTGCGCTCCGCAGCCGCGAGACGAGGGTCTGCAGGGCGCCGCGCGGGTTGCGCGGCAGGTCCTCTCCCCAGACGTCGTCGGCGAGGGCGTCCACCCCGCGCAGGGTCCCGGGCCGGCCCGCACCCAGCGCGAGAGCCGCGACGAGCGCCCGGGCGAGCGGGCCGCCCGCGTCGCCCGGCCGCAGCACGACGGGGCCGAGCACGCCGACGCGCGGCGCGGGAGACGGCTCGGGGAGGGACACGGGGCGAGCCTATGTCAGGGTCGCATCCCGTCCTGCGGGCCGCGAGAACCTATCATCGGCCCATGGCACGAGCGCTGGTCACGGGGTCCACGAGCGGACTGGGCCTCGAGTTCGCCTGGCAGCTCGCCGGCACCGGCCACGACCTCGTGCTCGTCGCGCGCGACGAGGACCGTCTGCGCGCGGTCGCCGAGCAGATCCGCCACGTGCACGACGTCGACATCGAGGTGATCGCGGCCGACGTCACGGACCGGCGCCTGCTCGATAAGGTCGCGGTGCGCCTCACGGACCCGGTCGAGCCTGTCTCCCTGCTCGTCAACAACGCCGGCTACGGTCTGCGAGGCACCTTCCTCGAGGTCCCCGTCGAGGACCACGAGCGTCAGCTCGACGCGCTCATGCGGGCCGTGCTCGTGCTCTCGCACGCTGCGGCCGGGGCGATGCTGCAGCGCCGCCGCGGCGCGATCCTCAACGTCTCCTCGCTCGCCGGGTACACCGTGAGCGGGCCCTATGCCGCCGCCAAGAGCTGGGTCACCGTGTTCACGGAGTCCCTCGCGCACGAGCTCAAGGGCACCGGCGTGACGGCCACGGCCCTGCTGCCGGGCTTCGTGCACACCGAGACCCACGACGGCGCCGCCGTCAACGTCGAGGGGCTCCCGCGCGTGACCTGGCTCAAGGCGCCGTACGTGGTCGAGCGGGCGCTCCAGGACACGGCGCGCGGCGTCGTGCTGTCGATCCCGTCGATGAAGCACCGCCTGCCCGCCGGTCCCAGCCGGGAGGCCCGGCACCTCCTCATCCGGCATCTCGCCGCGACCCGGCTGCGGCGCCGCATCGCCGAGCGACGCCTCGAGCAGGCCCGTCGCCGCGCCTCCCGCCGCCGGCTGCGCGCCCCATGGCAGCGCGACGACGACGAGTGAGCGGCCGCGCGGCCCCCGCCCGGGCCGCCGGTACCCTGGCGCCATGACTGCTGCCGCCACCCCCCGCACCGATGCCGACCGCGCCGCCGATCGGACCCGCCTGCTCGAGCTCATCGACTCCCTCGCCGTCGTGCGCGGGAAGGTGACGCTCTCCTCGGGCGCCGAGGCCGACTACTACGTCGACCTGCGCCGGATCACCCTGCACCACGAGGCGGCCCCGCTCGTGGGCCGGGTCATGCTCGACCTGCTGCGGTCCGCCGGGGTGCTCGACGGCGTCGAGGCCGTCGGCGGTCTCACCCTCGGCGCCGACCCCGTCGCCGGCGCGATGCTGCACGCGGCCGCGGCCGCGGCCGACGACGGCGCCGCCGACCTCGACGCGTTCGTCGTGCGCAAGGCCAACAAGGCCCACGGCCTCCAGCGCCGCATCGAGGGGCCCGGCATCGCGGGCCGGACGGTGGTCGCGGTCGAGGACACCTCGACCACGGGCGGCAGCGTGCTCACCGCGTGCGAGGCGATCGCCGCCGAGGGCGCCGACATCCGCGCCGTCGCGGTCATCATGGACCGCGGCACGGGCGCCCGGGAGGCCATCGAGGCCGCCGGTTACCGCTACCTCCACGCCTTCGACGTGACCGAGCTCGACGTCTGACTCACGGCTGCTCGACGTCGAAGGTGTCGCACGATCGCGGGTCCCCGCTGCCGTAGCCGGTCGTGAACCAGGCGCGGCGCTGCTCGGACGAGCCGTGCGTCCAGGTCTCGGGGGTCACCGGGCCGCCCGAGACGTCGTGCTGGATGTGGTCGTCCCCCACGGCGCTCGCAGCCGAGAGGGCCGAGTCGATGTCGTCCGAGGACAGCGGCTCGAGCATGGCCACTCCGTCGTCGTCCGTCGCGCTCGACGCGTGGTTCGCCCACACGCCCGCGTAGCAGTCGGCCTGCAGCTCGAGGCGCACCGAGTCCGAGGCGGGCCCGGTGGCCCGCGGGTCGATCCGGTCCATCGTGCCCTGGAGCTCCTGGATGTGGTGGCCGTACTCGTGGGCCACGACGTACTCCTTGGCGAGCTGGCCGCCGTCGGCGCCGAAGCGCGACGTGAGCTCCCCGTAGAAGCTCGTGTCGATGTAGATCGTGCGGTCGGCCGGGCAGTAGAAGGGGCCGACCGCCGAGGTCGCGGCGCCGCAGCCGGTCGAGACCCGGTCGGTGAAGAGGAGGGCCTGGGGCTCGACGAAGCGGATCTGGGCCTCGGTCGCGAGCGCGGCCCACACCGCGTCGGCGGACTCGACGGTCGCCTGAACCAGGCAGTCGTCGTCGGCGTTGGCGTCCGCCCCCGTGCGGCACTGCTCGGCGAGGCTCGTGTCCTGGCCCTGGGAGGTGGTCGCCGTGCCGCCCAGCAGGTCGCCGACGTCGCCGCCCGCGACGGCCCACACGAGCACGATCACGAGCAGCAGGCATCCGCCGCCCCCGCCGCCGATCGCGAGGCCGCGTCCGCCCCCGCCGCGCGGGCCGCCCGCACGGGACACGTTCCCGGAGCGGATCTCGGTGTCGGGGTTGAAGGTCATGGGCGAAGAATAGACGCTCATGGAGGACGCAGGAAGCCCCCGTACCCTGCGGAGCGCCCCGATGCCCGTACCCCGTCCGGCACCCGCACCAGGAGGTCCAGCCCATGAACATCGTCGAGTGGGCCGTCGCCACGATCGATCGCTTCGGCGGTCCCGGCGTGGCGTTCCTGATCGCGCTCGAGAGCGTGTTCCCGCCGATCCCCTCCGAGGTGATCCTCCCGCTCGCGGGCGTCAACGCCGCGAGCGCCCACCACTCGCTGCCGGGCATGTTCGCCTGGTCCGTGCTGGGCTCGGTGATCGGCGCCCTCATCCTGTACTCCCTCGGGCGCGCGCTCGGCGCCGAGCGGCTGCGTCGCCTCGTGATCCGCCTGCCGCTCGTGAGCGTCGAGGACTTCGACGCGAGCGTGCGCTGGATGGACCGCTACGGGAGCGCGGGCGTGTTCTTCGGGCGCATGGTGCCGGGGGTGCGCTCGCTCGTGTCGATCCCCGCGGGCATCTACCGCATGCCGCTGCCGCGCTTCGTGCTCCTGACCACCGCGGGCAGCGCTCTGTGGAACGCCCTGTTCGTCGGCCTCGGCTACGCGCTCGGGGAGAACTGGCATGTCATCGAGCCCTACACCGAGGTCGTCTCCAACGTCATCTACGCCCTGATCGTGCTGGTCGTCGTGGTGTGGGTGGTGCGCCTCGTGCGGCGCGACCGGCGGCGCCGCGCCGAGGGGCTGCCCGACCCCGACGACCGCGTCCGCTCCGAGCAGGACGAGCGGTGAGCGAGCGCGCGGTCGGGGTCGGCCCGCATGCGCGCCCGTGGCCGCGCGACGAGCGCCTGGACCCCGAGCTGCTCGCCCACGGCGACGCCCGCAACGTCGAGGACCGCTACCGCTACTGGCGGCGCGAGGCGATCGTGGCCGACCTCGACCGCACGCGCCACGCCCTGCACATCGCGATCGAGAACGTCGAGGACGACCGCAACATCGGCTCGATCGTGCGCACCGCCAACGCCTTCGCGGTCGGCGCCTTCCACATCGTCGGCCGCCGGCGCTGGAACCGGCGCGGGGCGATGGTCACCGACCGCTACCAGCACGAGCTGCACCACGCGTCCATGGCCGATCTCGCCGCGTGGGCCCGCGCGGAGCACCGGGAGCTGATCGCGATCGACAACCCGCCCGGCGCCGAGCCGCTCGAGCACGCCGCGCTGCCCGAGCGCGCCGTCCTCGTGTTCGGCCAGGAGGGCCCCGGGCTGAGCCCCGAGGCCCTCGCGGTCTGCACGCGCACCCTCGCGATCACCCAGTACGGCTCGACGCGCTCCCTCAACGTCGCGGCGGCCGCCGCGATCGCGATGCACATGTGGATGCTCCAGCATGCGCGGCCCGGCTCCTCACGTCCCGAACGTCCTGGGCCTCTCCCGCCGCTTCCGTGAGAGGATCGGGGCACCGGGTGCTCCACGCGCCCGGACGAACGCCCACGACCCGTGAGGAGCTGCCATGCCCATCGCAACCCCGGAGAAGTACGCCGAGATGATCGATCGCGCGAAGGCGAACAAGTTCGCCTACCCCGCGATCAACGTATCGAGCTCGCAGACGGCCATCGCCGCGCTGCAGGGCTTCACCGAGGCCGGCAGCGACGGCATCATCCAGGTGTCCGTCGGCGGCGCCGAGTACCTCTCGGGCTCGACCATCAAGGACCGCGTCGCGGGCTCGCTGGCCCTCGCCGAGTTCGTGCACGCCGTGGCCAAGAACTACCCGGTCACGGTCGCCCTGCACACCGACCACTGCGCCAAGGAGAACCTCCCGACGTGGGTCGAGCCGCTCATCGAGTGGGACCTCGAGAACCGCGTCAAGAAGGGCCTCGACCCGCTGTTCCAGTCCCACATGTGGGACGGCTCGGCCGTGCCGGTCGACGAGAACCTCGAGATCGCCGAGCGCCTGCTCGCCAAGACCGCCGAGGCCAAGAAGATCCTCGAGATCGAGGTCGGCGTCGTGGGCGGCGAGGAGGACGGCTACTCGGCCGACGTCGACGAGTCCAAGCTCTTCTCGACCCCCGAGGACGGCCTCAAGACCGCCGCGAAGCTCGGCCTGGGCGAGAACGGCCGCTACACGACGGCGCTCACCTTCGGCAACGTGCACGGCGTGTACAAGCCGGGCAACGTCAAGCTCACCCCGTCGATCCTGCTGGACATCCAGAAGGCCGTGGGCGAGAAGTACGGCAAGGACATGCCGTTCGACCTGGTCATGCACGGCGGCTCGGGCTCGACCCTCGAGGAGATCCGCGAGGCCGTCGACAACGGCGTCATCAAGATGAACGTCGACACCGACACCCAGTACGCCTTCACGCGTCCTGTCGTCGGGCACATGTTCGAGAACTACGAGGGCGTGCTCAAGATCGACGGCGAGGTCGGCAACAAGAAGATGTACGACCCGCGCGCGTGGGGCAAGAAGGCCGAGGCCGGCATGGCCGCGCGCGTCGTCGAGGCGTGTGAGAGCCTCCGCTCGGCGGGCACCTCCGCGACCGCCTGATCGACACACCGTCCCTCGACGCCCGTCCCGCGCTCGCGGGGCGGGCGTCGTGCGTCAGCGGCTGTTGCCCTGGGCGCGCAGCATGACGGCGCGCAGCGCGGGCAGCACGTCGGCGAGGAAGACGCCTGCCATCACGATGCCGATGATGCCCAGCAGGTAGGACGAGTACCCGGCGAGCGCGAGCAGGCCCAGGAGCACCGCGCCGCCCGCCATGAGCGACCAGAAGGTCTTGGTGCGCTTGGAGGCGGCGGTGTAGGCGCCGGGGCGGTAGCGCAGCGCGTTGACGAGCGCCCACACCTCGATCGCGACGAGCGCGAGCAGGAGGGCGCGGAACACCCAGAACTGGAACTCGGCGATGAGGAGCATGCCTCGATGCTACCGGCGCTAGCGGCGTCGGTCGGGATCCGAGCGGTCGGTGATGAGCAGCTCGAGCGCCTCGGTCGTCGCGGGCGGCTCGACGGCCGACATCTCGCGGGTCTGCGGGCGAGGGCCGATGGTGTCGCCGTCGCCCGTGATGAGCAGGCTCGGCAGGAAGCGCCCGGCCTGGTCGTGGGTGAGCCCGGTGGCCTCGAGCAGGTCGGTCGCGAGCGCTCGCAGCTGGATCACGAGCGTGACCCCCTCGAAGTGCCCGGCCCGGCCCGGCCGGGTGCCGTTGTCGTTGGTCAGCAGGATCTCGGGCGTGAGGTAGGAGCAGAAGATCCGCAGCGCGCGGCGTGAGGCGGTGAAGTCGGCGTCGTCGGTCGCGATCGCGTCGCGGATCGCGGTGACCGCGTCGTGGGCCGCGACGAGCGCGTCGGCGAGGGAGCTGTGGGGGTCGCCGTCGACCGCGTGGAGGAACTCGGCCTCGCGCCGGGCGATCACGCGCGCGTTGCGCATGGCGCGGTCCGAGCCGACGAGCAGCTTGCGCAGGCGCTCGACCGAGCGGGCGTGGCGGGCGCCGGTGGGGGAGAAGGTCGCCATCTCGTTGGCCGCGTCGTTGGCCAGGTCCCACTGGTCGGTGAGCTTCTGGGAGTTGCTGCGCAGGCTGCGCAGGCCGGCCGTGGCGACCTCCTCGGAGCCGGTGCGGGCCGCGACCGCGAGGGAGACGAGGGTGTCGTCGAGCTCGAGGTAGAAGCGCTCGGCCGCGCGGCGCTGCGGGCGCCGCGGATCGCCCGAGAACAGCAGGTAGATGACGATCGCGACCGTGACTCCCGTGACGGCGTCGAGGAAGCGCGAGCCGGGGGTCATGCTGGGGGTGGCCGGCATGACCAACACGAGCATCGACTGGATCCCGCACTGCATCGCGAACATGACCCCGGAGTCGATGAAGCGCGCGAGCATCGCCGCCACGAAGATCATGACGCCGATCTGCCAGACCCCGCCGCCGATCGTGACCCGGGCGACCTCGCCGAGCAGCACGCCCAGCAGCACCCCGGCCGACATCTCGAACATCTTGCGCATCTTCTTCTCGACCGTGAAGCCGACGACGACGTACGCCGCGACCGCCGAGAAGAACGGGAACTGGTGGCCCCACAGGAGGTGGGAGATGCCGTAGGCGATCGCGGCCGACGCGGCGACCCGTGCGATCGAGAACGTCGCCGAGCCCGAGCGCTTGAGGCCCGTGCGCAGGCGTGCCCCCGTCGCGCGGCGGGCCCGCTCGAAGGCGGATGGGTCGGCGATGTGCGAGCCGGTGCGGCTCGCCGGGAGCGGGGGCGTCATGGGATCACCGGGTCCCGCAGGCGCATCTCGAGCAGCTCGGGCAGGTCGAAGGTCTCGCCGTCGCGGGCGCCGCGGCCGACCACGAGCGGCGCCTCGGTGGGCTCGGGGTCCTCGCCGCGGAAGCGCGCCGCGAGACCGCCCGCGACCCGCATCACGTAGTAGCGGGCCTCGGTGTCCACGGCGATCGAGCGGTCCTTCTTGAGGTACCAGCCCGTGAGCGAGGTGCGCACGCTGGCGCCGCGATCGGTGCGTGCCCGCAGCGGCACCGGGTCGATGCCGGCGGCGCGGAACGCGGCGATGCCCTCGCGCAGGAGGGCGGTCGCCTTCTCGTGCTCGTCGCGGCGGGCCGCGTGGAGGGCCTCCTCCTGCGCGCGGATCACCTCGGCGCGGCGGGCCGTCCAGTCCTCGGCGGGGCCCGGCCCCGGGTCGGCGCCGGGAGGTGCGGGGTGGTCCATGTCCGCCATTGTGTCAGGTCACAGGCGCGCGGTCGGCGGCCGGGAGCCGTGGTCGCGCGGCACGACGATCGGCTCCTGGGCCGCGTCGAGCTCGACCACGTGCTCCTCGTCCCCGGCCAGGCGCACGTCGACCGTGAGCGGGGCGTCGAGCGGCACGCCGCGCCGCACCACCGCGAGCGCGATCGGGCCCAGGTCGGCGTGGAGCGCGGCCGTGGTCACGGCCCCGACGTCCTTGCCGGCGAACAGGACGCGGGAGCCCGCGGTCGCGCCGACGTCCTGGGAGCCGTCGAGGTGCAGCATCACGAGGCGGCGCGGCGGCTGGCCGAGGTTCAGGACCTTGGCCACGGTCTCCTGGCCGCGGTAGCAGCCCTTGGCGGTGTGCACGGCGGTGCGCAGCAGGTCGACCTCGTGGGGGATCGTGCGCTCGTCGACCTCCGTGACCAGGCGCGGCCGGTGGTCGGCGACGCGCAGCGCCTCGGCCGCGAGCATGCCGGCCAGGTGCTCGGGCCGCCAGGGCAGGTCGGCGAGGGGCGCGGCAGGCAGGATCGTGAGCACCCACGGGGTGGGGTCCTCGGGATCGGGGCCGTAGGAGACGCCGCCCGCCGTGACGGCCGGCCACGGATCGGCCCACACCGCGACCGGCTCGGGCAGGTCGAGGCCGAGCGGGCCGAGCACCTCGGCGGCGGGCCGCAGCGCGCCGAGCACGCGCAGGTCGTCGCGGTCGGTCAGCTCGACCCGGGCGGCGAAGCGCATCATCTCGAGATAGCGGCGCAGGTCGGCGCGCGTCCCGGGATCGGTCACGAGCAGGATCGAGCCGTCGGCGGGGACGGCGACCGCGGCCAGGTGCTCGACGCGGCCCTGCGGGCTCAGCACCGCGAGCTGCGCGCTGTCGCCCGGGGCGAGGGGATCGAGCACCTGGGAGGTGACGGTCGTCAGCCAGGACCGGTGGTCGGCGCCGCTCACCTGCAGGACCTCGAGCTGCGCGAGATCGGTGACGGCGCGCCCCGCGAGCAGGCGCCGCTGCTCGCGCAGGATCGCGCCGTAGTGGGCGGGCACGGCCTCGTCGGGGCCGGGGAGGTGGACGGCGTCGGTGGTCAGGAGCGGGCGGTGGGCGGGTGCGGGCGACACGTCCTCAGACACGATCGAGCTCCGCGGAGATGAAGGGCGCCGACTCCGACGACTCGCCCGCGCGTTCGACGAGCCACAGGAGGCGTCCGCCGACGAGCCCGAACATGCGGGTCGACGACGCGTGGGCGACCACGGCGCCCTCGGTGCGCCCCACCAGGTCGGTGGCGAGCTGGATGCGGGGCCCGCGCACCTCGCCCACGCACACCTCGACGGTGCCCTGCGTGCTCGCGAGCACCGTCTCGAGCTCGTAGGAGACGAGGGCCTCGGGCGAGCCCGGCTTGGCCGCCCGGGCGGCCTCGAGATCCTGCCCGGGCACGGGGCCGACGACCCGCCAGAAGCCGCTCTCGGCGATCAGCAGGCGGCGCTGCCCCTCGCCCGTCTCCGGCTCGGCGTCCTCGCTCTCGTCGTCCTCCTCGTCCGCGGCGAACGCGGCCGTCGGGGGCACGGGCGGCGGGGCGTCGAGCACCCACGTGCGCATCGACCAGGCCAGGGCCCCGTCCTCGGTCGGCTCGGCGACCACCTCCTGCTCGATGCGCCGGCCGTCCGCGGCGCCGTCCTCGGCGGCCAGCTGCACGGCCCCCTCGCCGCGCCACGTGCCCAGGAGCCACGCGAGCGGGTAGAGCGCCGGGTCGAGATCCGCGTCGAGCGTGATGGGCATGCTCAGCCCCTCGAGAACAGGCGGACGATCACCAGGACGGCGAAGGCGGCGGTGCCCACGCCCACGAGCGCGGACAGGACGAGGAACAGGGTCGAGATCGCGATCATGACCTCGATCCTAGCGGCCGCCGCCCGGCGGCGAGGGGAGCCCTCAGCCGAGCAGCCGCGCGGCCAGCAGCACGATCACGCCCGCGGTCGCGACGGGCGTCGCGGCGACCGCGAGCGAGGGCAGCGGGTCGCGCGCGACCAGGAGCGAGGCGAGCAGGCGATGGGACGCGGCGGCCGCGACGCCGATCATGGCGCCCGCGGCGATCGCGAGCAGGGCCGAGGCCCCGCCGGGCCCGGTCACGAGCACGAGCAGGGCCACCGCGGTCGCGACCACGACGGCGCCGCCGGCGGCGAGGGGTGCGGGAAGGGGCGCCTCGAGCACCACGAGAGCGGCCGCGAGCGCGACGGCGCACGCGGTCACGGCCGCGAGCGAGGCCCCGTCGGTCTCGACGGCGCGGACGGCCTGCACCCAGCAGCCGACGAGCCCCGTGAGCACGACGCCCGCGACCGTGCCCGTGAGGGAGGCGGTGAGCTCGCTGCGGCGCCGACGCAGCATCTGGTGGACGAAGGAGGCGAAGACGCCGAGCGCGCACACCGAGGCGATCGAGGCCATCGGGCTCAGCGCGGCGGGCGGGGAGAGGGCCGCGAGCACGCCCACGAGACCGGTCGTGGCCATCACGATCCGGGTGCCCAGGGCCGAGGGCAGCTCGAGCAGGACCGGCCAGCCGGCGGCGACCAGGAGCACGAGGGCCACGGCGACCACGGCGACGATCGCGGAGGCGGCGCCGCCGCACAGCGAGGCGAGGGCGAGGAGGAGGGCCAGGGCGGCCCCCAGGGGTGCCCGCGCGGGCGGGGTCATGGGGCCTCCCTCGGTGCTCTCGGCTGCCGTCCACGGACGGGGATCCGCACACGCTGCCGTGCGCATCGTTACAGTTGCAGTCTACGAGGCCCCGGCACCCGCCGATGCCCGGCCCGGCCCCACGCCCGCGATCGCCCCCGTGCGTCTCGGGCCGCTCCCTGCGGAAGGACCCTCGAGGATGATCAGCACGGACCTGCTCACGCCCGGGCAGGGCCGCGCCGTCGCCGAGCTGCTCGACGCGGTCGCCGAGCACGACGGCGTCGCGCCCGTCGACGAGGCCGGTCGGCTGCAGCTGCGGGACACGCGCCGTCGCCGCGGGGTCCTGCACCTGCTCGTCTACGCGACCGACCGCAGCCTCGCCGCGTACGCCGGGGTGCTGCCCGACGGCACCGCGCAGGGAGCCGTGCGCCCCGACCAGCGGCGCCGCGGCCACGGCGCCGCGCTGCTGCGCACCGTGCTCGAGCGTCGCCCCGAGGCGCGCGTGTGGGCCCACGGCGCTCTCGACGGCGCCCTCGCGCTGCTGAGCGGGGCGGGCCTGGCCCCCGTGCGGACCCTGCTCACGATGCGCCGCACGCTCGAGGACGACATCGCCCAGGGGGCGGGCGCCCCCGAGGACGTCGAGCTCACGACCTTCGAGCCGCGCCACGACGCCGACGCGTGGGTCGCGGTCAACGCCCGGGCGTTCGCGGCCCACCCCGAGCAGGGCCGCCTGAGCCGGCGCGACCTCGAGGCGCGCATGGCCGAGCCCTGGTTCGACCCGCGCGGCTTCCACGTCGCCCGCCGCGGCGACGAGCTGCTCGCCTTCGTGTGGACCAAGCGCGAGACGGGCTCCGACGTCGGCGAGATCTACGTGGTCGGCACCGCCCCCGAGGCGCAGGGCCTCGGGCTCGCCTCGACCCTGATGGCGCGCGCCATGGCGCATCTGCGCGACGAGGGCGTGCGCACCCTCGAGCTGTACGTCGAGGGCGACAACGAGCACGCCCGCCGCCTGTACGAGCGCCTGGGCTTCACGGTCGCCGCGCGCGACGTGCAGTTCGCCGCCGAGGGCGGCGCGGAGGACGCGGGGGCCGGGGGAGCCGAGGCCGCCGTGAGCGCGACGCGCCCCATCCCGCTCGTGATCCCGCCCCAGCAGGCGGCGCCCGAGGGAGCCGGACGCCCCGAGGGCGCCCGGTCCTCCCGGGCCCGGGACACGGGCCTGACCCGTGGGGACAGCGCCCGCGAGCGCCCGCTCGCCGAGGAGCTGCCCGCCGACCGCTTCCTCGAGCGCGAGCTGAGCTGGCTCGCCTTCAACGAGCGCGTCCAGGAGCTGTCGGCCGACCCCATGACGCCCCTCCTCGAACGGGTGCGGTTCTCGGCGATCTTCTCCTCCAACCTCGACGAGTTCTTCATGGTGCGCGTCGCGGGCCTCAAGCGGCGCCTCGAGACCGGCCTCGCCGTGACCGGGCCCTCCGGGATCTCGCCGCGTCAGGTGCTCGAGCTCGTGCGCCGCCGCGCCCACGAGCTCCAGGTGCGCCAGGCCCGCATCGTCGAGGACGAGCTGCGGCCCGCCCTCGAGGAGGTCGCGGGCGTGCGCCTCGTGCACTGGGGCGAGCTCGACGCCGACGAGCAGGCCCAGCTCACCGACTTCTTCGTCGCCGACGTGTTCCCGGTGCTCACGCCGCTCGCGGTCGACCCCGCCCACCCCTTCCCATACATCTCGGGGCTCGCCCTCAACCTCGCGATCCAGATGCGCCCCGAGGGGGCGGGCGACGACGGCAAGATCCGCTTCGCCCGGGTGAAGGTGCCCGACGCGCTGTCGCGCTTCGTGCAGGTGCGCTCGGGGGACGGCTCCGAGACGGCCGAGGACGCCCAGGTCCGCTTCATCGGGCTCGAGGACGTGATCGCCGCGAACCTCGACCAGCTGTTCCCCGGCATGGAGATCGTCGACCACCACCTGTTCCGGGTCACCCGCAACGAGGACCTCGAGGTCGAGGAGGACGACGCCGAGAACCTCCTGCACGCGCTCGAGAAGGAGCTGCTGCGGCGCCGCTTCGGCGCGCCCGTGCGCCTCGAGCTCGAGGAGGACATCGAGCCGGAGGTGCGGGACTGGCTCGTGCGCGAGCTCGGGGTCGCCGGCGCCGAGGTCTTCGAGCTGCCCGGCCTGCTCGACCTGCGCGGCCTCACGGAGGTCGCCGACCTCGACGCCCCGATCCTGCACTACCCCGCGTTCGTGCCCGCGACCAACCTCCAGCTCAAAGAGGTCGAGAGCGCGTCCCAGCCCGACGTGTTCGCGGCCATCCGCAAGCGCGACATCCTCCTGCACCATCCCTACGACTCCTTCTCCACCTCCGTGCAGGCCTTCCTCGAGCAGGCCGCCGCGGACCCGCAGGTGCTCGCGATCAAGCAGACCCTGTACCGCACCTCGGGCGACTCGCCGATCGTCGACGCCCTCATCGACGCCGCCGAGGCCGGCAAGCAGGTGCTCGCCCTCGTCGAGATCAAGGCGCGCTTCGACGAGCAGAACAACATCTCGTGGGCCCGCAAGCTCGAGCACGCGGGCGTGCACGTCGTCTACGGCATCGTCGGGCTCAAGACCCACTGCAAGCTCTCGATGGTGGTGCGCCAGGAGGAGGGCGGCCTGCGCCGCTACTGCCATGTCGGGACCGGGAACTACCACCCCAAGACGGCGCGGCTCTACGAGGACCTCGGGCTGCTCACGTGCGACGAGCAGGTCGGCGCCGACCTCACGCGCCTGTTCAACCAGCTCTCGGGGTACGCGCCCCGCACGACCTTCGGCCGGCTGCTGGTCGCGCCGCGCTCGGTGCGCAGCGGCCTCGTCGAGCTGATCGAGCAGGAGATCGAGCACCACCAGGCGGGGCGTCCGGCCCGGGTGCGCCTGAAGTGCAACTCCATGGTCGACGAGCAGCTCATCGACGCCCTCTACCGCGCCTCGCGCGCCGGCGTCCCCGTCGACATCGTGGTGCGCGGCATCTGCGCGCTGCGCCCGGGCGTGCCCGACCTGAGCGAGAACATCCGCGTACGCTCTGTCCTCGGCCGCTTCCTCGAGCACTCCCGGATCTTCGCGTTCGAGGGCGGGGGAGCGCCCGTGGTCATGATCGGCAGCGCCGACCTCATGCACCGCAACCTCGACCGACGGGTCGAGGCGCTCGTCGAGCTGGCGGCGCCCGACCAGATCGAGTACCTGAGAGGACTCATGGACCTGGAGATGGACGACGCCACGCAGAGCTGGCACCTGGACGCGGAGGGCCGCTGGACCCGCCACGGGGTCGACGCCTCGGGCGAGGCGCTGCGGGACGTCCAGGCCGAGCTGATCGCCTCGCGCCGTCGCCGCAGGCGGCTCGCATGAGCCCCAAGACGGAGGTCAAGCCCGCCAAGAACGGGACCAAGGGCCTCGTGGCGCCGATCCTCGCCGCGGGGGCGCTCGTGTGGCGCGAGAAGAAGGGGCGGCTCGAGGTGCTCGTCGTGCACCGTCCGCGCTACGACGACTGGTCGATCCCCAAGGGCAAGCTGGACCCCGGTGAGACCTTCCCCAGCGCCGCCGTGCGCGAGGTGGCCGAGGAGACCGGCTACCGGGTGCGCCTGCACCGCCCCCTGCCGGCCTCGATCTACACGCTGCCCGACGGCCGCTCCAAGGTGGTCCACTACTGGGTGGGCACGGTGCGCTCCCGCATCGGGCCGGGCCCCAAGAACCGGCGCGAGATCGACGAGGCGCGCTGGGTCCCCCTCGACGACGCCGACTCCGTGCTCACGCGCGGCATGGACCATCTCCAGGTCGACGCCCTGCGCCGCCAGGCCGCGACGGGCACGCTGCGCACCGAGCCGATCATCATCCAGCGCCACGCGGCCGCGCTCTCGCGCTCGAAGTGGCGCAAGGGCGAGGGCACCCGTCCGCTGAGCTCCAAGGGCAAGAAGCAGGCCGCGGCCCTGCCCCCGCTTATCGGCGCCTTCGCCCCCATGAGCGTCGTGACGAGCCCCTGGAAGCGCTGCGAGGCGACGGTCGAGCCCTTCGCGCGCGAGGGCGGCATGGAGATCGAGACCAAGGACTCCCTCACGGAGGCCGCCCACGAGAAGCGTCCCTCGCGCGCCGCGGCCGTCGTCGACCGGGTGCTGCGCTCGGCGCGCCCCGCCGTCGTCTGCACCCACCGGCCGGTGCTGCCCACGGTGATCGACGTGGCCCGCGAGCACGCGACGCGCGACGCGGCCCTCGAGCTGCCCACCGCCGATCCCTACCTCGCCGCGGGCGAGGCCCTCGTGCTCCACACCACCCAGGACGGCCGCGTCGTCGCCGTGGAGCGTCACCAGCCCGACATCGGCTGAGCGCCGATCCGATCCGTCAGAGGTGCCTCATGACCGGACCGACCGACCCCTACGACCTCTACGGCTCGTCGGACCCCTACGGCCCGGACGACCCGTACGCGGCCCCGCCCGCGGCCTCGGGCCCGTCGGCCCTCACGGTGCCGACGGCGTACCCGTACCCCTATCCGAGCGCTCCCGTGCCGCCCCCGACCTCGGGCACCGCGGTCGCCTCCCTCGTCCTGGGCATCCTGGCCCTGACGCTCTGCGCGGGGATCACGTCGATCCCGGGTCTCATCTGCGCGGCCGTCGGGATGCGCGAGACGCGCGAGGGCCGGCGCTCCGGCGGCGGCATCGCGGTCGCCGGTCTGATCCTGTCGATCCTCGGCCTGCTCGTCCTCGTGCTCGAGCTCGCGTGGTTCGCGTTCATGATCCTGACCGTCTGGATCGGCGTCTCGCAGTCCACCGGGTACTGACCCGCACGTCTCGACGGGCGGCGTGCGCGGCGTCCCCGAGTGGTGCGCGCACGTTCATCGCGCGTTCACGCGAGCGGTCGGCTCGTGTCACCTGTCTTTCCTAGCGTAGGGGCCGACACCCCCGACCCAAAGGACATGTGCAGTGAACGTTCGCTTTTCCCGCCTCACCGCCGTCGCCGCCCTCGCCCTCACAGGCGGCCTGGCCCTCAGCGCCTGCGGCGGCTCCGGCGGCACGGCCGTCGGCACCGCCTCGGCCGCCTCCGACGCGGGCGGCTCCGGCGACGCGACCGGCAAGATCTCGGGTGCCGGCGCCTCCTCCGCGGAGGCCGCGCAGACCGCATGGACCCAGAACTTCGGCGCCCTCAACGCGGGCGCCACCGTCACCTACACGGCCGTCGGCTCGGGCAAGGGCCGCGAGCAGTTCCTCAACGGCGGCGCCGCCTTCGCCGGCTCCGACGACGCCATGAAGCCCGAGGAGATCCAGGAGTCCTCGACGGCGTGCCAGGGGGGCACCGCGTTCGACGTGCCCATCTACATCTCCCCGATCGCGGTCGTCTACAAGCTCGACGGCGTCGAGGACCTGCAGCTGTCGCCCGCGACGCTCGCCGGGATCTTCTCCGGAAAGATCACCACCTGGAACGACCCGGCGATCGCCGCCGACAACCCGGGCGTGAGCCTCCCCGACAAGCCCGTCGTGCCGGTCCACCGCTCCGACAAGTCCGGCACCACCGGCAACTTCACCGACTACCTCGCGCAGACTGCGGGCGACGTCTGGACCGCGGGCACGATCGAGGAGTGGCCGACCGACGGCGGCCAGTCCGGCGACGGCACCTCGGGCCTCATCTCGACCGTGCAGGGCGGCGACGGCACGATCGGCTACGCCGACGCCTCCAAGGCCGGCAACCTCGGCGTCGCCAAGCTCAAGATCGGCGACCAGTACGTGGCCCCCTCCGAGGAGGGCGCCGCCGCGGCCGTCGAGAACTCGCCGCGCGCCGAGGGCCGGGCCGACACCGACATCGCGATCCAGATCGACCGCACCCAGACCGAGTCCGGCGCCTACCCGCTCGTGCTCGTCTCGTACATGATCCTGTGCGACACCTACAAGGACGCGGGGACGGCGGACCTGGTCAAGGCCTACGCGACCTACGTCGTGTCCGAGCAGGGCCAGCAGCAGGCCGCCGAGGCCGCCGGGTCGGCGCCGCTGTCCGAGGCGCTGCGCACGGACGCCCAGGCCTCGATCGACACGATCAAGGCCAAGGCCTGAGCGATCGGATGACCGCCCTGAGAGGCCGCGGGGGCCGCCGCGCGGGGGACAGCGTCTTCTCGACGCTGAGCGTCGGCTCGGGCCTGCTGATCTTCCTGACCCTCGCGCTGGTCACGATCTTCCTCGTGGTCCAGTCGATCCCGGCGATCCGGGCGTCGCGCGAGCTCACGGGCGACGCCGACGCCGTCTCCCTGCTCTCCTACGCGGGGCCGCTGCTGTTCGGCACGGTCTTCGCGGCCCTCCTGGCGCTCGTCATGGCCGTCCCGGTGTCGATCGGGATCGCCCTGTTCATCTCGCACTTCGCCCCGCGGCGCCTGGCCTCCGTGCTCGGCTACGTGATCGACCTGCTCGCCGCCGTGCCCTCGGTCGTCTTCGGCCTGTGGGGCGGCAAGTGGCTCGTGCCGCTGCTGGATCCCTTCTTCCGACTGCTCAATGAGCACCTCGGCTGGATCCCGCTGTTCGGCGGCGAGGTCTCCTCCCCGATGAAGAACCTCGCCTCGGCCTCGATCGTGCTGGCCGTGATGATCCTGCCGATCATCACGGCGGTCTCGCGCGAGGTGTTCCTGCAGACCCCGCGCCTGCAGGAGGAGGCGGCCCTCGCCCTCGGCGCGACCCGCTGGGAGACGATCCGGACCGTGGTGCTGCCCTTCGGCCGCTCCGGGGTCGTGTCGGCCTCGATGCTCGGGCTCGGACGTGCGCTCGGCGAGACCATGGCGGTGCTCATGATCCTCTCGCCGGGGGCGACCTACTCCCTGCACATCCTCGAGGTGGGGCGGCACAACACGATCGCCGCCAACATCGCCTCGCACAGCGCCGAGTCCGCGGGCGTGGACATGTCCCGCCTGATCTTCACGGGCCTCGTGCTGTTCGTCATCACCTTCGTCATCAACGCGCTCGCGCGCGCCGTCGTCTCGCGCCGCGCGACCAGCTGAGGGGACCCATGAGCGCGACCACCGCCCGCACCCCCATCCGCCGCGAGGGGGAGGAGCGCCGCCTGCCGTGGTGGCACCTGCTGCTGTCGGCCGCGGCGGCCCTCGTCGTCGCCGCCGTCGTGCTCCTCGCCGCCGGCGCCTTCTCCCTGCCCGCCGTCGTGGTGCTCGGCTACGTGCTGCACCTCGCCTTCGCCTACGCCTACGCGAGGGTCCGCGAGGGGCGCCGCTGGGCGATGGACCGCTTCATGTCGATGCTCGTGATCGGCGCCTTCGTGCTCGCGCTGATCCCGCTCGTCTCGCTGCTGTGGGAGGTCATCTCCCGGGGCGCCGCGCGCTTCGTGACCCCCGGCTTCCTCACGGCCGACATGTCGGGCGTGACGGGCGGCATGGACGCGGGAGGCATCGGCCACGCGATCGTCGGCACCCTCCTGATCACGCTCGGCGCGACCGTCATCTCGGTCCCGATCGGGCTGCTGACCGCGATCTTCCTCGTCGAGTACGCGCGCACCGGCGCCCTGCGGGTGCTCGGGCGCGGCATCACCTTCCTCGTCGACGTGATGACGGGCATCCCGTCGATCGTCGCGGGCCTGTTCGCCCTGGCCATGTTCATCTCGGCGACGCAGCTGTTCGACGTCGCCGGCGGGCACCAGGGCAATCCGGGCATCCGCATGGGCATCATGGGGTCGGTCGCCCTGTCGGTGCTCATGATCCCGACGGTCGTCCGCTCGAGCGAGGAGATGCTGCGCCTCGTGCCGATGGAGCTGCGGGAGGCCGCCTATGCGCTCGGCGTGCCCAAGTGGCTCACCGTCGTGCGCGTCGTGCTGCGGACCGCGATCGCGGGGCTCACCACGTCCGTCACGCTCGCGATCGCCCGCGTGATCGGCGAGACGGCGCCGCTGCTGCTGACCGCCGAGGTGCTCCCGCAGTACAACCTCAACCTGTTCGACGGGCAGATGCAGACCCTGCCGACCTTCATCAACAGCCAGTACAAGCTCGACCTCGCGACGTGCAACGCCGATGTCGTCACCAACCCCTTCACCGGGCTGCAGTACGCCTGCAGCATCACGGCGAACCTGGACCGCGCGTGGGGTGCCGCTCTCGCGCTGATCCTCATCGTGATGATCCTGAACATCATCGCGCGCCTGGTCAGCTACTGGTTCGCCCCCAAGACCGGCCGCTGAGGCCCTGCCCGACCCGCTCCCGAGAGGAACCCCGATGCCCCAGCCGATCACCGTCGAGGACCTGAACATCTACTACGGCGACTTCCTCGCCGTGCAGGACGTCGACATGGTCATCGAGCCCCGCACCGTCACGGCCCTCATCGGCCCCTCCGGCTGCGGCAAGTCCACCTTCCTGCGCACCCTCAACCGCATGCACGAGGTGATCCCCGGTGCGTACGCGAAGGGCACGGTCGAGATCGACGGCCAGAACATCTACGCCCCGGGGGTCGACCCCGTCAACGTGCGGCGCCGCGTGGGCATGGTCTTCCAGAAGGCCAACCCGTTCCCGACCATGTCGATCCGCGACAACGTGCTCGCGGGCGTCAAGCTCAACAACCGGCGCATCTCCAAGTCCGCGGCCGACGAGCTCGTCGAGCGCTCGCTGCAGGGCGCGAACCTCTGGAACGAGGTCAAGGACCGCCTCGACCGCCCTGGCATGGGGCTCTCGGGAGGCCAGCAGCAGCGCCTGTGCATCGCCCGCACGATCGCGGTGCGCCCCGAGGTGGTGCTCATGGACGAGCCCTGCTCGGCGCTCGACCCGATCTCCACCCTCGCGATCGAGGACCTCATCCACGAGATGAAGGAGGAGTTCACGATCGTCATCGTCACCCACAACATGCAGCAGGCCTCGCGCGTCTCCGACCGCACCGGGTTCTTCAACATCGCCGGGACCGGCAAGCCCGGCCGGCTCATCGAGCTCGACGAGACCGAGCGCATGTTCACCAACCCGGCCGAGAAGCAGACCGAGGACTACATCTCCGGTCGCTTCGGCTGAGCGGGCGGCGTCCGCCCGGGGTCGGACGCCCGCGGCCCACGATGGTCCCGCGGGCCGACGCGCGCCCGGCCGGCCACCGCGGAGGCTGGGGGCATGACCACATATGCCGCCCCTCATCCCGACGCCGCCCTGCCGCCCACGACGGGCCCGGCCCCCATCCTGCGCGGGCGCGCGCTCACGGCCGTCTACGGCGACCGCACCCAGCGCACCGTCGCGCTCGACGGCGTCGACGTCGCCGTGTGCCCCGCCGAGTCGCTCGCCATCATGGGCCCCTCCGGCTCCGGCAAGACGACCCTCCTGCACGTGCTCGCCGGGATCCTGCGTCCCGCCGCGGGCAGCGTCGACTACAACGGGACCGACCTCGCGTCCCTGCCGGACCGCGCCCGCACCCGTCTGCGGCGCAGCGACTTCGGCTTCGTGTTCCAGGACGGCCAGCTGCTCTCGGAGCTCACGGCCCTCGAGAACGTGATCCTGCCGCGCCTGCTCGGCGGCGCGTCGCGTCGCTCGGCGACCGCCGAGGCCCGCGGATGGCTCGACCGGCTCGGGCTCGCGGGGATGCACGACCGCCGACCCGGCCAGCTGTCCGGCGGCCAGGCGCAGCGCGTGGCCGTGGCGCGCGCCCTCGCGGGGCGCCCCGGCGTCGTCTTCGCCGACGAGCCGACCGGGGCCCTCGACCAGACCACCGGTCACGCGGTGATGGACCTGCTCGTGGGGACCTGTCACGAGGCGGGGGCGAGCCTCGTGGTCGTCACGCACGACATGGGCGTCGCCTCCGCGTGCGAGCGCACGCTCGCGATGCAGGACGGCCGGATCGCGAGCGAGTTCCGTCGCGACGGGCGGGAGGCGCGCGCATGATCCCGCTCCTGCTGCGGCGCCGGGGCTCGGTCTCCGAGGCGCTCGCCGTCATCGCCTTCACCGCGTCCTCGGCGATCCTCGCGACCGTCGTGGGCGGCGTCGTCGCCTTCGCCCACCGCGCGCACCTGCTGCCCGGCGACACGCCCCTGCCCGACGGGGCGGGGCTGTCCGACGAGCAGCAGCTCGCCGCCTCGCTCGTCGTGTGCGCCGTCGTCGCCGGGGCCCTGCTGGTCCCGAGCGCCGTGAGCCTCGGAGCCTCCGCCGCGAAGCTCTCGCTCGTGCGCCGCGCCAGGTCGCTCGCGACCATCCGCCTCGTGGGCGGGACCACCGGCCAGGTCGGCTCGATCGCCGTGCTCGACGTGGCCGTGCAGGCGCTCGTGGGCGCCGTGCTCGGCATCGGCGTGCACCTCGCCGTGACCCCGGTGCTCACCCGCCTCGACTTCGGCATGACGCCCTTCACGGCCTCCGAGCTGATGCTGCCGGTGTGGGCCTATCCGGTGCTCGTCCTCGTGCTCGTCGCGCTCGCCGCGGCCTCCGGGGCGATCTCCCTCGTGGGCGTCGCGATCTCGCCGCTCGGCGTGGCACGCGAGTCGCGCACGGTGCGGGTGTCGCTGCTGCGCGGCGGCCTGTGGGTGCTCATGCTCGTCGCTTTCGTCGTGGTCAGCCGCATGTCCTTCCATGACACGGGCGTCGCGATGGCCGTGATCGCGGTGTTCATGATGATCGTCGTCGCAGGGGTCGACGTGGTCGGTCCGCTCGTCGTGTGGCTCGCGGCCAAGGCCGTGGGCGCCACCGCGCCCTGGCCGAGCTGGCTGGTGGGGGCCCGGCGCCTCGCCGCCGACCCCAAGTCCGGCTGGAGGACCGTCTCGGGCATCACCTTCGGTCTCGTCGTGGCCGGCATGCTGACGCTGCTCGCGGTGGTCGGCGACTCGAGCGGCGACGCCGACCAGTTCGCGTCCGCCCTCATGACCGGAGGCTACCTGACCCTCGGGATCGCGACCGTGCTCGCCGCCGTGAGCACGGGCGTCACCCAGGCCGCCCGCGTGATCGACCAGGCCGACACCTACCGCGCCCAGCACATCGGCGGGGCCACGGTCGCCCAGCTGCACCGTGCCCGCGCGGCCGAGGTGGTGCTGCCCGTCGCGCTCAGCTCGATCGTCGCGACCACCTCGGCGCTCGTGCTGCTCTCGCCCGTGCTGGGATCGATGTCCACGAGCGTGATCCCCGTCGTGCTGTACGTCGCGGCCGCGATCTGCGCCTATGCCCTCGTGGGCGTCGCGGTGGCCGCGAGCGCGCCGCTCGTGCGCCGGGCGGCCCTGTCCGCGCGCTGAGCCGATGCCGGCTGGCCCGTGCGCGGCCCGGTGCTGTAGTGCCCGGTGCCGAGGCACGGGCCTGCCGCGTACGCTGGAACCCATGAACGTGGACGCCGTGGACCCCGCCGATCTGCCCGAGGGCGCTCAGCTCATCGATGTGCGCGAGCAGGACGAATGGGAGGCGGGGCATGCTCCCACCGCTCAGCATCTGCCGGCCAGCGAGCTCATCGCCCGCCTCGGCGAGCTGCCCGAGGACGGCGATCTGTACCTGATCTGCCGCAGCGGCGGCCGCAGCGTGCAGGCGGCCATGTGGCTCAACCAGAACGGCTACGACGCGATCAACGTGCGCGGCGGCATGGACCAGTGGTTCGAGTCAGGTCTGCCGATGGTCTCCGACGGCGAGGGCGAGCCGTACGTGCTGTGAGGCGACGCCTCCTCACAGCCCGATGACGTTCTTGAGCAGGGCGTAGCCGACGAACGCGACCACGTCGAGCAGCGTGTGGGCGACGATGAGCGGCATCGTCCGGCGGGTGCGCCGGAAGAACTCCGCGAAGACGACGCCCATCAGGGCGTTGGCGATGCCCGGGCCGATGCCCTGGTAGAGGTGGTAGCTGCCGCGCAGGAGGGCGGAGACGGCCACGATGCGTCGAGGCCCCCAGCCCAGCTGCTCGAGGCGCACGGTCAGATAGCCGACCGCGATCACCTCCTCGATCACGGCGTTCTTGATCGCCTGGAGGATCAGCACCGGGACCGTCCACCAGTACTCGCCGAGCGCGGCGGGCACGACCTCGACGGTCGCGCCGATCGCCCGCCCGGCGTAGTAGATCGCGAGGCCGGGGATCCCGATCGAGGCGGCGAGCAGCGCGCCCCAGCCCAGGTCGCGCACGAGGCGACGTCGCCCGCCGCGCGCTCGTGCGAGACCCAGCGTCTCCCACGCGGCGAGCCCGCTCATCGCCAGGAGCAGCACGGCCAGGGCCGCCGGCGTGAGGGTCACGGCGATCCCGACGAGCTGGTAGGCGAAGTCGAACCAGGGCCGCGGCGACTGGGACGTGTTGAGCGACGTGGTCTGGTGGCGCAGCGGTCCCCGGCTCAGCGCGTCCGCGAGCGCGAGGATCGCGTAGACGGCCGACTGGCCGAGCGAGAGAGCGAGCACGATCACGATCTCGGCCCGCACGAGCGTGCGGGCGCGAGGGCTCTCGATCGGCGGGACGGACGGCGGGGCGGCGGGCAGCACGCGGTCATCGTGCCACGAGGCACCGGGAGCCGGCCGTCAGGCGATCCTGCGCTCCATGAGGAGGTACGGCTCGCGGCCCGGCGCGTCCTCCACGCGTCGCAGACGGACGAAGCCGACGGCCTCCCAGAAGCGGATCCCGGCCGGGTTGCCGACGTCCGGGTCGACCGTGAGCCGTGCCCACCCGTGCACGGCCTGCGCCCGCTCCACGAGCGCCTCGACGACCGTCCTGCCTGCTCCGGCACCGCGCGCTCGGGGCAGGAGGATCAGGTCCAGGCCGCCGCCCTCGCCCTCGTCGGCGACGTGCAGCAGGGCGAGCCCGACCGGATCGAGATCCTCCGGCGCGTCCCCCCGGAGCACCAGGAAGCACTCGACATCGGGCAGCCGCGCGCCGAGGTACTTGGTGCGGAGGTCATCGTCGGAGAGCGGTCCCTCGCCTCCCCAGCCGGCGAACGCGGGATCGTCGACGAGGGTGCGGAGGGTCGCGAGATCGGTCGGGGAGGTGGCCCGCAGCGCGACGGTGCTCGGGGTGTGCATGCCGCGGATTCTGCCAGGCGCCGCCGCATCGGGATGCTGTCGAGGTGCGGTCTGTCGAGGTGGGGCGCGTCGAGATGGGGTCTGTCGAGGTGTGGTCCACGTCTGTCTCCTGTCGCCCGGGATCGCTCTGCGGCGATCGGTCTCTTCATGCATTCTCTCGTGACGCCGGGCATTTCCCGATGGTGTCCCGACGTGATTCCTTGGCCATCATTCTTGGCGATGCCGGCGGCGTCTGTCCATCGCCGGATGTCGCGGTGGATACGGCGCACGTGGGGAGGAGACCTGCGGCTGGGGTCGATCGAGTGGGGATGCGATGTGGAGAAGTCCGCAGTGTGGAAAAGCATGGGATGTGGAGAAGTCTGCCTTGTGGAGGCATCAGGAAAATACCAGGGAAGAATATGGCGCCCAGGCCTTCCTGCACCTGAACGCAGCGACTAGAGTGGTCCGTATCGAACACGTGTTCGATGATTCGACGGGTGGACGACAGGGAGCCGCGCGACGACGACAGGAGGGGAGGGGCGCCATGACCACGACAGAACGTCGCGACAGGGCGCCCAGCGACCGCCGCGGCGCCGCGCCTCGTGCGGGGGTCCGCCCGCCCGGCCCTGTTCGCGCCCGTCTCCCGCTCACGCGCGAGGGCCTCGCCGAGCGTGTCGACGCGGCCGGTGACGTCGCGTTGTCGCGGGACCTCCGCAGCCTGTGGGACCTCGGTGCCGAGGAGTCGCGCCTGCTCGCCGATCGCCACCGCCGTCTGGCCGCACTGTGGACGCCACCTGTCACGGACCCCGAGTCCGACGATCCGGCGGATCTCGTCGAGCTGCAGGTGGCCTGCTCCCTGCGCACCACGCGTGGTCATGCGAGTGCTCTCGTCCGCGACGCCCATCGTGCCGTGACGGCCTTCCCGCTGACCCTCGCCCGGCTGTCGGCCGGCCAGATGCCGGCGGAGTGGTTCACGCGCCTGCTGCGGCGGTCGAGCGATCTCGACGAGTCCGCGTGCGCTCGGCTCGACGGCATGGTCTCGCGCTGGGACGCGGGCATCACGGCGGAGCGGTTCCGTCGTGAGCTCGCCCGCGCGATCGCCTGGGTCGCCGCCGGCCAGCCCGCGCCGGCGTGCGTCCCCGACCGGCTGCGCAGGGTCGAGACCTTCGCACGCGAGGACGGCACCGCGACGCTCGCCGTGACCGGCCCGGTGCCGGAGATCTTCTTCCTGTCCACACGTCTCGACGCCGGGGCGAGGGCGGTGCAGACCCAGCAGCGTCGCGCCCTCGAGGCGGGGTCCCCCATCCCCTTCGACGACGGCACGGTTGCGGAGAGCGGGCGACCCCTGACTCTGGCGGCGCTGCGCTATGCGCTCCTGGTGCACTCGGTCCACGACACCGGCGGCATCGAGGTGCCGGCGCAGCGGTACCGCCTCAACGTGCTCGTCCCCGCCCTGACCCTGCTGGGGGAGTCCGATGCGCCCGGCGTGATCGAGGGCATCGCCCCGATCCCGGCGCCCCTGGCGCGTGACCTCGCGGGCCAGGTCGACACCTGGTACCGCGTGCTCACCGACCCGACCACCGGCGCGTTCCTGCCGCTCGCCCCGCAGCGGTACAGGCCCACGCCCTCGATGCTCGAGCACCTCCGCCTGCGAGGAGCACAGTGCGCCGTCCCCGGCTGCACCGGCCTCGTGACCTGGGCCAGCGAGGCCGACCACATCGAGGAGTACGACCACCTCCATCCCGAACGGGGAGGCCGCACGGAGGTCGAGAACCTCCACGACCTGTGCTGGAAGCATCACAGCCTCAAGACCGCGGGAACGATCGACCCCGTGCGCGTTCCCGGCGTGATCGAGGTGAGAGACGCCGCTAGCGGCATGAGCGGCCAGGACGAGCAAGCGGAGGGCGAGCATGCGGAGCGCGAGCATGCGGAGGGCGAGCATGTGGGGGAGGAGCCGAGCTCCCCGTGGCCGCTCCCGCCGTTGCCCGCCGAGCCGCCGCCCCCGCACACGATCGTGCACCCCGGGCGCACCGCCTGGCATCTGGGACTGAACGCGACGATCACGGTCACCGACGACACGGACCTCACCACGCCCGCCATGGCGCGCGCCTTCTACCGCGCGTGGGCTCGGTGCCGGCAAAGGGACGGAGGAGGGGCAGCGCCGGACGAGAAGACGGCGGCGTCGAAGCCAGCGTCGGCGTCGGCGTCGGAGACGGCACCGGAGTCGCAGACGCCCCCGACCTCGTCCGACCCGCCTGCTCCGCCCTTCACCTTCGACGACCCGCCGCCGTACTGATCCGACAGCGATCGCCGGGCGAGGTCGGCGGGGGAGAGGGAGGCACCATGCCAGACTCGATCGCATGACACCTGCTGATGCTTCCACCGCCCGCCCGGTCGCGCTCATCACCGGCGCCTCGCGCGGGATCGGGCGCGCGATCGCCGACGCGCTCGCCGCCGACCACCACCTGCTGCTCGGCGGCCGTGACCGCGACGCCCTCGACGAGCTCGCCGCAGGCCTTCCCTCGGCCGAGCCCTTCGCCGCCGACCTCACCGACCCGGCGGCCACCGCGCGCGCCGTCGAGGAGCTCGACCTCCCCGAGGGTCTCGCCGCGCTCGTGCACAGCGCCGGCATCCTCGTGTCCGGACGGGTCGACGAGCTCGCCGCCGAGGACTGGAGCCGCTCGCTCACGGCCAACGTCGCGGCCGTCGCCGACCTCACCCGGCTGCTCCTGCCGGCCCTCCGCCGCGCCCACGGCACCGTGGTCACCCTCAACTCCGGCTCGGGCTTCAGCTCAGGTCCCGGAGGCGGCGCCTACAGCGCATCGAAGTTCGCCCTGCGCGCGCTCACCGACTCCCTGCGCGAGGAGGAGCGGGCGCACGGCGTCCGCGTCTCCTCGATCCATCCGGGCCGCGTCGACACCGACATGCAGCACGAACTGCGCGCCTACGAGCACGGCGACTACGAGCGCGAGAACTACCTGCGCCCCGCCTCGGTCGCCGCCGCCGTCGCCTTCGCCGTGCGCGCTCCCTCCGAGGCGAGCGTCGACGTGCTCTCCATCCGGCCTCGCTGACGGCCTAGTGGTGCGGCTCGAACTCGTCCTCGAGCAGCGTCGCCCTCCCGGCCTCGAGCCGCGCCACGGGCACCCGGAACGGCGAGCACGACACGTAGTCGAGGCCGACGTGGTGGAAGAAGTGGATCGAGTCCGGGTCGCCGCCGTGCTCCCCGCACACCCCCAGCTTCAGGCGCGGGTTCGTGCGGCGCCCGCGCTCGGCGCCGATCCGCACGAGCTCGCCGACCCCGTACTGGTCGATCGACTCGAACGGGCTGGTCAGCAGGATCCCGCGGTCCTTGTACGTGAAGAAGAACCCGGCCTCGACGTCATCGCGCGAGAATCCCCACGTGGTCTGCGTGAGGTCGTTCGTGCCGAAGCTGAAGAACTCCGCGACCTCGGCGATCTCGTCGGCCCGCAGCGCCGCGCGCGGCAGCTCGATCATCGTGCCGATGCGGAAGTCGAGGTCGAGACCCACCTCGCCGACGACCTCCTCGCGCACCGCGTCGAGCTCCCGCTTGATCTCGAGCAGCTCCCGGATCGAGGACACGAGCGGGATCATGATCTCGACGTGCGGCTCCCCGCCGGCGCGGCGCACGTGCGCCTCGGCCTCGAGGATCGCGCGCGTCTGCATCCCGTACAGCCCCGGGATGGTCAGCCCCAGCCGCACCCCGCGCAGGCCCAGCATGGGGTTCTGCTCGTGCAGGCGTCGCACGGCCGCGAGCACCCGGCGGTCCCGCTTGGACCCCTTCTTGCCGCGCTCCTCGGAGCGAGCGACCTTGACCGACAGATCGGTGATGTCCGGCAGGAACTCGTGCAGCGGCGGGTCCAGCAGCCGGATCGTCACCGGGTGGGTCCCCATCGCCTCGAGGATGCCGACGAAGTCGTCGCGCTGCATCGGCAGCAGCCGCTCGAGCACCGCCTGGCGCTCCTCGTCGTCGGCGGCGAGCACGAGGTCCTCGACGTGCTTGCGCCGAGGCCCAAGGAACATGTGCTCAGTGCGCACCAGCCCGATCCCCTCGGCCCCCATCGCCCGGGCCCGCGCGGCGTCCTCCGCGGTGTCGGCGTTGGCGCGCACCCGCAGGCGCCGCGTGCGATCGGCGACGGTCATGAGCCGGTGCACCGAGGCGACCAGGTCGCTCACGTCCCCGCCCTCGGCGTCGACCTCGCCCGCGAGGTACTGGGCCACCTCGCTCGGCACGACCGGCACCTCGCCGCGGAACACCTCGCCCGTCGAGCCGTCGATCGACAACAGGTCGCCCTCGCGCGCGATCACCTCGCCGCCCGAGCGGATGACCTTGTTCTTCTCGTCGACCTCGAGCGACTCGGCGCCGCACACGCACGTCTTGCCGAGCCCGCGCGCGACCACCGCGGCGTGCGAAGTCTTGCCGCCGCGGGAGGTCAGCACCCCGTCGGCGGCGAGCATGCCGCCGAGGTCCTCCGGGTTGGTCTCGCGCCGCACCAGGATCGTCGCGACCCCCTCGTGCTGCTGGGTGATCGCGCTCTCGGAGTCGAAGACGACCTCGCCGACGGCCGCGCCGGGGGAGGCGTTGAGCCCGCGCGCCACGAGCTCCCGCTCGGCGTGGTCGTCGAAGCGGGGGAACATCAGGCGCGTCAGCTGCTCGCCGCTCACCCGGCGCAGGGCCTCGTCCTCGTCGATCACGCCCTCGTCGACGAGCGTCGTGGCGATCCGGAAGGCCGCGGCCGCGGTGCGCTTGCCCACCCGGGTCTGGAGCATCCACAGGTGCCCCGACTCGACCGTGAACTCGATGTCGCACAGGTCCCGGTAGTGCCCCTCGAGCGTCTCCATGATCCCGGTGAGCTCGGCGTACACCTCGGGCACCACCTCGCCCAGCTCGGGCAGGGAGCGCGTGTTGCGGATCCCGGCGACCACGTCCTCGCCCTGCGCATTGACGAGGAAGTCCCCGTAGACGCCGCCCTGGCCCGTCGCCGGGTCGCGCGTGAAGGCGACCCCCGTCGCGGAGCGGTCGTCGAGGTTGCCGAACACCATCGAGCACACGGTCACGGCCGTGCCCATCTCGTGGCTGATGCGCTCGGCGTTGCGGTAGATGATCGCGCGCGGCGCGTTCCACGAGTCGAAGACGGCCCGGATCGACTGGCGCAGCTGCTCGCGCGGATCCTGCGGGAACGGCGCGCCCGTCTCCTCGGCGATGATGCGCTGGAACTGCTCGACGACGCCCCGCAGGTCCTCGGCGGTGAGCTCGACGTCCGTCGCCACGCCCCGCTCGGCCTTGGTGCGGTCCATGACCTCCTCGAAGCGCTCGCCCTCGATGCCCTGCACGGTGCGCCCGAACATCTGCAGCAGGCGCCGGTAGGAGTCCTGCGCGAAGCGCTCCGAGCCCGAGCGCTCCGCGAGCCCCCGCACGGTCTCGTCGTTGAGCCCGACGTTCAGGACCGTCTCGAGCATGCCCGGCATCGACATCGCGGCGCCCGAGCGCACCGACACGAGCAGGGGATCGGCCGGGTCGCCGAACGCGCGACCCAGGTCGCGCTCGACCTCCCCGAGCGCCGTGGCGACCTGCGCGGCGAGCTCGGGCGGGTTCTCGCCCTCGTGCATGTAGTAGCGGCACGCGTCGGTCGTGATCGTGAAGCCGGGCGGGACCGGCAGGCCCAGCCGGGTCATCTCGGCCAGGTTGGCGCCCTTGCCGCCCAGCAGCGCCCTCTCGTCCTTCGAGCCTTCACGGAACGGATGCACGTACGTCGAGGTCATGACCGAGATCCTTCGGTTCCGCTCCCGGGGGAGCAGGCGGGGCGGCGCGGACCGCCGGCCCCGCCGCCGGACGCGTCGTTGCGTCCACGTGCCACTGTACGACCCGCTGGGTGCCGTGGCACCGGCCACGCGGTCAGCGGTTCAGGCGCCCCGGGCCCGAGACGGTGCGGTCCCCGGCGATGCGGAAGCGCCACGGGAAGCGCTCCGGATCGCTCGCGATCTCCCGCAGCCCGATGCGCGGACCGGTCGCGACGGTCGGCGCGGGCAGGGCCGGATCGCGCCCCTCGAGATGCATCGCGGTCGCGGGGTCGCGGGCGCCGTCGCACAGGTCGAGCCCGTCATCGGCGAAGGTGATGGCGCACGCGACGGTCGCCCGCCCTGGCCCGCGCGCGAGGTCCAGGTCGGTGCGGGACACCCCCGCGGCGTTGCGGCGCTCGCGCGCGAGCTCGACGCCCTCGACGATCCGGCCGGCGCGCACGAGGCAGCCGGTGCCGACGCCCTCGGCGTCGGCCACGACGTTCATGCACGAGTGCAGGCCCATGTGCCGATAGACGTACAGGTGGCCGGGCTCGCCGAACATCGTCGCGTTGCGCGCGCTGATCCCGCGGTAGGCGTGCGAACCGGGGTCCTGCGCCCCCACGTACGCCTCGACCTCGGTGATGCGCAGCCGGACGCCGCGCCCCACGAGCTCGCAGCCCAGCAGCAGCGGCGCGAGCTCGAGCACCCCTCGGTCGAACCAGGAGCGTGCGAGCGGCTTCCCGCTCACTTCATGAGCCTCTTGACGACCGTCATGACCTCGTCCATCTTGCGGTCGATCTCGAGGGGATCCCCCGACGCCGCGGCGTGCTGGACGCAGTGGTGGATGTGGTCGTCGGCGAGGGCGACCGAGAGCGACTCGAGGGCCTTGGAGACCGCGGAGACCTGTGTGAGCACGTCGATGCAGTACGTGTCCTCCTCGACCAGGCGCGCGAGGCCGCGGACCTGGCCCTCGATCAGCTTGAGCCGGCGCAGGTACGCCTTCTTGTCGCTGTGGTAGCCGGGCTCGTCGATCATCGTCACTCCTCCTGCAGGTGTCGCACGAGGTCGGGCGCGTAGCCGACGTAGCTCGCGGGCGAGAGCGCCAGCAGGCGCTGCTCCTCGTCCTGCGGAAGGTGCAACGCCCGGATGAAGTCCCGCATGCCCGCACCGTCGACCCGGTGTCCGCGGGTGAGCTCCTTGAGGCGCTCGTACGGGTTGTCGAGCCCCTCGACGCCCTGCACCCCGAGGGTGCGCATGACCGACTGCACGGCCTCGCCGAGCACCTCCCAGTTGGCGTCGAGGTCCGCGGCCATCGCCTCCGCGTCGACGTCGAGGCCCGCGAGCCCGCGGCGCAGGTTGGCGATCGCGAGCAGCGAGTGCCCGAAGGCGGGGGCCACGTTGCGCTGGGTGGTCGAGTCCGTCAGGTCGCGCTGCAGGCGCGAGGTGACGAGGGTCTGGCACAGCACGTCGAACAGGCCGCCCGAGATCTCGAGGTTGGCCTCCGCGTTCTCGAAGCGGATGGGGTTGACCTTGTGGGGCATCGTCGAGGAGCCCGTGCCGCCCTGCGCCGACAGGCGCTGACGGAAGTAGCCGAGCGAGATGTAGGTCCACATGTCGGTCGCGAGGTTGTGCAGGATGCGGCCCGCGCGCGCGACGTCCGCGTACAGCTCGGCCTGCCAGTCGTGGGACTCGATCTGCGTGGTCAGCGGGTTCCAGGTCAGGCCGAGATGCTCGACGAAGGTGCGCGAGACCTGCTCCCAGTCGGTGCCCGGCACGCTGATCGCATGGGCCGCATAGGTGCCCGTCGCACCGTTGAGCTTGCCGAGGTGCTCGTCGGCCTCGATGCGGCGGATCTGACGTCCCAGGCGGTGGGCGAAGACCGCGAGCTCCTTGCCGAGCGTGGTGGGGGTCGCGGGCTGGCCGTGCGTGCGCGAGAGCATCGGCACCTCGGCGGTCTCCCGTGCGAGCGCGGCGATCTGCTCGGTGACATCCCGCAGCGCGGGCAGCCACACGTCGTGCACGGCGCCGCGGATCATGAGCGCGTAGGAGAGGTTGTTGACGTCCTCGGACGTGCAGTAGATGTGCACGAGCTCGCCGAGGTCCTCGAGCGAGGTGCCCGCGAGGCGCCGCTTGATGTAGTACTCGACGGCCTTGACGTCGTGGACCGTCTCGGCCTCGATCTCCGCATGCTCGGCGATGCCCTCGGCCCCGAAGTCGGCGGGGATCGCGCGCAGCAGGGCGACCTCCTCGTCGGTGAGCGTGCGCAGGCCCGGGATCGCGCCCGTCGCGAGCAGATGGATGACCCACTCGGTCTCGACGACGAGGCGCGAGCGGTTGAGCGCGGCCTCGGAGAGGTGGTCGACGAGCGGGGCCACCTGGGCGCGGTAGCGGCCGTCGAGGGGGGTCAGCGCGATCGGCGGCGTGATGTCGGCGAGGCTCGTGAACGACGGGGCGGGCGCGGGGACCTGAGGCATGGGCCCCATTGTTCCAGACGGGCGGCCGGAGGCTCAGGCACGCTCGCGGTCGTCGTCCGGATCGATCGCGGCCTCGACGATCGACGTCAGCAGGCCCACCACGATGCCGCCCAGCAGCGCCCACCAGAACGAGTCGAAGGCGAGCGTGAGGCCGAACAGCCCCGAGACCCAGCTCGTCAGCAGCAGCATGAGCGCGTTGATGACGAGCAGGAACAGCCCCAGCGTCACGCACGTGACCGGCAGCGACAGCACCGACACGATCGGGCGCACGACGGTGTCGACGATCGAGAAGATGAGCGCGACGGCCCCGATCGTGAGGACCTGGGTGAGCAGGGGCGCCGAGTCGTCGCCCAGATGCATGCCGGGCAGGATCAGCGCCGTCACCCACAGGGCGAGCGCCGTGACCACGAGGTGTCCGAGGAATCGCATGGATCCAGTCTGCACCAGCGCGCGGCCCTACCCTGGAGCAGTGACCGCCCAGAACCCATCCGAGAACATCCGCCTGCGCGCAACGCTCGCCTCCCTGCCGCCCTACGTGCCCGGTCGGCCCGCCGCGGACGACGATCTCGTGCGCTACAAGGTCTCTTCCAACGAGTCCCCCTTCCCCGCGCTCCCGGCCGTGCGAGACGCCCTCATCGCGCAGATCGACGGCATCAACCGCTACCCCGACATGGGCGCGGTCGCCCTGCGCGAGGAGCTGGGCCGGATGCACCACGTCGACCCCGCCCAGATCGTGGTGTCGACCGGCTCGGTCGCGGTCACGGGCGATCTCGTGCGCGCCCTCGTCGACCAGGGCGACGACGTGGTCTTCCCGTGGCGCTCGTTCGAGGCCTACCCGATCCTGGTCGGCTCGCACGGGGGCGTCGGCGTCGGCGTGCCGCTCGGCGCCGACCACGCCCTCGACCTCGACGCGCTCGCCGACGCGATCGGCGAGCGCACCCGCCTGGTGCTCCTGTGCACGCCCAACAACCCGACCGGCCCGGCCCTGACCGCCGAGCAGATCGAGGGCTTCCTCGCGCGCGTGCCCGACACCGTCGTGGTCGCGATCGACGAGGCCTACCGCGAGTTCCTCGACCCCGAGATCGCGCCGGACACGGGCGCGATCTTCGCCGCGCACCCCAACGTCGTGCTCCTGCGCACCTTCTCCAAGATCCACGGGATCGCGGGCCTGCGCATCGGCTACGCCGTCGCCCACCCCCGGCTGGCCCGGGCGCTCTCGCAGGTCACGCTGCCGTTCGGGGCCGCCACGCTCGCGCAGGCGGCCGCGCTCGCGTGCCTGCGGCCGGCCGCCCGCGCCGAGCTCGAGCAGCGGGCCGCCCTGATCCGCGCCGAGCGCCACCGGGTGCTCGCCGCCCTGCGCGCCCAGGGCTGGGAGGTGCCCGACTCCCAGGGCAACTTCGTCTACCTGCCCCTGGGCGGGCGCAGCCAGGAGTTCGCCGCCTTCGCCGATGCGCGGGGGCTCGTCGTGCGCGCCTACGGCGAGGACGGCGTGCGGATCACGATCGCCGAGACCGAGGCCAACGACCGTCTGCTCGAGATCGCCGAGGACTGGCGCTCGCCTGCGTCCTGAGCGGGGCGTAGGGTTGTCCTCACGCATTAGTTGCAGAGAGGAAATAACAACATGACCTTCAGCCTCGGCATCGTCGGCATCGGGCAGTTCGGCACCCATTTCGCCGAGCTCTTCGCTGTCCATCCCCAGATCGATGCCCTGTACGCCGTGGACTCCGTGCCCGAGCGCATCGACGCGATCGAGCAGCGCGCGGAGCACCCCGTGCACTTCGCGGGCCGCTTCGACACCGTCGAGGAGCTGCTGGCCTCCGACGTCGACGCCGTCGCGATCTTCACCCAGCGCTGGACCCACGGGCAGATCGCGCTGCAGGCGCTGCGCGCGGGCAAGCACGTGTACTCCGCGGTGCCGATGGCGATCAAGGAGGACGAGATCCGGGCGATCACCGAGGAGGTTGCGCGCACCGGCCTCGTCTACATGATGGGCGAGACGAGCCAGTACAACGCGGCGGTCGTGCTCGCCCGCCGGATCCACCGCTCGGGCGCCTTCGGCGAGGTCTTCTACGCCGAGGGCGACTACGTGCACGACATGGACCTCGGCTTCTACGACGCCTACAAGTTCTCCGGGGGCGACGACTGGAAGGCGACCGCCTCCTACCCGCCCCTGCTCTACCCGACGCACTCGATCGGCGGCGTGCTCGGCGTGCTCGAGGACCGCCACGCGGTGTCGGTCTCCGCGCTCGGCCGGCCCGACACGCGCGGCGACGGCGTCTTCGACAGGTCCGTCTCGATGTTCGACAACGACGTCTCCAACGCCTTCGCCCTGTTCGAGATGGACAACGGCGGCGCCTTCCGCACCAACGAGCTGCGGCGCGTGGGCTACCCCTCCCACAAGCGCGAGTCGCGCTTCCGGTACTTCGGCGAGAAGAGCAGCTTCGAGGAGACCGTCGACGTCACCTACTTCCACGACAAGGAGGACGTCGTGGAGGTGACGGACCTGATCCGCACCGACGCCACCATGAGCCTGGACGACCCCCGCCTCGCGGAGGTCTCGCCGACCCTGCGCGACGCCTTCGTCGCCGGTGCCGCCCCCGTCCACCATCAGGACCGCCTCCCCGACGAGTTCCAGGGCGCGCCCAACGGCCACGAGGGCGCCCATCACTTCCTCGTCGACGACTTCGCGTGCGCCGTCGCCGCGGGCGTCCAGCCCGTCGTCAACGCGTGGCGGGCCGCCCGCTACACGCTGCCGGGCGTCATCGCCCACGAGTCGATGCGCCGCGGCGGCGAGCGCCTGCCCATCCCCGACCTCGGCGACTGCCCGCTGCCCGTCCAGGACCTCGACGCCGACCAGTCGGCTCTCGACAAGGACGCGCTCGAGGCCCTCGTGGCCTCTCCCGACAGCGCGAGCTGAGGCTCAGGCGAGGCGCTCGGCCAGGTCCTCCGTCTCGTCCGGGTCGAGCACCGCGGCGGGATGGGGGCCGGCCGCGAGCCACGCCTCGGCCTGCTCGGGGGCGATGCCGGGCCCGGCCACGAGGACGAGGTTGCCCTCGCCGAAGCGCTCGAGCAGGGTCGCGTCGGCGAGGGTCCACACCCCGGGGCGGCCGGCCTGCTCGGCCGCCTCGGCGAGGGCGAGGGCCTGGCCCGCCCAGAAGCGCAGGCCGGGCTCGTCGCCCACGTTGACGGCGAGCAGTCCCGCCTCCGTCAGGTGGTCGAGCGCCTCGGCGTAGAACTCGGTGCACGCGAGGTGGGCGGGCGAGTCGAGGCCGCTGAACACGTCGAGCACGATCGCGTCGAAGCGGGCCCCGGTCATGCCCGCGAGCGCCTCGCGGGCGTCGCCGATCACGATCTCGAGATCGGTGCCGGGGGCCAGCGGCAGCGCCGAGGCGACGAAGTCCGGGAGCTCGCGCTCGATCTCGACGACCACCTGGGGCGAGCCGGGCCGCGTGGCCTGGACGTAGCGGGGCAGCGTGAGCGCGCCCGCCCCCAGGTGCAGCACCGACAGAGGCCGGCCGGGAGCCCGGCATCCGTCGAGCACGGTGGCGATCCGACGCAGGTACTCGTGCCGGATCGTCGTCGGCTCCGCGAGGTCCACATGGGACTGGACGAGGCCGCCGATCTCGAGCCACCAGCCGTGCTCCGTCAGGCCGTCGGGGCTCACGCGGGCGGCGAGGCCGGATCCGGACAGCTGCACGGAGCGGACGCGGGGCGCGGGGGTGAAGGCCATGCTGTCATTGTGGCGCGCCGGCCGTATCGTCGTGACCATGCCTGCGCTCCGCCGTCCTCTCATCGTCTGGGGTGCGGGAGTCCTCGCCTACATCGCCGCCGTGCTCCAGCGCACGACCCTCGGGGTCTCGGGCCTCGAGGCCGCCGACTACTTCGGCACGAGCGCCTCGATCGTCGCGACCTTCGTCGTGGTCCAGCTGCTCGTCTACGCGCTCGCCCAGGTCCCCGCGGGCCTCCTGCTCGACCGCTACGGCGCGCGCGTCACCCTCACCGCGGGAGCGGTGCTCATGGCCGCCGGCCAGCTGCTCATCGCGAGCACCGACGTGATCGGGCTCGCGATCCTCGCGCGCGTGATCGTCGGCTGCGGGGACGCCCTCACCTTCGGCAGCGCGATCCGGCTCGTGCCGGCGTGGTTCCCCGCCTCGCGGGTGCCCCTGCTGACCCAGCTGACGGGCATCGTCGGCCAGCTCGGGCAGGTGCTCTCGGCGGTCCCCTTCGTCGGCATCCTGCTGGGCCACGGCTGGTCGGCGGCCTTCGGCGCGGCCGCCGCCTTCGGCCTGGTCGCCGGCGTGCTCGCCCTGGCTCTCGTGCGCGCGACCCCGCCGGGCCACGAGCGGGAGGTCGTGCGCCAGGACGTGCGGCGCCTGCCGTCGGACGTCCTGCAGATCGTGCGCCATCCGGCCACCCAGCTCGGCTTCTGGACCCATTTCACGTCGGGCTTCCCCGGCATGGTGTTCGCGATGATGTGGGGCCACCCGTACCTGACCGCGGGGGAGCACCTGCCCGTGCCCCTCGCCTCGAGCATCATGACCCTCTTCGTGCTCGCCTCGATCGCAATGGGCCCCTTCGTGGGCGCGATGACGCAGCGCCACCCGCTGCGGCGCTCGACCCTCGTGCTGCTGATCGTCTCGACGTGCGTCGCGCCGCTCGTCGTGCTCGTGGCCTGGCCCGGCCCCGCCCCGCTGTGGCTGCTCCTGGTGTGGGTGCTCGGCCTCTCCTTCGGCGGCCCGGGCTCCTCGGTCGGCTTCGACTTCCCGCGCACGAGCCTGCCCGGCCATCGCCTGGGCACCGCGACCGGCGTCGTCATCATGGGCGGTTTCCTCGCGGCGCTCGTGTGCATCCTGCTGATCGGCGTCGTGCTCGACGCCGTGGCGCCCTTGGGCGCCTACCGGCTCGGCGACTTCCGCCGCGCCTTCGCCGTCGAGCTGCCCTTCCTCGCCCTCGGCGTGGGCGGCATGCTCGTGTCGCGACGCGCCCTGCGCCGCCGCATGGCCGACCACGGCCTGCGCGTGCCGCGCTGGCGCGAGGTGGTGCGGTCCGGACGCATCACCCGGCTGTGAGCGGGGCCACACGTGCGGTAGGTTCGGGCCGTTGTGACCGTCACCTCCCCACAAGTTACGCAACCGTAGGTTAAGGTCGTGCCCGTGAGCGTCTTCCGCACCACCATCCCCGCCGACCCGCACGACGAGCCCATGCTCCAGCTCCTCGCGCCCGACGGCACCCGCACGCCCCACGACGAGCTCGACCCCGTCCTCGCGCACCTGACGGCCGACGACCTGCGCGGCTACTACCGGGACATGGTCATGATCCGCGCCGCGGACCTCGAGGCCACGAGCCTGCAGCGTCAGGGCCAGCTGGGCCTGTGGGCGAGCGCGCTGGGCCAGGAGGGCGCCCAGATCGGCGCCGGCCACGCGGCGCGCACCCAGGACTACCTCGTGCCCACCTACCGCGAGCACGGCGTCGCGTGGGCGCGCGGCATCGAGCCCATGACCCTGCTCGAGCTGTTCCGCGGCATCTCCCACTGCGGCTGGGACCCCTTCGCGATCCGCACCCACCCGTACATGATCGTGCTCGGCGCCCAGACCCCCCACGCGGTCGGCTACGGGATGGGCCTCCAGCGCGACGGCGTCGTCGGCACCGGCGACGTCGACACCGACACCGCCGTGCTCGCGCTGTTCGGCGACGGCACCTCCTCCGAGGGCGAGGTCTCGGAGTCCTTCACCTTCGCCGCGAGCTTCCAGGCGCCCGTCGTCTTCTACTCCCAGAACAACCAGTGGGCGATCTCCGTGCCCACCTCGGTGCAGACCCGGGTGCCGCTCGCCCAGCGCTCGCGCGGCTGGGGCATCCCGAGCCTCCGCGTCGACGGCAACGACGTGCTCGCGTGCCTGGCCACGACCCGCATCGCGCTCGACGCGGCCCGCGCGGGGGAGGGGCCCCGCTTCATCGAGGCGCTCACCTACCGCATGGCGGCGCACACCACGAGCGACGACCCCACCCGCTACCGGCCGCGCGCCGAGGAGGAGGAGTGGGCCGCCAAGGACCCGATCCTGCGCCTGCGCCTGCACCTCCAGCAGATCGACGAGATCGACGACGCCTATATCGCGCGCTGCGACGAGGAGGCCCACGACCTCGCCATGCGCCTGCACCACCACATCCACGAGATGCCCGACCCCGATCCGCGCACGCTGTTCGACGACGTCTACGCCGAGCCGCACCCGCTCGTCGAGGAGGAGCGCGCCGCGTACGCCCAGTACCTGTCCCAGTTCGAGGACGACGCCGAAGGAGCCGCCCGATGAGCATCGTGAAGCTCCCGATCGCCAAGGCCATCACGGCCGGTCTGCGCGACGCCATGCGCGCCGACGACCACGTGCTGCTCATGGGCGAGGACATCGGCGTGCTCGGCGGCGTGTTCCGTGTGACCGACGGCCTGCAGGCCGAGTTCGGCCCCCAGCGCGTGGTCGACACCCCCCTCGCCGAGGCCGCGATCGTCGGCACCGCCGTCGGCCTCGCCTTCCGCGGCTACCGGGCCGTGTGCGAGATCCAGTTCGACGGTTTCGTCTACCCCGCCTACAACCAGATCACGACCCAGGTCGCCAAGATGCACTACCGCACCGGCGGACGCGTGAACCTGCCGCTCGTGATCCGCATCCCGCACGGCGGCGGCATCGGCGCCGTCGAGCACCACTCCGAGAGCCCCGAGGCGCTGTTCGCGCACACCGCGGGCCTGCGCATCATCGCCCCGGCGACCGCGCAGGACGGCTACTGGATGACGCGCCAGGCGATCGAGTCCGAGGACCCCGTCATCGTGCTCGAGCCCAAGCGCCGCTACTGGATCAAGGGCGACGTCGACCCCGACGTGCGCCCCGAGCTGGGCCTGCACGAGGCCGCGGTCGTGCGCGAGGGCACGGACGCCACGCTGCTCGCGTGGGGCCCCTCGGTGCCCGCCGTGGTCGAGGCCGCCGAGACCGCGGCCGCCGACGGCATCGACCTCGAGGTGATCGACGCCCGCTCGCTCTCCCCGCTCGACATCGACACCATCGCCGACTCCGTGAGCCGCACCGGCCGCCTCGTGATCGTGCACGAGGCGCCCGTCTTCGGTGGCCTCGGCGGCGAGATCGCCGCACGCGTCACCGAGCGCTGCTTCTACAGCCTCGAGGCCCCCGTCCTGCGCGTCGGCGGCTTCCACACCCCGTACCCGCCCGCGAGGATGGAGGAGGCCTACCTGCCCGACCTCGACCGGATCCTCGACGCCGTCGACCGCGTCCTCGCCCCCTGAGCAGCTCCCGCCCCAGAAAGGCACCGCCCATGTCCCATCCCGTGCAGATCAAGCTCACCGATCCCGGCGAGGGCCTCACCGAGGCCGAGATCATCGACGTCAAGGTCTCCGTGGGCGACACGATCGAGATCAACCAGATCATCGTCGAGGTCGAGACCGCCAAGTCGGCCGTCGAGCTGCCCAGCCACGTCGCGGGCACCGTCACCCGCGTGCTCGTCGCGGTCGGCGACGAGGTCGAGGTGGGGGCGCCCCTGATCGAGGTCGACACCGACGGCGGCAGCGCGCTCGAGGCCGAGCCCGAACCCGAGCCCGCCGCGTCCGAGGCCGCGGCCGAGCCGGAGACGCCCTCGCTCCCCGAGGCCCCGGAGCAGTCCGAGGAGCCCGACGAGCCCAAGAACCTCGTCGGCTACGGCTCGCGGCCGGCCGCCTCCCGGCGCCGCCGCCGGCGCGGTGCGCAGGACGACGAGGACCAGCAGGTGCCGCTCGACCGCGTGCTCGCCAAGCCGCCCGTGCGCAAGCTCGCCCGCGACCTCGGGATCGCGCTCGCCGACGTGCTCGCGACCGGCCCCGGCGGCACGGTCACGCGCGACGACGTGCTCGCCGCCCAGCAGCGCGCGATCTCCGGCGACGAGGCCCGCGGCGGCGACTACTTCCCCGACGAGTCCCCGCAGGCGCCCGCCGGTCTCGACGCCTCGATGAAGACGAGCCGCCACCAGCCCTTCCACGGGGTCACGAGCGACGAGCGCACGACGCGCGTGCCGATCCGCTCCGTGCGCAAGCGCACCGCCGAGGCGATGGTGTCCTCGGCGTTCACGGCGCCCCACGTGACGGTGTTCAACGAGATCGACATGACGGCCACGATGGAGCTCGTCGCGCGGCTGCGGGCCGACCGCGAGTGGGCCGACGTGCACGTCTCCCCGCTCGTGATCGTCGCCAAGGCCCTGCTCGTCGCGATCCGCCGCAACCCCGAGGTCAACGCGTCGTGGGACGAGGCCGCCCAGGAGATCGTCTACAAGCACTTCGTGAACCTCGGGATCGCCGCCGCGACCCCGCGCGGGCTCATCGTGCCCAACATCAAGGACGCCCACCTGCTCACGCTGCGCGAGCTCGCCGAGCAGATCAGCGAGCTCGCCCGCACCGCGCGCGCGGGCCGCACCTCCCTCTCGGCGACGCGCGAGGGCACGATCACGATCACCAACTTCGGGGTCTTCGGCATCGACTCCGGCACCCCGATCCTCAACCCCGGGGAGTCGGTGATCCTGGGCCTGGGCGCCGTCAAGGAGAAGCCCTGGATGGTCGACGGGCAGATCGTGCCGCGCCGCATCGCCCAGCTCGCGCTGAGCTTCGACCACCGTCTCATCGACGGCGCGCTCGGCTCCGAGCTGCTGCGCGACATCTCCCGCGTGCTCGAGCAGCCCGAGATGGGGCTCGTGTGGGGCTGAGCCGTACCCTGGTGCGGTGAGCCCTGCCCCGCTGCCCCGCCGTGACGATCCACGGATGCACACCGTGGAGATGGCGGCGCTGTCCCCGGCGGACCTCGGCGAGGACGGCGGCGCCCGCCGCCCCCGTCGCGCGCCGCTGACCACCCGGCAGACGGCCCTGCTCGTCGCCGGGGGCGGGGCCCTCGGCTCCGTGCTCCGCTTCGTGCTCGAGCTCGCCCTGCCCTCGACCATCACCCCCACCCTCGTCGAGATTCCGTGGGCCACCTGGCTGGCCAACGCGGTCGGCTGCCTGGGCGTCGGGCTCGTCTCCGGGCTGATCGAGGTGCACCCGCGCGCCCCCCGCTGGCTCGAGCCGTTCGTCGTGATCGGCCTGTGCGGCGCCTTCACCGCCGTCTCGACCGTCGTGCTGCAGGTCGGCGCCATGATCGGCGCGGACTTCCCGCTCGTGGGCCTCGAGTACGGGATGGCGACCGTCGTCGTCGCGCTCGGGGCCGTCGTGCTCGGCATCGCCGCGGGTCGCCTGCTGGGCAAGCGGGTGAGCGCATGATTGTCGTGCACCTGCTCGCGGTCGCCGTGGGCGGCGCCGCCGGCACCCTCGCCCGCTGGGGCCTCACGGTGTTCTCCCGGCGCTCGCCGAGGATGCGGTCGACGCTCGGGGTCCCGTGGGCCACATTCGCGGCCAACGTGCTCGGCTGCTTCCTGCTCGGGATCTTCGTCACCGAGCTCGGCACGGCGGCCGGCGGGGTGGGCCGCACCGCCTACCTGCTCCTGGCCACCGGGTTCTGCGGGGGCCTGTCGATCCTGTCGACCTTCGCCCTCGAGGTCGTGAACCTCTCGCGCCACGGCACCGCAGTGATCGCCGTCGGCTACCTCATGCTGAGCGCCGGCACCGGGCTCGCCGCGCTGTGGGCCGGCCTGGCGCTCGCCTCATGACGTCCCGCCGCACGCGCGGGATCGCGACGACCGGCGTGGTCGTCGCGCTCGCCGTGCTCGCCCTGGTCTCCGTGCTCGCCGCCGACGCGGCGGGCGGGCCCGCCGCGACGATCCTCGCCGACGCGGGCGCGGCGGCGCGCCACGGCGGCCCCGTCGCCTCCCTCGTGGCCGACCTCGCCGGGGCCCTCGTGCTGGGCGGCGCCGTGCTCGGCGGCTGGGTGCTGGGCTCGACCGCCGACCGGACCCGCGCCCTGCTCGTCGTCGCGATCGCCGCGGGCGTGTGGACGCTCGCCCAGCTCGTGCTCATCGCGACCTCCTACGCCGTGGCCACGGGCCAGCCGATCGGCTCGGACCGCTTCGGCTCCGACCTCGGCGTCTATCTCACGACGGACCTGGGCGCGTGGCTGCTCGCGAGCCTCGTGCTCGCCGCCGTCACGACCGTCGTCGCCGTGAGCGGGAGCTCGCGCGCGACGGCGCGCGCGGTCACGGTCGCGGCGGGCGCAAGCCTCCTGGCCAAGGCGATGACGGGGCACGCGGCGGGCACGGCGAGCCACGAGACGGCGACCTCGACGATGCTCGTCCACCTGCTCGCCGTCGGCGTGTGGGTGGGCGGCCTGGCCGTGCTCCAGCTCCTGCCCGACGGCCCCCGCGACGACGCCGCCGTGGTCCGCGGCTACTCCCGCCTCGCCCTCGTGTGCTGGGCGGCCCTGTGGGCCAGCGGCGTCTGGGCGCTCGCCGTGCGCATGAACGGGATCGGGGACGTGGTCACGAGCGCCTACGTGCAGCTCGCCCTCGTCAAGGCGCTCCTGCTCGCGCTGCTGGGCGGCGCCGGCGTCGTGCAGCGCCGCCTCCTGGCCGATGCGGCCGGCGCCCCCGGCGCGGAGGGCCGCCCGCTGGACCGTCACCTGTTCCGCCGTCTCGCGCTGCTCGAGCTCGCGCTCATGGGGCTCGCGGTCGCGCTCGCCGCCGCCATGAGCAGCTCCCCGCCGCCGGCCGCGGCGGCCACCGCCCCGGGCGACCTCGCCGAGCTGCTCACGGGCTACCCGCTGCCCGCCGCCCCCGGTCTCGGCGCCGTCGCGACGGCGTGGCGGCCCGACGTGTTCGCCCTCGCGGCCTGCTGCGCGATCGCGCTCGCCTGGTGGTGGCCGACCGCACCGCGCCGCGCGCGGCCGCGCACGATCCTGCTCGTGGTCGCGCTGATCGCGGCCCTCGTCGTCCAGTGCGGGCCGCTCGCCGTCTACGGCAAGGTCCTGTTCTCGGCGCACCTGGCCCAGCACGTGCTGCTGCTGACGGTGGTGGGGCCGCTGCTCGGCGCGGCCTGGTCCTGGCGCCCGCCGCGGCGCGCGGGGGTGCTCGTCGCGGCCCTCGCCGTGGTGCTCGCGGGCGCCGCCTACGTGACGCCGCTCGTGCGCCTCACCCTCGACTCCCACGTCGCCCACCTCGCGCTCGTGGTCGGCGCGACGGCGTGCGGCGTGCTCGTCGGCGCCGCGATCGCGGCGGACCGCCGGGCCGCGCCCGCGGCCGGGATCGTGCTGGTCGCGGGCGGTCTCGTGCTCGCCCTCGGGGACCGCGTCGTCGCCCCCTCGTGGTTCGGCGCGACGGGCAGGCCGTGGCTCGCCGACGCGCTCGCCGATCAGCAGCGCGCCGGCTGGGCGCTCGTGGCGTGGGCGGTCGTCTGGACGTCCGCCGCGGCCCTCGCTCAGGCGCGGTCGGCGCGGTCCTCGAACAGCGAGCGCACGGTGCGCAGGCGCGCGAGCAGGTCCTCGCGGTCCGCGAACGGCAGCTGACCCGGCTCGGTCACCCGGGGGGGCAGGGCGCGGCGGCGCGCCGCGCCCTGGACCTGGTCGAGGCGCTCGGCGATCCGGCCCCGCCACCCCTCGGACCGCTCGGAGGCCGGCCGCACGGGCACCGCGTCGTCGCTCCCGCGGCGCAGACGCCGGAAGCCCTCGGCCGCGGCGTCGCCGTCGACCGCGGCGCGCAGGAACAGCGCCGCGAGGTCGGCCTGCTGGGCGAGCACGGGCCAGATCCCGCCCGTGACGCGCACCTGGCCGAGCACCGCGAGGTCGTCGCGACCGCGCGGGAAGGCGCCCAGGAAGAGGTCCGGGGCCCCCGAGGCGGTGCGCGGCACGACGCCCTCGCCGAGCGCGTCGACGCCGTCCTCGTAGCCGGTCGCGAGCACGATCACCGACGGCGCCCACGTGCGGCCGTCGGCGAAGGCGACCGTGCCGTCGTCGTCGAGGGAGGTCACGTCGGGCATCGGGGCGATGCGGCCCTCGCGGATGCGGCCGATCACGTCGTCGGAGACGATCACGCGGTCCTCGAGCAGGCCGGCCGCAGGGCGCGGCAGGCCCACGGCGGCGGGATCGCCCGCGACGCGCCGCACGACGGTCTCGGCGACCTTCTCGTTGAGCGCGCCGAGCACGGCGGGCTCGCGCGAGGCCGCGACGTCGCCGGGCGTGCCCGCGATCGTGCGGGGAACGATCCAGTGCCCGGTGCGCACCGACCAGCGCACCTCGAGGGCGCGCGAGGCGGCGTCGACGGCGATGTCGGCGGCGGACTGGCCCGAGCCGACCACGAGGACGGAGCGCCCCTCGAGGCCCTCGGGGCCGTGCCAGTCACGCGCGTGCACGAGCCGGACGTCGCCCGTCGGCTCACGGTCGCGGGCCCAGCCGGGCAGGTGCGGGCGGGAGCTCGTGCCGGTCGCGGCGATCACCGCGCGGTACACGCCGATCTGCCCGGTGGAGAGCTCCACCTGCCACACGCCGTCGTCGAAGGGCACGGCGCGGCGCACGGTCGTGCCGGGCTGGAAGTGCTCCGTCAGGTGGTGCCGCGCGGCATAGGCGCGCAGGTACTTGGTGAGCTGCTCGGGGCTCGGGAAGGCGGGGAACGAGGCCGGCATGACGAGGTCCTCGAACTGGGTGAGCTCCTTCGAGGACAGCGGGTGCATGCCCTCCCACACGGGGGAGCCCTCCTCCCCGTTCCAGATCCCGCCCACGTCATGGCCCGCGTCGACCAGGTCGAAGGGCAGGCCCACGGACCGCAGCGCGGCGGCGGCGGCCAGCCCGGCGGGTCCCGCGCCGATGACGAGCACCTTCTCGCGCGTGGGGACGGAGTCGTCGCGGTGATCGGACATGGAGGGGCCTTCCGGACGGGGTCGCAGACCCGTTGATTGTACGGTCCGCGCTCAGGCCGCGCGGCCCCCGGCGAGCAGCCACGCGCCCTCGATCCCCGAGGGCGCGATCGCGATCGCGGGGTGGCCGGCGGCCTCGAAGCCGCAGATCAGCTCGTCGCGGATGGGGCCGCCGCTGCACAGCACGGAGCCCGCGAGCACGAGCGGCAGCTCCGCGCCCGGGTCCAGACGCCGCACGTTCTGGCTCAGGGCGCGGATGGCCCGGTCGAGGATCTTCCGGGAGACCGGGTCGGGCAGGGTCTGGCCGGGCAGCGGGGCGAAGCGTCCCCACTGGGCGGGGGTGAGGCCGTCGAGGGCGCGGATGAGGTCCTGGCGCACGTCGCCCGTCGGGGTGTCGATCCCGTCGCGCAGCTCGAGGTCGAGCACGTCGCCGAGGGCCTCGGTGAGGGCGGTGCGCGGGCGCCGTCCGTCGATGTCGGCCGCGACCGCCTCGAGCACGTGACGCCCCAGCCACACGGCCGAGCCGATGTCCCCGAGCAGCCAGCCCATGCCGTCGACGCGCCGCACCAGACGACCGCCCTCGAAGCGGGCCGCCACGGCGCCCGTGCCCGACAGCAGCAGCACGCCGTCCTCGCCGACGTCGCCGGAGCGGAAGGCCGCGTGCTGGTCGTCGGTCACCTCGACGCGCTCGGGCGCGATGCCCAGCGGTGCGAGCAGCGCGCGCACCGCGTCGGTGATCTCCGCGTGGCGGGCGGGACCAGCACCGGAGACGGCGAGCACGGCGCGGCCGACGTCGGCGCCGTGGCGGCCCGCGAGGGCCGTCCGGATCGTCGAGACGAGGGAGGAGAGCGCGTCGGGCCCGCTCGAGCGGATGTTGCAGCCGGGCCCGAGGACCGGCTCGGGCACGGGGCCGACGGGACCCAGCGCGATCCGGCTCGAGGTGCCGCCGATGTCGGCGGCCAGGACCAGGGCGCCCGGCCCGGTCACCGGCGGGGGACCTGGATTCGCGGCGTCGTTCACAACGCCCCCTTTGTCGTGGTAACTTCACTCGACCAACAGGTGGATCGAAGGCACTTTCATCCTTCGCCCTGAGGAGCTCTCATGATCGCACGTCGGGTGCGGGACGCCGGATCCGCATCCGCCTGGGACGCCGACGCCCTCGGCGTGCTGCTCGCGTCCTTCGAGGGGCCCGAGGTGCCCGCCTGGCTCGGGGCCCCGCTGCGCGAGGGCCTCGGCGGCGTGGTCCTGTTCGGCTCGAACACCCCCGACCCCGCGGCGTGCCGTGACCTGGCACGCTCCCTGCACGCGATCGCCCCCGACCTGCTCGTCGCGATCGACGAGGAGGGCGGCGACGTCACCCGGCTGCAGGCGCGCACCGGCTCCTCGCTGCCGACGGCGTGCGCGCTCGGGAGGATCGACGACGTCGACCTGACCCGTCGGGTGGGCCGGACCCTCGGCGACCTGCTCGCCGCGTGCGACGTGGACCTCGACCTCGCCCCCGTGCTCGACGTCTCGACCGACCCGCGCAACCCCGTCATCGGCACCCGCTCCTTCGGCGACGACCCCGACCTCGTGTCCCGCCACGCACGGGCGCTCACGAGCGGGCTGCGCGAGGCCGGCGTCGGCGCGTGCGGCAAGCACTTCCCGGGCCACGGCGCGACCCACGTCGACTCCCACACCGCCCTGCCCCGCATCGACCTGCCCGCCGACGAGCTGCGCCGCGAGCACCTCGAGCCGTGGGCGCTCGCCCCGTGGCTCGACGCCGTCATGACCGGCCACCTGCTCGTGCCGGCCCTGGGGGAGGGCCCGGCCTCGATCTCGCCCTGGTCGCGTCCGCTGCTCGACGAGGTCTCGGGCTCGGGCGGGTACAGCGGGCTCGTGGTCACCGACGCCCTCGACATGGCGGCGGTCGCCGCCGACCCGGGCCCGCTCGAGGCCCCCGTGCGGGCCATCGAGGCGGGCGCGCACCTGCTGTGCCTCGGACGCGCGGGCAGCCGCGACGGCCAGGAGATGCTGCGCGAGGCGCACGGGGCGATCACGGGCGCCGTCGCGAGCGGTCGCCTCGACCGCGAGGTCCTGCACCGGCGCGCCGTCGAAGCCCGGCGGGACGTGCGCTTCCTGCGCACACGCCGCACGGCCGTCCCGGCACCCTCGTGCGAGGAGGCCCTCGAGGGCGCCCGCCGGATCGGCGCCCTCGCCGCCGCCCGTGCCGTCGAGCTGCGCCGGGCCGTGCTCGTCGGGCCGCGGGTGAGCGTGGTCGACGCCCGGGCCCGCCCCGACCACGCCGCGGGCCCGCGTCCCGAGGTGCTCGTCTCGGAGCTGCGCTCGCGCGGCTACGACGCCGCCGCGGCGCACGACGCGCACGACGTCGCGACCGCCGACACGGCCCTCGTCCTGACCCGCCTGCCCCGCGCCGACGCCGACGAGGCGCGGGCGCTCGCGGCGGTCCTCGCCGACCGTCCCGACGCGATCGTCGTGCACACGGGCGTGCCCGGCGCGGCGCCCGACTGCGAGCGTCGCGTGCTCGCCCTCGGCGGCGGCCCGGCGATGCTCGGCGCCGCCGTCGATGCGATGATCCGGGCCGGCACCCGGTGACCCGCGCGCACGCCCCGGCAGCCCCTCTCCTCTCCACCGACCCCCAGGAGCATCCATGACCGCACCGACCCCTGGGCCGCCCGCGTGGCACGCCCTCGTCGACCTCGCCTCGCCGACCGAGGAGCGCAATCCCGCGAGCATGCACCTGGACACCCTCGACGCGCCGTCCCTCGTGGACCTGATCCTCGCCGAGGACGCGCGCGTCGCCGTCGCCGTCCAGGCACAGGCGTCGGCGATCGCACGCCTCGTGGACGTGTGCGTCGCCGCGATCGACCGCGGCGCCACGGTCCACTACGTGGGGGCGGGCACGTCGGGCCGCCTGGGCGTGCTCGACGCGGTCGAGCTCGCCCCGACCTACCACGCGACCGAGGACATGGTCTGCGCGCACCTGGCGGGCGGGCCGGCCGCGATGACGGGCGCCGTCGAGGGGGCCGAGGACGACGAGGGCGCCGGCGCCGCGCTCGTCGCCGCCTGCGAGGACGGGGACGTCGTGATCGGCCTCGCCGCGAGCGGCCGCACCCCGTACGTGGGCGGCGCACTGCGCGCCGCGCGCGGGCGGGGGCTGGCCACCGCGCTCATCGCGGCGAACCCGCGCGCCCCGCTCGCCGCCGACGCCGACCTCGCGATCCTGCTCGACGTGGGCCCCGAGGTGGTCACGGGCTCGACCCGGATGAAGGCCGCGACCGCGCAGAAGATGACGCTCAACGCCCTGTCGACGGCGACCATGGTGCGGCTCGGCACGACCTACGAGAACCTCATGATCGACGTGTCCCCGACCAACGACAAGCTGCTCGCGCGCACCGTGCGCATGCTCGTGCAGGCCACCGGCGCGAGCGCCGGGACGGCGGCCGCGACGCTCGAGGAGGCCGACGGCAGCGTGCGCGTCGCCCTCGTGGCCCTGCTGTCCGGGGCGGACGTCGAGCGGGCGCGCGAGGCCGCGGCCGCCGCGCGTCCCGACCCCGGCCGCCGCGGGGACCCCGCGGGGATCCGCACGGCCGTGGCCCGCCTGACCGAGGACCGGTCGTGACGAGCCCCGTGCCCGCCGGGCCCGTCACGGTCCGTCTGCGCGGCCACCTCGGGGACCTCCAGCCGGCCCTGCGCCGCATCGCCGAGGTGGTCCTCGCCGATCCCTCCGGGGCCGGCGCCATGACGATCGGGGACCTCGCACGCGCCGCCGGCTGCTCCGAGGCCACCGTCGTGCGGCTCACCCACGAGCTCGGCTACCAGGGGTATCGCGACTTCCGCTTCCGCCTCGCCGAGGAGACCGCCGTCGCGCGCGAGCGCAGCGGGCGCACCGTGTACGAGGGCGACATCGACCCCGCCGACGACCTCGCGGCGGTCGTCGGCAAGATCGCCACGGCCGACGCCCGCGCCGTGGGCAACACCGCCCGGGTGCTCGACCTCGAGGTGCTGGGCGCCGTCGCCGACCACGTGCTGGGTGCGCGCCGGATCGCCGTGTTCGGGGTCGGCGCGTCGGGCCTCGCCGCGACCGACCTGCAGCAGAAGCTCGCGCGCATCGGCCTGCTGTGCACGGCGCACGTCGACAGCCACGACGCGCTGCCCACCGCGGCGCTCCTGGGCGAGGGCGACGTCGCGATCGGCCTGTCCCACACGGGCCGCACGGTCGACGTCGTGGACGCGCTGCGGATCGCGCGGGAGCGGGGGAGCGTGACCGTCGCGATCACGAACTCCCCGGCGAGCCCCGTGATCGAGGAGGCGGACGCCGTGCTGCTCACGGCCGCGCACGAGTCGGCGTTCCGCTCCGGGGCGACCGCGTCGCGGATCGCCCAGCTCACCGTCATCGACTGCGTGTTCGTCGCCGTGGCCCGGCAGCTGCCCGACCTCGGGCGCGAGGCGCTCCGGCGCACGCGCGCCTCGGTCGAGGACCGGCGCCTCGGCTGAGGCGCCGGCGGGGCCTCACAGCCCCAGGTCGGCCTGGACCGCGCGCAGCGCGTCGGCGGAGGCGTGCAGGCGCGCGAGCTCCTTGTCCTCCATGGGGATGTCGAGCACCCGGACCACGCCGCGGATCCCGACCACCGACGGGATCGACATCGCGACCCCCGAGATCCCCTTGTAGTCCTCGAGGACCGTGGACACGGGCAGGACGGCGTGCTCGTCGCGCAGCACCGCCTCGGCGATGCGGGCGGCGCTCACGCCGATCGCGAGGTTGGTCGCGCCCTTGCCCTTGATGACCGTGTACGCGGCCTGCGCGACCTCGCGGCCCAGCTCGTCGAGCACGTCGTCGGTGAAGTCGATCAGACCGTGCTCGCCATGGCACTCGCGCAGCGGCACCTGGCCGATCGTGGCCGTCGACCACAGGCCGAACTCGCTGTCCCCGTGCTCGCCGATGATGGTGGCGTGCACGCTGCGCGGCGACACCTCGAGAGCCGAGGCGATCTGCCAGCGCAGCCGCGAGGAGTCGAGCACGGTGCCCGAGGCGAACACGCGCCCGCGGGGCAGCCCCGAGATCTCCTGGGCCGCGACCGTGAGCACGTCGCACGGGTTGGTCACGAGCACGTAGACCGCGTCGGGCGCCTGCTCGAGCAGCTGCGGCATGAGCGAGCGCAGGATGCCCACGTTGACCCCCGCGAGGTCCAGCCGGGTCTGCCCCGGCTTCTGGGCGGCGCCCGCGGTGATGACGACGACGTCGGCGCCGGCGACGCACGAGATGTCGTCGCCGCCGATGATCCGGGCGCCCGAGGCGAGCGGGCTGCCGTGGGCGAGGTCGAGCACCTCGGCGTCGACCTTGGCCTTCTTGACGTCGTAGAGGGCGATCGTGCGGGCGGTGCCGCGCAGCATGGCGGCGTAGGCGACGGAGGAGCCGACGGCCCCGGCTCCGATGACGGCGAGCTTCGAGTTTCCGATGGACATGTCCCCATCGTCGCCCGGATCGCGGCGGGTGCCAAGGACCTTCGGGAGGAATTCGCTCGTCTCCGTGCTCCGGCGCTCGTACAGTGGTGCCCATGTGGATCTGATCGGCCCCCGCCCTGCCCGCCCCGCGACCCCGGAGCCGATCCATGCCCGCACCCCGATCCCTGCACCTGCGCCTCGACGGCGTCTCCCACTCCTACGGCGCACACCGCGTCCTGACCGACGTCTCGATGACCGTGCCCGCCGGGACCCCCACCGGCCTGCTCGGCGAGAACGGCGCCGGCAAGTCGACCCTGCTCCGCCTGATCGCGGGGGACGAGACCCCCGACCGCGGCACGATCGAGGCGCCCGGGCCGGTCGGCCTGCTCCGCCAGGATCTGCCCTTCCCCGCCGAGACGAGCATCGCCGCGGTGATCGACGACGCCCTCGCCCATGCCCGTCGGCTCGAGCGCGAGCTCGACCGCGCGGCCGCCGAGCTCGCGGAGGCCCCGGGGTCCGCCGCCGCGGCCGGGCGCTGGGACGAGCTGCTCGCGCGGGCCACGCTCGCCGAGGTGTGGGACGCCCCGCGGCGCTCCGAGGAGATCGTGGCGGGCCTCGGCCTGGCCGAGCTGCCCCGCGACCGGCCGCTCGGCGGGATCTCGGGCGGCCAGCGCGAACGCCTCGCCCTGGCCCACCTGCTCATCACCGCGCCGACCACCCTGCTGCTCGACGAGCCCACCAACCACCTCGACGACGCGGGCGCCGACTTCCTCGCCGCGCTGCTCGCCCGCCACCGCGGGCCCGTGCTCGTGGCGAGCCACGACCGTGCCTTCCTCGACCGGGCCACGACCGCCCAGATCGACCTCGACCCCGCCCCGGGGCCCCTGGACGGCCCCGCCCCGGGCGCGACCGCCTACACCGGCACCTTCACCGACTACCTGCTCGCCAGACTGTCGGCGCGCGAGCGCTGGGAGCGCCGCTTCCGCGACGAGCAGGAGGAGCTCGCACGGCTGCGGGCCCTGCAGAAGGACTCCCACCAGGTGGGGCACGAGGGGCGCGGGCCCCGCACGGAGGCGCGCGGCGCCAAGAAGTTCTACTCCGACCGCAACGCGACGGTCGTCTCCCGCCGGGTCCGCGACGCCGGTCGCCGCCTCGAGGTGCTTCAGGCGGAGCAGGTGGCCAAGCCCCCGGCGGAGCTGCACTTCACGGGGCTGCCCGTCGCTCGGCGCGGCGCCCGCGGCGGCGTGTTGCTCGCCGGGAGCGACGTGGCCGTCGACGGTCGCCTGGCCCCCGTCTCGCTCGCGCTCTCGGCCGGCGAGAAGCTCCTGGTCACCGGGGCCAACGGAAGCGGCAAGTCGACCCTGCTCGCGGTCCTGGCCGGCACGCTCGAGCCCGACCGCGGGAGCGTGCAGCGCCCGGGCGCGCTGCGCATCGGCCATCTCGCCCAGGACGAGCGCCTGGACCCGGCGGCCTCTCCGCGGCGCCTGCTGACCGCGGCCGCGCATCTCGTCCCCGACGCGACGCCCGAGCTGTTCGGGCTGCTCCACCCGCGCGACCTCGACCGCCCGCTCGCAGATCTCTCGCGCGGGCAGGTGCGCCGCGTCGCGCTCGCCGCGGTGCTCACCGACCCGCCCGACCTGCTCGTGCTCGACGAGCCGACCAACCATCTCGCGCTCGACGTCGCGACCCGCCTCGAGCGTGCGCTGCAGGACTGGGAGGGCAGCGTCGTCATCGCCTCCCACGACCGCTGGCTGCGCAGCCGCTGGAGCGGTCGGACGCTCGCCCTCGGCGCGGACCGAACGCCGTGATGTCACGCACGTTCACAGGGGTTGCCGGTCCGGACCCGGGAGCAGGCACCCTGTGCCGGACGGTCGGCATCGGCCGGCACCGTGCCCGCGCGAGAGAAGGATCGCCATGACCGAGCAGCCCCTGCACTTCGAGACCCTCGCGATCCACGCCGGCCAGGAGCCGGACCCCGCCACGGGAGCCCGCGCGCTGCCGATCTACCAGACCACGAGCTTCGTGTTCCCCGACGCCGAGACCGCGGCCAACCGCTTCGCGCTCGCCGACCTGGGGCCCATCTACACGCGCATCACCAACCCCACCCAGGCGGCCGTCGAGGACCGGATCGCCGCCCTCGAGGGCGGGGCCCTGGGCCTGCTGGTCTCCTCCGGGCAGAGCGCCATCACGCTCGCGGTCCTCAACCTCGCCGGCGCGGGCGACTCGATCGTCGTCTCGCCGAGCCTGTACGGCGGCACGTTCAACCTGTTCAAGCACACCCTGGCGCGCCTGGGCATCGAGCCGATCTTCGTCGAGGACCCCGACGACCTCGACGCGTGGCGCCGGGCGGCGCGCGAGAACACCAAGGCGTTCTTCGCCGAGACGATCCCCAACCCGCGCCAGGACGTCCTGCAGATCCGCGAGGTCGCCGACATCGCCCACGAGGCCGGGGTGCCGCTCATCGTCGACAACACGGTGGCCACGCCCTACCTGCTGCGCCCGCTCGAGCACGGCGCCGACATCGTCGTGCACTCGGCGACGAAGTTCCTGGGCGGCCACGGCACCACGATCGCGGGCGCGATCGTCGACGGCGGCACCTTCGACTTCGCGGCCGACCCGGAGCGGTTCCCGACCTTCAACGAGCCCGACGCCTCGTACAACGGCCTCGTCTACACCCAGCTCCCGCGCCCGCTCACGCCGTTCGCCATCAAGGCCCGCGTGCAGCTGCTGCGCGACCTCGGCCCCGCCGTCGCGCCCCACAGCGCCTTCCTCATCGCCCAGGGCCTCGAGACCCTGCCGCTGCGCATGGAGCGCCACGTGGCCAACGCGACGCGGGTCGCCGAGTACCTCGCCGCGCGCGACGACGTCGAGTCGGTCTCGTGGGCGGGCCTGCCCGGCTCGCCCTACCACGAGCGGGCTCAGCGCTACCTGCCGCGCGGCGCGGGCAGCGTGCTCGGCTTCACGCTCGCCGGTGGCGCGGAGGCCGGGCGCCGCTTCGTCGACTCCCTGCGCCTGCACTCCAACGTCGCCAACATCGGCGACGTCCGCTCGCTCGTCATCCACCCCGCCTCGACCACCCACTCCCAGCTGAGCGAGGACGAGCAGCGCGCCGCGGGCGTCGAGCCCGGCTTCGTGCGCCTGTCCGTGGGCCTCGAGCACATCGACGACATCCTCGCCGACCTCGACCGGGGGTTCGCCGCGCTCGCGTGAGACCCCGGCGCCGGGCCCGATACGCTGGGGGCGATGAGCACCTCACCGCTGCTGCCGTGGCCCCCTCGCGCCTGGACCCCGCTCGCCGTCGTCTTCGACTGCGACGGCCTGCTCGTGGACACCGAGTCCCCCTGGATCGAGCTGCAGGACGCCTATCTCGCCTCGCACGGGGCGGCCCTCGAGCCCGAGGTCCGGCGCCGCATCACGGGACGCAGCATGGAGACGGTGATCACCACGATCGCCGAGACCGTCGGCCGTGACGCGCACGCCGTGGCCGAGGACCTCCTGGCCCTGCACACCGAGCAGGCCGGGGCCGAGCTGATCGTCATGCCCGGGGCGCTCGAGACGGTGCGCGCGGCCGCCGCCAAGGTGCCCGTCGCGATCGCCTCGAACTCGCCGCGCGCCATGCTCGACGAGAAGCTCGAGGCCCTCGGCCTGGTCGGTCTGATCGACGCGAGCGTCGCGGTCGAGGACGTCGAGCACCCCAAGCCCGCCCCCGACCTCTACGCGCGCGGCGCCGAGCTGCTCGGCGCCGACCCCGCGCAGACGCTCGCCCTCGACGACTCCGAGACGGGCGCCCGGTCGGCGACCGCGGCAGGCCTGCGCCTGATCGCGGTGCCCTCCCTGCCCGGACAGGAGCCCGAGGCGGCCGTGACCCTGAGCAGCCTCGAGGACCCCGACCTGCACGCCTGGATCGACGCCTGGGAGACCCGCCGATGACCGAGACCGCGACCGCCCCTAGCCGCTTCGCCGAGGTGTTCGGCGACTGGTCGCCGCGCGCCGTCGTGTTCGACTGCGACGGCATGCTGCTGGACACCGAGACCGTCTGGAACGAGACCCAGGACGTGATCCTGGACCGGCTCGGGACCGAGCTCGACGCGGCCGACGCCCAGGCGATCGTCGGCTCGACCCTCGAGGACGCCGCCGCGATCATGGCGCGCGCCGCAGGGGCCGACTACGAGCGGGTGCTCGCCGAGACCCGCGAGGAGTTCATCGCGGCGCTCGCCGCGGACCTGCGCCTCATGCCGGGCGCCGAGGCCGTCGTCGCGGCCGCCGCCGCCCGGGTGCCGATCGCGTGCGCCTCCAACTCGTGGCACGACGCCCTCGTGGACAAGCTCACCCGGGCCGGCCTGATCGAGCACTTCAGCGCCCTCGAGTCGACCGACACGGTCGAGCGGGGCAAGCCCTTCCCCGACATGTACGCCCAAGGCGCCGCGGCGCTCGGCGCCGACGCCGCCCAGGCCCTCGCCTTCGAGGACTCCCGCACGGGCGCCCGCGCCGCCGTCGCCGCAGGGCTGCGGCTGATCGCCGTGCCGTCCCACGGCGAGGACCTCTCGCTCGCCGACCTCACGCTCACGTCCCTCGAGGACCCCGCGCTGCTCGCGTGGATCGACTCGTGGCCGCGCACGCGACGGTGACGGCGACGGCCACGACAACGGCGACGGCACAAGCACTGCCGCGCTCGCGACGGACCGTCCAGGTGCCGGTGATCGGCCACCTGGCACACTGGGGCGCATGACTTCTTCACCCGACGACGCCCGCGTGCGCGCGAGCGCCCTGCGCGGCCGCGGCTGGCTGAACACCGGGGGCGTCGATCTCTCCCTCGAGGACCTGCGCGGCAAGATCGTCGTCCTGGACTTCTGGACCTTCTGCTGCGTCAACTGCCTCCACGTGCTCGAGGAGCTGCGTCCCCTCGAGCACTCGTGGTCCGACGAGGTCGTCATCGTCGGCGTGCACTCGCCCAAGTTCGAGTTCGAGAAGGACCCCGACGCGCTCGCCGCGAACGTGCAGCGCTACGAGGTGGCCCACCCCGTGATCGACGACCCCGAGCTGCGCACGTGGTCGGAGTACGGCGTCAAGGCCTGGCCCACGCTCGTCGTGCTCGACACGCACGGGCGCATCGCCGCGTCGATGTCGGGGGAGGGGCACGCCGAGAACCTCGACGCCGTGATCGCACGGCTCGTCGCCGAGGGCGAGGTCGACGGCTCGCTGCGACGCGGCCCCGCGCCCACCGTGCTCGAGGAGCGCACCCCCCAGACCCTCCGCTTCCCCTCCAAGGTCGCCGAGCTGCGCGACGGGCGCGTCATCGTCTCCGACACCGGCCAGCACCGGCTCGTGATCTTCGGCCCCGACGGCGCGACCGTCGACGAGATCATCGGCGCCGGCCAGCGCGGGCACGACGACGGCGAGGGCCCCGAGGCCACCTTCACCGAGCCCAACGGCATCGCGGTCCTGCCCGACGAGGTCGCCGAGCGCGTGGGCTACGACCTCGTGGTCGCCGACACCGCCGGCAACCGCCTGCGCGGCGTGGCCCTCGGCCACGACCGCTTCCTGCGCGGACGCACTGCGACCGCCGTCACGACCCTCGCGGGCACCGGCGAGCAGTGGATGCAGGGCGCGCCCCTGCCCGCCGGCGAGGGCGACCCGCTCGGCTTCGCGCTGTCGACTCCGTGGGACCTCACCTGGTCCGACGCGCTCGGCGCCGTCGTCATCACGATGGCGGGCATCCACCAGATCTGGACCTTCGACCCGGTCGCGGGGACCCTCGCGGTGCTCGCCGGCACGACCCACGAGGGCCTCGTCGACGGGGACCTCGTGCGCTCGTGGTGGGCCCAGCCCTCCGGCGTCGCCCCCCTCGCCGACGGCCGCCTCGTCGTCGCCGACTCCGAGACCTCCGCGATCCGCGTGATCGACCCGCAGGACCTCACCGTCACGACGCTCGTGGGCGAGGGGCTGTTCGACTTCGGGCACGTCGACGGCGCCTTCGGGACCGCTCGCCTGCAGCATCCGCTCGGCGTGACCGTGCTGCCCGACGGCCGGGTCGCCGTCGCCGACACGTACAACGGCTCGATCCGCCTGCTCGACCTCGACGCGCGCACCGTCGTGACCGTCGCGACCGACCTGTCGGAGCCTTCCGACGCCCTCGTCGTGCCGCCCGTCGACGGGATCGACCAGCTCGCCGTCGTCGAGTCCGGCGCCAACCGTCTGACCTGGGTGCCCATCGCCAAGGCCGCCGAACGCCACGTGGACGAGGGGGCCCAGCAGTCCGAGCGCCCCGTCACCGAGATCGCTGCCGGCACGCTCGCGGTGCGGGTCCTGTTCACCCCGCCCGAGGGCCAGAAGCTGGACGAGTCGCTCGGCCCGTCGACCCAGGTGAGCATCTCGACCACGCCCGCCGCGATGCTGCGCTCCGGCGGCGGCACGTCGACCGCCATGACGCGCACGATCGAGCTGGACCCCGCCTATCCCGAGGGCGTCCTCCACGTGAGCGCCCGCGCCGCCTCGTGCGACGCCGACCCCGCCGTCGAGTTCCCCGCCTGCCACATGCACCAGCAGGACTGGGGGGTGCCGGTCCGCGTCGCCGACGGCGGCGCCGACGGCCTCGACCTCGCCCTGCTGGGCTGACCGCACAGGAGAACACGTGGACGTCATCACGTCATACCCGCTCGGCGACGACATCGCCTGGACCCTGCTCGCCGTCACCCTCGTCGGCGTCGCCTCCGTCGTGCTCGGCGCCGTCGTGCCGCGGCGCCTCGCGCGCGACGAGGACTCGGCGGGCCTCGACCCCGACCTCGGCACCCGCCTGGGAGCGCTCCTGTCGGCCGCCGTGCGCACCGCGCTCTCGATCGGCGTGCCCGTGCTGCTGCTCCTGCTGCTCGTGCCCGGCAGCCTCGAGGTCCGGGTGCTGCGGTCGGCGATGATGCTCGTCGGCATCCTCGCCGGCGCGGCGGCCGCCTGGCGGGCCACCGGCATCCTGGTGCCGGCCCTCGCCCTCGAGGGCGAGGCGCGGCGCCGCGGCATCTCCCGCATCGGCGCGCTGCTGATCGCCTCGACGCTCGCCCTCGCGGTCGTCCCGGTCGCCGTCATCGTGTGGTTCCTGCGCGGCGACGCCGGCACGTCCCTGCTGGCCTTCGCCCTCGGGGCTTCGGTCTTCGCCCTCTCGGCGCGGGTGACCACGTCCTTCACCGACATCGCCGCCGACGCCTCCGCCCTGCTCGGGGGCGCCGACGAGAACGAGCTCGACCGCGAGGCCGAGGACAACCCGGGCGCCGTGCACACGCGCCTGTCGGCCCTGTTCCGGCGCGGACCCGCCCGCGCCGCCGAGATCGTCGCGGTCGCGGCCGCCGTGCTGGCCGCGGGCATCGCGATCGGCGTCGCGGTCCTCACGGTCGAGGGCATGATCGTGCCGCTCCTCGGCGGCGGCATCGCGATGCTCGTCGCGCTCCTGGTGGCCGTGCTCCCGCACTTCGGGACCGAGGGCAGCGAGCGCGAGACCCTGCGCCTCGGGGCGCTCATCCCGTCGATCGTGGGCGCGGGCGCGCTCGCGGCCACCGTCGTGTTCTGGCTGCCCACGACGTACAAGTCCTTGCGCTTCGCGAAGGTCGGCCTCGACACCTTCACCGACGCGGCCCTCACGGGCGGGGACCCGGTGGCGCGCAGCGAGCTCGAGCCGCAGATCGAGCAGGCCGCCCAGCAGTTCTCCACGATGCTGTCCCAGGCCGACGAGTCCGCGGGCTCGCGGACCATCCTCGACACGATCGCGATCTACGGCGTGAACCCGGCCGTGGTGGTCGCGGTCGCGGTCGCCGTGGGCGCCGTCCTGGCCCTCGTCGCCCAGGCCCTCGTCTCCTACGCGGCCGACCGCCGCAACACCCCGACGCTCGCGATCGCGCGCACCTCCCGCACGGGCGGCGCCCTCGGCGCGCTCACGGCCCTCGGCTCGGCCGGCACGACAGCCGCCCTCGTGGTCGTCGTGCTCGTCGTCGGCCTCGTGGCGCTCGGCGTGACGGCGGGCGGCATCGGCATGCTCACCCTGCTGCTCGTCGCCTATGCCGGCCTCGGCGCCCTCATCGTCGTCGCGGGCCATGCGGCCGTGCACGTCGCCGCGTCCCTCGGGGACCGCGCCGGCTCCGAGCAGCCCCTGCGCGACGCCACCCGCTCGGCGGACGTCGCCGCCGGGACCGGCATCCAGGTCGCCGCCGTGCTCGCCGCGCTCGCGGTGCTCGCGCCGGTCACCAACGCGATCTACGCCTCCGCGCGCGCCTCGAGCCTGTGGGAGGACCGGGCGATGCACGACATGACGCCGGGCTCCGTGTTCGGCCTCGCCGGCATCGCGATCGGCATCGCGACCGTCCTGTTCGTGGGCACCTCCCTGCTCGAGTCCGGCCGGCGCATCGGCGCCACCGCGGTGATCGACACGCGCGCGGCCCTGCTCGAGAAGGGGACCGGCCGCGTGCACCTCGCCGAGCTGACCCCCCTCACCCGCAAGGCCGCCGTCGCGCCCCTCGTGATCGCCGTCGTCATGCCCGTGCTCGTGGGCTTCGGGATCGGGGCGGCGGCCCTGCCCGGCTACCTCGGCGGCGTGGTCCTGACGGCCCTCGTGCTCGCGGTGTGGACCGGCGCGGCCGACGCCTCGATGCGCTCGGCGGTCGACGTGATCGAGACCGGCCGCTACGGCGGTCGCGGCTCGTGGGGCCATTCGGCAGCGCTCGGCAACGCCGTGCTCGGCACCGGGCTGCGCGCCGCGATCGGCCAGCTCGCCCTGCCGGCCGCGATCACGACGTCGCTCGTGACCGTGATGGGGATCGGGGCGTTCGTCTCGCTGCCCACCAACGGCACGAGCGTCTACCTGCGCTGGGGCATCGCCGTGGTCGCGCTGCTCGTCGTCATCGTGGCGAGCTCGGTCACCGCCTCGGTGCCCGAGCCCGACCTCGAGGACTTCGCGGAGGATCTCGACGAGCCGCTGTTCGGGCGCCGGGTCGAGGAGACCGAGGCCGAGGCGACGGACTGGGACGCGTTCGCCGGCGACGACGAGTCCGACCGCGAGGAGGTCGTCGTGCCCCGCTCCGCGCGTGGCCGGCGGGAGACGTCGAAGAAGTCGGCGTTGACGAAGAAGCCCGCCACGTCGGGTCGGCGCCGCTCGCGGCGCTGAGGCTCAGGCGCGGGGGGCGGCGCCCAGGCCGCGCACCACGAAGGCGACGAGCGCGTCGACCTCGTGGTCGGGCATCGTCGAGCGCCCGATCAGCAGGGAGTTGACGATGCGCACGGTCGCGGGCACGTCGAGGTCCGCGGCGAGCTCGCCGGCGGCGATGCCGCGCAGCAGGATCTGGCGCAGGACGTCCTCGATCATGACGACGTGCTCGCGCATCCGCTGTGCGGTCTCGGGGGCGAGCGAGGCGCCGCCGCGGCTCGAGGGCATGTGGAAGGCGCCGCGCAGGCTCACCTGGGTGCGCACGTACAGCTCGATCGCCTCGACGGTCGAGCCGGCGCCGGCGATGCCCTCCCGCAGCCGGTCGAGGTAGCTCGAGGTCTCGTGCATCGCGAACTCGACGAGGAGGGTGTCCTTGTCGGGGAAGTGGTTGTACAGCGCGGTGCGGCCGACCCCGGCGGCCGCGGCGATGCGCGAGAACGTCAGCTCCTCGAAGTCCTCGGACTCCATCAGGTCGCCGAGCGCGGCGAAGATCCGCGCGCGGGTCTGCAGCCGATGCTCCTCGAGGGAGCCGCCGATGATCTTGGGCATGGGGAGCATTCTTCCATCCGCCCGCGCGCCGCGCTCCTAGACTGGGTCGCATGATCGATCTCGATGTCGCCACCCGTCTGCGCGATCGCGGCCTCGCATGGGAGCCCGCCGACGGCGACTGGTTCGTCATCGACGCCGAGCTGCTGCGCGATCAGGCGTTCATGCTGTCCTCGATGGTGGTCGAACGCGCCGTGGGGCGGCGGGGCGAGCCGCTCCTGCGCTTCAACGGGACGACCGAGTGGGCGCTCGACGCGATCGAGCCCCACGAGGCGATCTGGATCCCCCGCGAGGACCAGCTGCGCGAGGCCCTCGGGGAGCGCTTCGGCTCCCTCGTGCGGGATGCGGAGGGGCACTTCACGGTGAGCGTGCTCGACGGCGAGGGCCAGGTGCGCGAGATCCGCGCGCCGCACGCGGAGGACGCCTACGCGGGCGCCCTGCTCGTGGTGCTGGGGTCCTGAGGGTCTGCGGCGGGGCGGGCAGGAGGCGAGGCTCCGAAGGGAGCGGGTGACGGGAATCGAACCCGCGCTGTCAGCTTGGGAAGCTGAAGTTCTACCATTGAACTACACCCGCGCGGCACGCCCGGAAGCGTGCGGGGACCAGTGTAGCCCGCTCGCCGCACATCACGAAAACGCTGGGATAGCCTGTGCCCGTGCTGCTGAGCGACCGAGACATCCGCGCCGCGTTCGACGACGGGCGTGTGCGCCTGGACCCCTATGACCCCTCGATGATCCAGCCCGCCTCCGTGGACGTGCGCATCGACCGGTTCTTCCGGGTCTTCGACAACCACAAGTACGCGATGATCGACCCCGCCCAGGAGCAGGCCGAGCTCACGCGGGAGATCGCCGTCGACCCCGCGGACCCGTACATGCTGCACCCGGGGGAGTTCGTGCTCGCCTCGACGTACGAGCAGGTGACCCTGGGCGACGACATCGCCGCGCGGCTCGAGGGCAAGAGCTCGCTGGGCCGGCTGGGGCTGCTCACCCATTCCACGGCCGGCTTCATCGACCCGGGCTTCACCGGGCACATCACGCTCGAGCTGTCCAACGTCGCGACATTGCCCGTCGCCCTGTGGCCCGGCATGAAGATCGGCCAGCTGTGCTTCTTCCGGCTGTCCTCGCCCGCCGAGCACCCGTACGGCACGGGGCCCAACCAGAGCCGCTACCTCGGCCAGCGCGGGCCCACCCCGTCCCGGTCCTACCTGGGCTTCCACCGCACCGTCATCGAGCCGGGTCGGGAGCGCTGACCGGGACCGGGCGGCCTGCGGCGCCGAGCCGGATGGGCACGAAGGCGACCAGCCCGATCGCGAGCACCACCAGGATGCCGAGGATGCCCATGCGGGTGTCGCCGAAGAGCGTCACCGACAGGGCGAAGGCGCCCGTGCCGAGGAACCCGAGGGCCCGGCCCGTGGTCGCGTAGAGCCCGAAGTTCTCCGTCTCCCGCTGGGGGAGGGAGAGGCGCGTGAGCAGGTTGCGCGAGGCCGACTGCACGGGGCCGACGAACAGGCAGATCAGGAGCCCGCACACCCAGAACACGAGGGCGGAGTCGACCAGTAGGATCACCGTGCCGATCACGACGATGCCCGCGCATCCGGTGATGATGACGGCGCGCGAGCCCACGCGGTCGTCGACCCGGCCGCCCAGGAAGACCCCGCACCCGGCGATCAGGTTCGCGGCGATCCCGAAGATGATGACCTCGGTGGTCGAGAAGCCGTAGGCGCCGGCCGCGAGCACCCCGGCGAGGGAGAACACGGCGCCGAGGCCGTCGCGGTAGACGGCGGAGGCGACGAGGTACTGCAGCATGACGGGCTCGTGGCGGAACGCGCCCGCGATGCGGCGCCCGATCTCCGCATAGCCCTGCCAGGGCGTCCAGCGCCGGGCCTCGGGGGGTCGGGGTGTCGCGGGAGCCCGTCGCATGAGGGGGAGGGTGCCCAGCAGGATCCAGACGGCGGTGAAGATCGGGATGGCGCGCAGGTTCCAGCCGTCCTCGCCCGTGATTCCCAGCAGGCCCGTGCCCGGCATGACGAAGCCGACGAGCACGATCGCGAGGCACCCGATCGAGCCCCAGTAGCCGACGGCCCAGGCCGTGCCGGAGATCCGCCCGCGGTCGGCGGGGGTGGAGATCTGCGGCAGCACCGAGTTGACGAACACCCCGGCGAGCTCGGAGAAGGTGAGGGCCACGGCGATCAGCACGGCACCGAGCACGAGGTAGTCGGCGTCGAGCCGCACGAAGGGCATGAGGGCCACGGTCACGACGGTGCCCACCGTGGTGACGCGCAGGAGCAGGTTCCGCTTGCCGCCCGTGTCCGCGAGGTTGCCCAGCAGCGGGGCGAGCAGGGCGATCGCGACCGCCGCGACGGACTGCGCGCTCGAGAGCACCGTCGAGCCGTGGTCGCGTGCCGCCTTGATGGCCGCGTCGCCGACGGCGCCCTCGGAGGCCACGGCGTTGGTCACGTAGGTCGCGAAGACGAACGTGAGGATCACCGAGGAGAACGCCGACATGCCGCCGTCCCACAGGTTGAAGGCACGGATCTGCGAGCGGAGGGACGCCGGGGCGCCCCCGCGCCGGCGCGGGGAAGGGGAGGACATGAGCACACTGTAGGGGCGGGTGCGGTGCCCGGCGGGCACTTGAGGCATGGGGCGGAGGGCGATGCGCGGGGTGGGTTGTCGGCCCGAGGCCGATCCCGGTTTGGCGGGGCGCCCCCTCATAGGTCACGATGTGCCCAATCTCCGGCCTCGGAGGGGTGGAGCGGCGGTGTTTCCGCCGGTGGGCGAAGGAGCCTGCGATGAGCCTTGCCGGTGTCCGTGCTCGGACGGGTGATGTGTCAGGAGGACGGCGGCAAGGACATGGAGGCGCGGGTGCGCCGAGCGGGATGAGCTTTCCGGCCGTGGCGTTGCTCGATGACGAGAGCTTCCTGACCATCGATGTCGCAGATGCGCTTGACGCAGAGGTCTACGAGCTGGTGCTGCACGGAGACCTCATCTGCGTGCTCGCCGCGGACGGGTCCACCTGGGTGTGGAGCGAGCCGCCCTCGCCGACGGCATATCAGCGCGGCCATTGGCTGCGCAGTGAGGAATCGGCGGCGATCCTCTGCGCGCGAACGCGTGAGAGCGAGAGGGGCTGACATGAGCCCAGGAACACGATCTCGGTCCACGATCGCCGTCATTCTGGCCGCGGTGCTCCTCGCGTCACTCGGATGCGCATGCGTCATCGGAGTTCATGTCTACCGCGAGTTCAACCCGTGCTCGCACACGGAGGGGCGGATTCAAGCGATGGGCGCAAGGAACTCTGCGAGCTTCTCTGATGGTGTCAGATAGCCCAGCGTCTTGCGGGGGCGTCCGTTGAGGCTGTCCTGGATCGCGTCCAACTCCTCGCGGCTGACGACGCTCAGGTCGGTGCCTTTGGGTAGGTACTGGCGCAGCAGGCCGTTGGTGTTCTCGTTGCTCCCCCGCTGCCAGGGCGAGTGGGGATCGCAGAAGTAGATCGGGATTCCTGTGGCGATGGAGAACGCGGCGTGCTTGGACATCTCCGCGCCTTGGTCCCAGGTGATCGTTCGGATCAACGAGGACGGCAGCTTGCTGATTGCGGCGCGCATCGCGGCCTCGACCTGCTCGGCGCTCTTGCCGTCGGGCAGGTGCAGCAGCAGTGTCATTCGCGTCGAGCGCTCAACGAGCGTGCCGATGGCGCTGCGGCTGCCCTCGCCGAGGATGAGATCACCTTCCCAGTGGCCTGGCACGGCGCGGTCGTCGGCTTCTGCGGGGCGCTCGCTGAGCATGACCATGCCGGGGATGCGGCCGCGACCGTCCGTGGTTCGGCGGGGCTTGCGGGCCGATCTTCCGGACCGCAGGCACCGCGCCAGCTCACGGCGCAGTTCGCCTCGGCCCTGCACGAACAGCGACTGGTAGATCGTCTCGTGGCTCACGCGCATCTCCGGGTCGTCGGCGTGATCCAACCGTAGGCGCGCCGCGATCTCCTCAGGTGACCACAGTTGCTCCAGCCGGCTGGCAACCTCCTCGAGCAGCCGGCCCGACGCAAGCTTGAACGGCTTCGGTCGGCGCGCCTGCTCGCGGGCACGTTCATGACCACGCCACGCCGAGTAGCCGCAGCGACCCCCACCGCGCTTCACCTCACGGCTGACGGTCGACATCGCACGCCCCAGCTGCTCGGCGATCGCGGTGAAGGTATCGCCGCGATTGATGCCCAGCAGGATCTGCTCGCGCTCGTCGATCGTCAGACAGCCCTGACGTGGCTCCCACCCGAACGGCCTGGCGTCAAGGTGCCTGCCGGTGCGGGCCATGATGCCGACCATCGGCGCGCTGCAGCCGATCTCCTTCGCGATGTCGACCAGCCGCCAGCCCTTCCCGTGCAGCCTGAGCGCGAGCTGCTTCTGCTCCCGGCTGAGATGACCGTGCCTACCCTGCATCCGGATCCTCCTGTGATCAGTGACTGCCTCATCTCACAGGACTCGTTGCACTGACCGCTTGAATCCGCCGAAACAGTCCGACGGGACGGTCGCTCCGAAGGCGGTCCCCGACGGCGTGGAGCTGGCTTCGACCGTCACGGGCACCGAGGACGCTCCGGCGGAGGTCGCGTCCATCTCGGCAGCCGATGACGCCGACTGGAGCGTGGCCCTCGCGTGGGGTGGCACGCTGGCAGCGCCCACCCTGAAGGGGCCGACGGCCACCTATCCCCACGCCTGGCCGGGTATCGACCTGACCGTGAAGGCGTCGCGTGACGGCTTCGAGCAGTCGTTCGTGGTCACGGACAAGGCCTCCGCCGATGCGTATGCGGCGGGCCAGACGGGGGACCAGGTCGCGTGGGAGCTGCCCTTGCTGGTCGAGGGCGTGACGGCCCGGGAGGCAGACGGCGAGAGGATCGAGTTCGTCGACGCCTCGGGCGCGGTGGTCTCGACCTTCGAGGCACCCTTGGCGTGGGACGCGAAGGTGGACAAGGCCTCTCTGGAGCATGTGAACCATGTGCCCTTGCAGGTCTCCATCGCAGCGCAGGACGGCGGGCGGATCACCCTGCGCCTGTCCATGGATCGTGCGTGGCTGCTGGACGCGGATCGGCAGTTCCCCATCACGGTGGATCCCGTGTATGCGGCAGCGACCGCCCGCCCCACGTTCGATGCCTTCGTGCAGTCGGACATCTCGACGGACCGGTCCGGGGAGCAGGAGCTCAAGGTCGGGACGTATGACGGCTCCCACGTGGCGCGGTCGTTCCTGTCGATCCCGAACGCCCAGTTCAAGGGTCAGCAGATCATGTCCGCTTCCCTGAACCTGTACGAGTCGTGGTCGTACTCGTGCACGGCCGCCGGCCTGGAGGCGTGGAGCACCGGTCCGGTGGACTCCTCGGTGCGATGGACGAAGCAGCCGACGTGGCTCGCGAAGAAGGGCTCCGTCACGGTCGCGAAGGGCTTCTCGAGCTCGTGCGCGGCCGGCTGGGTCAACATCGACATCACTTCTCTGGCCAACGAGTGGTCGACCAATCCGGACCCGACCATGACCATTGGACTGCGTGCGACGTCGGAGACCTCCACGAGCGGGTGGAAGCGGTTCGCGTCGATGGAGTCGACGAACCCGCCATCGGTCACGTTCACGTACAACCGCAAGCCGAACACGGCCTCCACGCCGGTGGTCACGGGGAGCATGCAGTACAACGGCGCCACGTATGTGTCCGCCACGAAGCCCGAGGTGGCCGCGGTGCTGTCGGATCCTGACGGCAACGACGTGCGCACGACGATCCAGGCGTACACGTCCACGGCGGCGACGACGAAGGTCTCCGAGTGCACGAGCGGGTGGGTGACCTCCGGGCAGCGGGCGCTGTGCACGCTCGGCACGGTGCCGGACAACACGACGCTGTACGTGCGGGCGTCCGTCCAGGACGGCAACGGGCTCTGGGCGGGGGTGTGGTCGCCCTGGCAGGAGGTGCGCACCGGCCAGGCCACGCCGGCGGCACCGACGATCGCGTGTTCCGGCTACACGAATGGCCAATGGGCGGCGACGGCTCCCACGGCCGACGTGTCGTGCACGATCAAGGCCCCGATGACGACCGGCAACAACCAGGCGATCCGGATCAACTACCGGATCGACGGTGCCACGGACGGCACCCCCGTCGCGGTCACCCCGGGACAATCGATCACGGTGAAGCTCCCGAAGGCAGCGGGCGGTCATCAGATTCGTGCTCGCGTGTTCACGGCCTCGGGGAAGAACGAGGTGGGAGTGTTCACGACGGGCTGGGGAGGCCCGTCCGTGATCTATCCGGCCTCGTTGTCGGCCTCGAACGGCACCTTCGCGGTCACGGCGATGGCGCCGGCTCGCACGGCGTCCGAGACGTCGGTCAGTGCGCAGATGCAGTGGCGGACGGCGGGGACGAGCGACCCGTGGACCAACGCGGGAGCCGCCAAGGACGTCACGGCCGCGTTGGGCGCTCCCTCGCCTCTCGACACGACCTTCGACGCCGCCGCCGCGCTCGCCGAGGCGAACGTGACGTCGCGCGGGCCGGTGCGCATGGAGTTCCAGGTCTGCTTCACCTACACCGGGGTCACCAAGCCGTTGTGCACGAGCGATACGCGACCCACGACCCTGGTGCGGATCCCCCACGCCTTCGGCGACGGGTACCCGACGACCGATGTCGAGGCCGGTCAGGTGGCCCTCTACACGGGGGAGTTCCAGACCTCGGCCACCGATGCCACCGTCCCCGGCTACGGCTCGGACATCACGGTGACTCGCTCTCACCTCTCGTACACGGGCCCGGGCGACGTCAAGGCATGGCCGACGGATTCCGTGACGGGCGTGTTCGGGCCCGGCTTCACCGCGAACCTCGAAGGCGACGACGCAGCGGGCCTGGCCGATCTCCAGGTGATCGATCAGCGGATGACCGATGGGTCGATCTCGCTGGTCGGTGAGGACGGCGAGCCGCTCGTGTTCGTCAACCCTGACGGCAAGCTCGGCACCCCGACTCCGGCGACGCTGGTCGCCGGCACCGAGGGCACCGAGACCTCGGGTGTGACCGCGAAGCTGACCGGCACGGCGACCGCCCCGGTCCTCGCGGTCACCGAGGACGACGGGACGATCACCTCGTTCACGCCTGTGGGAACCGTGCAGGCGGGCAAGAACCTGACGTGGCATCCGGCCTCGATCGCCGAACCCGGCCAGTCGGGCAAGACCACGTTCGGGCACGATCCCGCCACGGGGGCTGTGACCCGCATCGTCGCCCCTCTGCCCGACGGGCTCGCGGGCAGCGCGTGCCCGACATCGGGCACGCTGGCTCCGGGCTGCCGTGCCATGGACATCACCTACACGACGGTCACCGATCCGAATGGCAAGCAGGCGCAGCGGATCAGTCAGATCAGCGCCGTGATGTACAACGCGACCTCGCAGCAGGTCGAGTCCAAGCCCATCACCAGTTACACCTACGACTCCCAGACCCGGCTGTCGAAGGTGACCGATGTCCGCTCCGGGCTCTCGACGACCTACACGTGGGACGGCACGAGCACCCGGATCAAGACCATCACCCCCTCCGGTCTGGCCGGGTACACGATGACCTACGCCGCGAACCCGGACGCGACGATTCCGACGCAGGTGATCAAGAACGTGTCGCGAGGCGCCCAGACCGTGGGCGGGAGCGCCGTGCAGATCGCCTCGATCGTGTACGACGTCCCCGTGTCCGGCTCCGGCCTCCCGGATCTCTCCGAGAACGGCATCGCGGCATGGGTCAAGGACGCCAAGGGCACCCCGGAGTACCTCTCGCAGAAGCCGGTCAACGGGTACGCCGTCTTCGACTCCGACCATCCCGTGACCGCGCTGGTCGGCGCCGACCTGCCGGCCGCGGACCTCCAGTACGCGGGGCTGCAGTACATCAATGCGGATGCCTACACGATCAACTCCGCGAGCTACGGCGCGGGGGCCTGGCAGATCACGGCGGATCGTTACGACGCCCAGGGCAATGTGATCCGGTCCCTCGATGCGAGCGCGATCACCGCGGCCCGGGCCGATGACTCCCTCTCCTCGGCGCAGATCGACGCGATGTCCACCCAGACGGTGTACAACGCGGACATCACCGCCGCGGACGGCACCGTCCTCACACCCGCCGGAACGCTCGTCACGGACACCTACGCCCCCGCGCGCGATGTGCTGCTCGCCGACGGCACGACGCAGGCGCGCGTGCGCCCGCACGTCCACACCACCTACGACGAGGGCGCCCCCAACGGCGGCATCAACGCCGCGACCGGCGCGCCCTACCGTCTGCCCACCACGGTCACCACGGATGCCGTCGAGTCGGCCAGCGGAACCGGCGCGCCGGCGGTCATCGAGCAGCTCTCGGTCACCACCGCCGGTTACACCCCGATCGACGGCAAGTCCGCGACCGATCCGACCTCCGGATGGACTCTCGGCGTGGCCACCACGTCGACCAACGCCATCGGCCAGACCACCCGTCAGCGCTTCGATGCCCGAGGCAAGGTCATGGAGCAGCGGCAGCCTGCTTCCAACGGCACCGACGCGGGAACCACCAAGACCATCTATTACACAGCCGCCGCGAATGCGGATGACGCCGCGTGCGGCGCCACCGATCAGGCCAAGGCCTGGGCGGGTCTCGTGTGTCGCACCTTCCCCGCCGCAGCACCCAGCAGCGGGCCGACGATGCCGGGATCACGGGTCACGGGATACGACTTCTGGCTCTCTCCGACCACCACCGTCGAGACGAGCGGGAGCGCGACACGCACGAGCGAGGTCAAGTACGACGCCGCCGGACGTGCCATCTGGACCAAGACCAGCACCTCCGGGCTCACCGGATCGCAGGCGACGCCGGCGATCTTCACCCAGTTCAACCAGACCACCGGACTGGTCGACGCCACCGGTGTCTCCAACGCGGCGGGGACGGCCATCTCAGGGGCCAAGCAGACCAACAGCTATGACCTGTGGGGCAAGCAGACGGTCTCCGTGAACGAGCTCGGCGACTCTACGACGACCACCTACGACGACAAGGCGCGCGTCACCTCGATCAAGGACCCGAAGGGGACCACCACCTTCGAGTACAACGGCTCGGACGCCAACGGGAAGATCGAGCGTCGCGGCGTGGTCACCAAGCAGACCGTGACGCGCACGTCGAGCGACGCCCTTGTCTACCAGGCGGCATACGACGCCAACGGCGCCATGACCACGGAGAAGCTCCCGGCGGGCATTACCGCCACCCATCTGGTGGACGAGGCGGGGGAGGAGACCGGGCTGGTGTACTCCGGCCAGCTCACCGACCCCGCGACGGGGACCGTGTCGGCGGGGCCGTGGATCGCCTGGTCCCAGACCAACGATGCCGCGGGGCGCGTTCGTACGGATGCCACGACCTTCGCCTCGGCGATCGCGACCACAGCAGGCATCGACCCGGGAACCGACTCGGCGGATCCCGTCACCGCCGATCAGATCGACTTCGACCACCGCTACAGCTATGACAAGGCGGGGAACCTCACCAAGGCCGAGGATCTGACGGGGCTTCCCGTCGCGGGGGCCAGCGCGTCGCCGTACACGACTCGCGAGTACACCTTCACGGCCAACGGCGCGCGCAAGTCGCTCACTGAGCAGATCCGAGCCGATGGCACCGCCAGCGGCACGGCCACGCCGGGTGTCCAGCAGCAGCTCACGTACGACACCGCCGACCGGCCCACGGGAGGCTATGTCTACGATCTCTTCGGCAGACAGACGACACTGCCCGCCGCCCATGCGCCCAACCCCGGCGCCGGGGACATCACGCTCGGCTACTTCGACAGCGACCTGCCGGCGAGTGTGAAACAGGGCGGGACCACCACGAGCTTCACCCTCGACGTGGATGACCGACGCCTGGTCCAGACCAGCGTGACGGGCTCGCAGACCACGACGACCACACGGCACTACGCCGACGGCTCGGACAACCCGTCCTGGATCGACGTGAAGGCGCCGGACGGGACCACCACGACCACCCGGTACACGAGCTCGGTCAGCGGTGACCTCGGAGCCTCCATCATGTCGGATGGGGCCGCGAGTCTGACACTTTCCAACATCCATGGGGACATCGTCACGACGATACCGATCATCGCGGCGCAGAAGGCGAGCGTGGCGGCGACGACGATCCTGGGCTGGTCGGCCTACACCGAGTACGGCACGCCGATCGACCCTGTGCAGACGAAGGCTGTGGGCACGACCGCCGGCTACGGATGGCTCGGCGCCAAGGAACGGTCAACGACCGAGGCGACCGCTGGACTCACGCTGATGGGGGTGCGGCTCTACACCGTTACCGTAGGATCATTCACATCGCCGGACCCGGTCACTGGAGGTAACTCCACTGCATACGCCTATCCCACGGATCCAGTAAATGCGCAAGACGTTTCGGGTCTTTGCCGCGGGTTCGTGATCGATTCGGTTAAGGGGGGCCCGTGCAGGGTAACCGGCTACACCAAGCACGGAATGGACCGAGCAATAGGGGATGGTTTAAAGCGCAAGGGACCCAAGCCGTCGGCGATTCGCGATACTCTAAAAAACCCTACCAAAGTTATTTTAAAGTACGACAAAGATGGCCGAAAGTCATGGCAATATAAGGGAGCCCGAGCGAATGTCGTCCTAAACTCGAAAGGTAAGATTGTGTCTACAAACCCTAGAGGGAAGGGGAATTCGCGGCAGGGAAGCAGTGGGCGCGGAGGTGGAAGGGCTACCATTGATGGCCCTTCGGGGGCTACTCGGACCGGAACGGGTGGTCGCGGAGGGCGAGCCATGGGGGGAAGTATGCGTGACGTTGGACCAATGGCTCCCCGCATGCGCGCGCTCCAGTAGGTCTACTTAGTGCATAGTGAGAGAAATATTCTCGCGCCAGAAACTTTCGAAAGCGAGGCGTCATGAAGGAGGGTGTGGTGACCAGAAATAACAGGAGCCGATTCTTGCAATTAAGAAATGCTATTCGCGAATTTGCTTGGATAACCGACCCGGCGGGTATGAAAGAATTTCGCGATGAAGCCAGCTCCGAATACGACGATCTTGCAAACAAGATTGCTGAACACTATTCTCCTGGAGCAAAACGCTATCGGGATCGAGAGGCGCTAGAAGCGTGGCTTTCCGATTTTCCCGAACCCCTCGATGGTGAGGCTTTGAAATTTCTTATGGATCTCGCATCGGTGGCTGCCAAGCACATGCAAGCGGGCTAGGAGTCATTCCCCCTGAGCACACGACAGGGGCCCTCCTTACGAAAGTACCTTGGCGTTCACGTGCGGCACAGTAGACGTCTTGGGCAAAGTGGTAATGGGTAGCCCATGGCTACCTGATGGCGGGCTTCCCGCGCCGACGCCTGTTCGGGTCCTGCCGACCGGCCCACGGGAGGCTACGTCTACGACCTCTTCGGCGACAACGATCCTGGGCTGGTCGTCCTACACCGAGCACGGCACGTCGATCGACCCTGTGCAGACGAAGGCTGTGGGCACGACCGCCGGCTACGTATGGCGGCTCTTCAGAGTTGAGTGTGGGTGCGCCGGTGGTGCGGGGTAGCTGGTGGTAGGCGTCGAGGTCCCGGATGATGAGCGGACTTCTACCTCTGCTCGCACCAAGGACCTCGACGATGCACAACCATAGTTGCGTATGCCCTGACGCGCTCGATCGCTGTGGGAGATGCGATCTTCTCCTGGACTTCCCCGGCCTTCACCTGATCGCGGTCTCGCAGGCTCCCTCAGGCCTGATGCTCGAGGTGGAGTCCTGCGATCCGGTCACGGGCTGCCCTGGCTGTGGAGTCATCGCGACTGGTCACGGCCGTGTGATGGTCGAGATGATCGATGCGCCCTGGGCCGGCAGGCCGGTGCGGATCCGGTGGCGGAAGCGCCGCTGGATCTGCCTCGAGGACATCTGTCCCGTGGCGACGTTCCTCGAACAGGATCCCGAGGTCTGCGCACCGCGGGGACTGTTGAGCATCCGTGCGGTTCGGTGGGCGATCAGCCAGCTCCGCCGTGAAGGAGCGACGATCCAGGGCCTGGCCCGGCAGCTCGGCACCACCTGGAACACGCTCTGGTCCCAGGTCCAGCCCGTCCTGACCCTGGCCGCCGAGGACCCGTCCAGGTTCGAAGGAGTGCATGTCCTGGGCGTGGACGAGCATGTCTGGCATCACCGTGATCCTCGCCGGCGTGGTCCGAAGGAACTCACCGGGATGGTCGATCTGACGCGCGGCCCCCACCCGACCGCGAGGCTTCTCGATCTCGTCCCGGGCCGATCCGGGACGGTCTATCGCAACTGGCTCGACGAGCGGGGCGAGGAGTTCCGGCAAAGTATCGACATCGCGACGCTGGATCCGTTCCAGGGATACAAGAACGCGATCGATGACCGCCTCGAGGATGCCACCTGCGTACTGGATGCGTTCCACATCGTGAAGCTCGGCGGGGCTGCGATCGACGGCGTCCGCCGCCGGATCCAGCAGGAGACCCTCGGCCACCGCGGCCGCAAGGGTGATCCTCTCTACGGGATCCGCAACGTCCTTCGCGCCGGCCGAGAACGCTTGACGAGCAGGCAACAGGTGCGTCTGGCCAGCGCTTTCGACGCCCATCCCGCTCACATCGAGGTCGAGGTCGCCTACCACTGCGTCCAGGACCTCCGAGACGTGTTCCACCAGCCCACACCCGCCCGGGGTCGTCGACTGGCCGAGCAGCTGATCGAGAAGCTGCCATCGTGCCCGATCCCCGAGATCGCGCGGCTCGGGAAGACGCTACGCCGCTGGAAGACCGCGTTCCTGGCCTACTTCGACACCGACGGCGCGAGCAACGGCGGGACAGAGGCCGTCAACGGGATCATCGAACTCGGCCGCCGCATCGCCAGAGGGTTCCGCAACTTCGAGCACTACCGACTCCGCATGCTCCTCATCACCGGCGGTCTCGACGCCTCACCCCACACTCAACTCTGAAGAGCCCGTATGGCTCTTCACAGATGAGGGTGTAGCTGTGGTGCGACCTGGGGCGGCGCGTCGGTGTCGGGGTGAGGGTCGAGGTCTTCCGATGATGGGAGTTCTCACACAACCCGTCCGGAAGACCTCGACGTGCCTGACGCTACCTTCACGCGCCCTGACCTGACTACCTTCACCCGCCTCGACGGCCTCGGTCTGGAGGTCACCGGCCAGCTGCTCGAGCCTGACCGGTCCGTGCTGGCGTGCCGGGTCGTGAAGCCGGACGACTGGTGCAGGCGGTGCGGCTGCCAGGGCGTGCCCCGTGACACGGTGAGCAGGGAGTTGGCGCACGAGCCGTTCGGGTGGCGCCCTACCACGCTGGTGCTCACCGTGCGCCGCTACCGCTGCAAGGAGTGCTCGCACGTGTGGCGTCAGGACACCACCGCTGCGGCGCCGCCGCGGGCCAAGATCTCCCGCGCCGGCCTGCGGTGGGGTCTGGTCGGGATCGTCGTCGGCCACCTGTCGATGGCCGGAGTTGCCGAAGGACTGGGCGTGGCGTGGAACACCGCCAACGACGCGGTCCTGGCTGAGGGCCGGCGTCTGCTCATCGAGGACCCGACCCGCCTGGACGGTGTCAAGGTCGTCGGGGTCGATGAGCACGTGTGGCGGCACACCCGGCGCGGTGACAAGTACGTCACCGTGATCATCGACCTCACCCCGGTCCGGGACGGCACCGGGCCCTCACGCCTGCTGGACGTGGTCGAAGGTCGGTCGAAGAAGGCGTTCAAGGACTGGCTGGCCGAGCGGGACCAGGCTTGGCGCGATGGGATCGAGGTCGTGGCCATGGATGGGTTCGCGGGCTTCAAGACGGCTCTTCATGAACGAGGGTGTAGTCGGTTGAGCGCGTCGGTGGCCGGGTAGGGGTCGAGGTCTCCCGGATGATGGAAGTTCTTCACGCTCGCCATCCCGAAAGACCTCGACGTGCTCCACCCTACTTTCGCGACCCCTGACCTGACCACGTTCTGCCGCCTCGACGAGCTCGGCCTCGTCGCCGTCGGCCAGCTGATCGAGCCGGATCGGGCCACGATCGAATGCCGCGTCGTCGAGGACGACCCGTGGTGTCGGAAGTGCGGTGTCGAGGGCGTGCCGCGGGACACGGTCACGCGTCGACTGGCGCACGAGCCGTTCGGGCACCGGCCGACGACCCTGCTGGTGCGGGTGCGCCGGTACCGGTGCGGACACTGCCGGCGCACGTGGCGGCAGGACATGACGCGGGCAGCGGCGCCGCGTGCGAAGATCTCCCGCGGCGGCCTGGAGTGGGCGCTGCGGGGCATCGTCATCGACCACCTCACCGTCACCCGCGTCGCCGCAGGTCTCGGGGTGTCCTGGAGTGCCGCGAACGCCGCCGTCCTCGCGGAAGGCAAGCGGCGCCTGATCGACGACCCCGCCCGGTTCGACGGGGTCACCACGATCGGTGTCGACGAGCACGTCTGGCGACACACGAGGCTGGGCGACAAGTACGTCACCGTGATCATCGACCTCACGCCCGCGAGGAACAAGACCGGGCCGGCGAGGCTGCTGGACATGGTCGAGGGCCGCTCCAAGGCGGTGTTCAAGCAGTGGCTCGCCGCCCGCCCTGCGGACTGGGCGAAGCGGATCGAGGTGGTCGCGATGGACGGCTTCGCCGGGTTCAAGACCGCTGCCGCCGAGGAACTCCCCGACGCCGTCCCCGTCATGGACCCGTTCCACGTGGTCCGCCTCGCCGGCGACGCGCTGGATGTCTGCCGGCGTCGGGTCCAGCAAGACACCACCGGTCACCGCGGGCTCAAGGGCGAGCCGCTCTACAAAGCCCGCCGCACCCTGCACACCGGGGCGAGCCTGCTCACCGACCGGCAGCGGGCACGCCTGGACGCAGTGTTCGCGAGCGAGGAGCACGTCGAGGTCGAGGCGACCTGGGGCATCTACCAGCGCATCGTCGCGGCCTACCGGGAGCCCGACAAGAAGAAAGCGAAGGCGATGATGCAGGAGGTGATCGCTGCGATCAGCAGCGGCGTTCCCGCGGCGCTCGTCGAGGTCCGCAAGCTCGGCCGGACCATGAAGCAGCGGGCGGGCGACATCCTCGCGTTCTTCGACCGCCCCGGCACTAGCAACGGCCCGACCGAGGCCATCAACGGGCGACTCGAACACCTCCGCGGCTCCGCCCTCGGCTTCCGCAACCTCACCCACTACATCGCTCGGTCGCTGCTCGAAGCCGGAGGGTTCAGACCCGCGCTACACCCTCGTTCGTGAAGAGCCTTCAAGACCGCCACCACCGAGGAGCTGGCGGACGCCGTCACGGTTATGGATCCCTTCCACGTCATCCGGTTGGCCGGGGACGCTCTCGATGAGTGCCGCCGCCGAGTCCAGCAGGAACTGCACGGACACCGCGGACGCAAGGGCGACCCGCTCTACACCGCGCGGCGGACCCTGCACACCGGGGCTGACCTGCTCACCGACCGCCAGCACGAGCGCCTTGACAAGCTCTTCGCTGGGGACCGGCACGTGCACGTCGAGTGCACCTGGGGGATCTACCAGCGCATGATCTCCGCCTACCGTCACCCCGACCGGGCAGCCGGCCGCGTCGAGATGAACTCCGTGATCGGTGCCCTCGCCGACAGTGTGCCTGAGGCGTTGGTAGAACTGCGCAAGCTGGGCCGCACCCTGACCAGACGCGCCTGCGACGTCCTGGCCTACTTCGACCGGCCGCGCACGAGCAACGGACCTACCGAAGCCGTGAACGGTCGCCTCGAGCACCTGCGTGGCCTGGCCCTCGGCTTCCGCAACCTCACCAACTACATCGCCCGCGCACTCCTCGAAGCCGGCGGATTCAGACCACACCTACACCCCGAATTGTGAAGAGCCGGATCAGTTCGTGGACCCATCGCCAGGACACCCGGTAGCGGCGGGCGACCTCGGCCTGCGTTTGCTGCCGCTGCGTGACGGCCAGAACAATCAGACGCGCTTTAGACATCCCTCATCGTCACGGACCACTATGAACGATGTCCCGACTCACCTATGAACGATGTCCTGAACCTGCACACCTTCAGCTCCACCAATATGTTCAGGCAATGTGTTTCAGCAATAGCCTCCGGGCTCGTCGATGTGGCCGGTGGCGAGGATTTCGCCGGTGTGCCGGCCGTCGCGGGTCAGCTGACGGCGTGAGGCGATGACCCGTTCTCGGACCGGGCGCGGCCCTCGCCGCCACGCGATTCTATGGCCTGCCCAGCCTCTGACCGATGTCTCGACTCATCCGTCCCGGTGGACCTAGGGAGTCGAGCCCTAGGTCCACCCGAGATGGATAAGACATCGCTCAGGCTCTCACGGCGTCGCGCTACCTTGGGGACTTAGGCCCAGTCCTTGTGCGGCGACGTGCCGCCGATACCGGCGTTGAACGTATTCGTCGGATCGAGCTCCTTGAAGTGCTCTTCCATGGACTCCGGCAGCTTGTAGATGCGACCGTAGTTGTGCTCGGCGGGCAGCTTCGCGCCGCGCTCCTCCAGCAGGTGCTGGATGCGGTCGTGCAGCGCCTCGGGATCCACGCCCTGCTTGGCGACATAGTCCTGGTGCATCACATGGCAGAAGAAGTGCCCGTAATACGCCTTGACCTCAAGCTGGTCGTCGATCTCCTCCGGCAGCACCTCGAGCCAGTTCCAATCGTCGCGACGCAGGGCCACATCGATGGGGATGAGCCCTGCGATGTGCCGGCGCTTCAACGCGGCGTAGCGAGTGGCGGCACTGGCCGCGCCGAACCGGTTGAGCGACGCGCTCTTTTCTTCATCAGACGTGCAGATGAAGAACTCACCAGTGTGCTCGGGCTCTGCGAAGAACTCCTTGAGCATCTTCTCGCTCGCGGCCTTCTGCGACTCGCTGACGGTGAGCAGCAGGTGATGCTCGAAACGGTTGCGGTACTCCATCATGCGCTTGGGCAGCTGGTTGGGCAGCACGCTGAACATGGCTTGCGATACCGTGTCGGCGAAGGTCGGACCAATGCCGGGAATCTTCGAGAACAAGCCGTTGGCCCACGTCTTGAACGAGAACATGCGCGTCTGCAGCGCTGGACTCATGAACTTCAGGAAGACGAAGGTGTCTTTGCCGTACTTCTCGGCCAAGTCGAAGGCACTGCGGCCCATGTACTCACCAGAGATAGGCAGCGGCATGTCGGCTTCGAGGAACAACCGACGGATCTTTTCGAGCTCGTGCGTGTTGTTCGTGCCGATGTAAAACACGGTCGGGTGCACTTCGCGAGGGAAGGTGCGGGTGCGCACCGCGAACACCATCAGCTTGCCGGCCGAGCCGGATGCCTCGAACAGGTACTCGGGGTTCGCATTGTAGCGAGCAGGCGAAGGCACGATCTTGCGCAAGCGCTCGGCGTACTCGGTCTCGTTCGAGTCTTCGGGAGCTGGGGTGACATCCTCGGGAGACCACTCGCCGCGCTGTAGACGGTCGAGTGCGACCTCAGGGTCGTCTCCGAGCGAGATGCCCAGGTGATTGACCAGCTCGACCTTGCCGTCGTCGTTGACGCGGGCGAAGATCGCTTCGCGCGTGAATGCCGGACCCTTGCGAATCTGGCTGCCGCCCGAGTTGTTCGCGATGCCGCCGATGACCGAGGCGCCGATTGATGTCGACCCGATCACCGAGTGCGGCTCGCGCTGGTGCTTGGCGAGCGCGTCGGTCAGGTGTGTCAGCGGGGTGCCCGCGAGCGAGATCGCCTCGCGCGCGTCGTTGATGAGGTGCACCTCATCGATGCGGTGAGTCGAGATGATCACAATGGGGCGATCGTAGTCTTGGAAGCCGGGGCCGGATCCACCAGTCAGGCCCGTGTTCGATGCCTGCGGGATGACGATGAGGTTGTTGTCGACGGATACCTGCAGCGCCCGCCACATCTCGACCAGCGTGCCGGGGCGCACCACGGCGAAGACTGGTCCTCCGCCGAATCGATAGCCTTTGCTGAATGGCATCGTGGCACGCTCAGAGGTCAGTACATGTTCGTCGCCGACGATTCTCTTGAACGCATCGATCGCTTCGTGCGAAGTCGTGGTGGTCTGTCCTGGTTGCGTCATCTCTAAGCTTCCTATATTCAGTTGCATCACAAGCGCGTCATGATGCTGAGGGGATGTCGCCTTGATCCGAGCTAGTCCGGCTCTTCACAGATGAGGGTGTAGCTGTGGTGCGACCTGGGGCGGCGCGTCGGTGTCGGGGTGAGGGTCGAGGTCTTCCGATGATGGGAGTTCTCACACAACCCGTCCGGAAGACCTCGACGTGCCTGACGCTACCTTCACGCGCCCTGACCTGACTACCTTCACCCGCCTCGACGGCCTCGGTCTGGAGGTCACCGGCCAGCTGCTCGAGCCTGACCGGTCCGTGCTGGCGTGCCGGGTCGTGGAGCCGGACGACTGGTGCAGGCGGTGCGGCTGCCAGGGCGTGCCCCGTGACACGGTGAGCAGGGAGTTGGCGCACGAGCCGTTCGGGTGGCGCCCTACCACGCTGGTGCTCACCGTGCGCCGCTACCGCTGCAAGGAGTGCTCGCACGTGTGGCGTCAGGACACCACCGCTGCGGCGCCGCCGCGGGCCAAGATCTCCCGCGCCGGCCTGCGGTGGGGTCTGGTCGGGATCGTCGTCGGCCACCTGTCGATGGCCGGAGTTGCCGAAGGACTGGGCGTGGCGTGGAACACCGCCAACGACGCGGTCCTGGCTGAGGGCCGGCGTCTGCTCATCGAGGACCCGACCCGCCTGGACGGTGTCAAGGTCGTCGGGGTCGATGAGCACGTGTGGCGGCACACCCGGCGCGGTGACAAGTACGTCACCGTGATCATCGACCTCACCCCGGTCCGGGACGGCACCGGGCCCTCACGCCTGCTGGACGTGGTCGAAGGTCGGTCGAAGAAGGCGTTCAAGGACTGGCTGGCCGAGCGGGACCAGGCTTGGCGCGATGGGATCGAGGTCGTGGCCATGGATGGGTTCGCGGGCTTCAAGACCGCCACCACCGAGGAGCTGGCGGACGCCGTCACGGTTATGGATCCCTTCCACGTCATCCGGTTGGCCGGGGACGCTCTCGATGAGTGCCGCCGCCGAGTCCAGCAGGAACTGCACGGACACCGCGGACGCAAGGGCGACCCGCTCTACACCGCGCGGCGGACCCTGCACACCGGGGCTGACCTGCTCACCGACCGCCAGCACGAGCGCCTTGACAAGCTCTTCGCTGGGGACCGGCACGTGCACGTCGAGTGCACCTGGGGGATCTACCAGCGCATGATCTCCGCCTACCGTCACCCCGACCGGGCAGCCGGCCGCGTCGAGATGAACTCCGTGATCGGTGCCCTCGCCGACAGTGTGCCTGAGGCGTTGGTAGAACTGCGCAAGCTGGGCCGCACCCTGACCAGACGCGCCTGCGACGTCCTGGCCTACTTCGACCGGCCGCGCACGAGCAACGGACCTACCGAAGCCGTGAACGGTCGCCTCGAGCACCTGCGTGGCCTGGCCCTCGGCTTCCGCAACCTCACCAACTACATCGCCCGCGCACTCCTCGAAGCCGGCGGATTCAGACCACACCTACACCCCGAATTGTGAAGAGCCCCTTTGGGCGAGACGATGCCCGGTGCTAGCCTTGAATGCAGAAGGCACGAAGCGACCGGTCCTCACGTTCTGGCCGCCTCCGTTGCCACAGACGTGATGCACAGTGGAGGCACTTGAATGTTCGAGGCGGTCGCGAAGTTGCTGCAGGACAATCCGTTGATCGCACTGTTCTTCTGCGTGTCGCTGGGTTATCTGATCGGGAAGTTCCGTATCAGATCGTTCAAGCTCGGCGGGATCGCAGGAACACTGATCGTCAGCGTCGTGCTCGGACAGATCGGTATCAAGCTCGACGACAGCGTGCGAGGCGTCTTCTTCGCCCTGTTCATCTACGCGGTGGGGTTCCAGGGTGGCCCGCAGTTCTTCCGGGCGCTGAACAAGCGCTCGTTGAACCAGTTGCTGTCTGCCGTACTCACCTGCGTCCTGGGGCTTGTCACTGTCCTGATCGCGGCGTGGGTGTTCGGCCTTGACAGGGGCCTGGCCGCGGGGCTCGCCGCGGGGGGCCTTACGCAGTCAGCGATCATCGGGACGGCCGGCGATGCGATCGCCAAGCTGGGACTGCCGACGGATGTCACGCAGCAGATGCAGACCAACGTCGCTGTCGGCTATGCCGTCACCTACATCTTCGGATCGCTGGGACCGATCCTCCTGATCTCCTGGTTCCTGCCCATGATCCGGCGGTGGAACATCCGCCGTGAAGCAGTGAAGCTGGCGTCGGAGCTCTCGGGAGGCCACGCAGAGCTCGAGGCCGGGCAGTACAACGCCGTGCGCCGGATCATCACTCGCTACTACGGGGTCACGGCGGAGAGCCCTTGGGTCGGGAAGACCGTCGGCGACGTCGACCGTGTGCTCGCCGACGCGAGCATCGAGGACGTCCTGCGCGGTGGCGCGCACCACGAGGCCACCGCGAGCGACGTGCTGGCGGCGGGTGACAACGTTGCGGTCACCGGGACGATCGAGCGACTCGAAGCGTTGTCCTCGACGATCGGGAAGGAAGTCGTCCCTCCACAGGGAGCGATCGAGGTCGAAGAACGTCGCGACCTCGTGGTCACCAACAAGGAGCTCGTGGGAGCCGATATCGGGTCGATCCACGCTCGGCTCAATGATGCGGCGGACTACGGCGTGTTCCTCGTTGGTGCCCGCCGCAGTGGCCACGACCTGCCGTCTCTGTCGGGCGTCGAGGTGCACCGTGGCGACGAGATCGCCGTCATCGGGCGCCCCGCCGACCTCGACAGGGCGCAGAAGCTCCTGGGGTATCCGATCGGCGCTGCCGCCGTCACCGACTTCGTGTTCTTCGGTGTCGGTGTGGCTCTGGGCATGCTGATCGGCCTGATCGAGGTCCCGATCTTCGGGGTCTCGGTGTCCATCGGCGCCGGCGGCGGCTGCCTGCTGTCGGGTCTCGTCTTCGGGTGGCTGCGCGGCGTCCACCCCCGGTTCGCGTCCCTGCCCACCGGCGCCTCCAACTTCCTACGCGACTTCGGGCTGGCGGCGTTCGTGGGCGCAGTGGGACTGGGGGCCGGCGCCCAGGCTCTCTCGGCCATTCGCGAATCCGGGCTGACGCTGCTCCTGCTGGGTGTCGCCGTCACGGTGATCCCGACCGTCCTCAGCTTCTTCCTCTCCTATACAGTCCTGCGGATTCGCAATCCGATCGATCTGCTCGCCGCCATCGCAGGCGGCCGCAGCGCGAATCCGGCGTTCGCCGCTCTGATGGAGAAAGCCGGCAACGCAACCCCGGTCGTCCCGTTCACCGTCACCTACGCCGTGGCCAACGTCTTGCTGACCCTCTGGGGGCCCGTGATCATCGCACTCGTCACCGTCAACGCCTCCTGACTCCAACCCTTATGACAAAAGGAACGCCATGTCCTCGCAACCCACCCCGTCCTCCAGCAGCTCCCGCGCCCAGCAGGTCCTGACATCGTCCCCGCCCGCTACGGAACTCAGTCCCTTCGAGCTCAAGGACCTGCTGATCAAGGCGGCCTCCTCGGACACTCATCGGCTGATGCTGAACGCCGGCCGCGGCAACCCGAACTTCCTGGCCACACAGCCACGCCATGCGTTCCTGCGGCTGGGGGAGTTCGCGCTGCGGGAGTCCGAGCGGTCCTACTCCTACCTCGACAGCGGCTTCGGCGGACTGCCCAAGGAGACAGGACTCGTCGACCGGTTCGAGGTCTTCGCCAGCGGCCACGATCACGATGAAGGCGTCGCGTTCCTACGGGCGGCGATCTCGTACGTCGATGACCAGTTGGGCATCGACGCCGAGTCCTTCCTGGCCGAGGCCGTGACGGCGTTCCTCGGATGCCAGTACCCCGTCCCTCCGCGCATGCTCCCCAACGCCGAACGGATTGTCGCACGATACCTGCGCCAGCAGATGACCGGGGACCGCCCCACGGGTGACTTCGCGGTGTTCGCGACCGAGGGTGGGACCGCCGCGATGACCTATCTCTTCGAGAGCCTGTTCGCCAACGAGCTGCTGCATCCCGGGGACAAGATCGCCATCGGGACCCCGATCTTCTCGCCGTACCTGGAGATCCCGACCCTGCCGGGATACGACCTCGAGGTCGTCGACATCCGTATGGACCAGGACCACCAGTGGCAGTACCCCCAGGACGAGCTCGATAAGCTCCTCGACCCGGCTGTGAAGGTGTTCTGCCTCGTCAATCCCTCCAACCCGCCGTCGACGAAGCTGTCTGATGCGAGCCTGCGAACCATTGCCGAGCTGATCCAGTCCCGCCGCCCGGACCTCATCGTCATCACCGATGACGTCTACGGGACCTTCGCAGACGACTTCACGTCGCTGTTCGCCCTGGCACCCCGCAACACGGTCCTCGTGTACTCCTTCTCGAAGTTCTTCGGGGCCACCGGCTGGCGCCTCGGGACGATCGCCCTGCACGAGGACAACACGATCGACGCCGCACTGGCCGCCCAGCCCGACGAGATCCGCGACCGCCTCCGGACCCGGTACTCCTCACTGACCGAGGACGCCTCCACGCTGGGGTTCATCGACCGCCTCGTTGCGGACTCCCGCGCTGTCGCACTGAACCACACAGCGGGCCTGTCTCTGCCCCAGCAGCTGCAGATGACGCTGTTCGCCCTGCATGCACTCACCGATCGACTTGGCCGGTACCAGACCGCAGCCAAGTCCCTCATCCGGCACCGCGAGGCCACTCTGTATGCGAGCGCAGGAATGCCCGTCTATGACGCACCGGAGGACGTGGACTACTACACGCTGGTGGATCTGCAGCGCCTCGCCGGCCAGCTCTACGGGCAGGACTTCGCGGCCTGGTTCGAGAAGAAGGACCTCGGTCGCGACTTCCTGTTCCGCCTCGCACGGGAAACAGGTGTCGTGCTACTGCCCGGTAATGGCTTCGAGGTCGTCGACGCCAGCGCGCGCGTGTCCCTGGCCAACCTGACCGAAGCCGAGTACGTCTCGATCGGTCGCTTCACGAGAACCGTCCTCGACGAGTACCACGCGGACTACATCGCAGGTTGACCCGAGGGTTACCGCGGAAGCATCACGTCTACCGGTGAGCCAGGTGCGAGACCACGGAACGAAGCCCGATCGCCCTTGGTGCAGATGGATCCGTCATCGTGAGAGGTCCGAATGTGGTCGATGCGTCGCATAGGTTCTTCACTCAGGCCTACCAGACCCTGGCGTACGCGGCTCGTGACTACGCGTCCAGGGCCCCCAGCGTGCTGTGCGCGCTCCGCTTCTCGGTCGTAGCGGCCGGTGCGTTGGCTCACGGGCCCGGGGCTTCCTGAAGAGGCTCCTGCTCCTCGCCGGCCGTGCGCCATCGTTGTGACACCGGGAACTAGACGTTCACCCCGCGGATCCTGTGCCCGACGGCGATGGACTCGCCCGAGATCGCACCGGCAATCGGTGATACGAGATAGGTGATGGTCGACGCCACCTGGTCGGGCGTGGACCAACCCGCGGCACCGATGCTCGGGATGGCTCCGTTCCTCTCGCCCACCGGACCCGGATTGACCGTGTTGACCGTGAGACCGCTGCCGGCATGCTCATCGGCCAATCCCTTGGCTGCGAGATTCAGGACCGCATTGCGGGCAGCGGCCATGATGCTCGATGTCGACCATGCGTTCTGTCCGCTGACGCCCACGATCCGTCCGTAATGTGCGTCGAGGAACGTCGGCAGCACCGCATTGGCGACGCGGAGAAACCCCAGTGCTTTGGTGTCGATTGCCTGGCCGACAGCGTCAGGAGCTGACGACTGGGAAGGAGCGAGGGTGCTAGCAGGCGGGGCGGCGGATACCACCAGTCCGTCGAGACGGCCATGCTCGTCGAGCACCCGACGTATGGCGCCACGCACCGAGTCGTCGTCGGCCAGGTCCATCTGCACGTCAGCTTTCGGGCTCCGGGAGCTCGACAATGCGACCGCTCCCTCTTGCCGCAAGGTATCGACCACAGCTCGTCCGACGATTCCCCTCCCGCCCACGACGAGGATGACACGGTCGTTCAGTTGCAAGTCCATCGACGACTCCTCCGAACAGTGCGACTCAACACGTCGCCACAGGGTTTCTTAAAGACTACCCACACCCACACGAGAGAGCCATTTCTCCGCGGATCCGACATGCCCGCTCGGGCGCGTTGACAACTCAGGACCGGGGCTAAGGAAGTACATCAACATCTGGTAAATATTCGAGCGGACATTCAGGCACTCGGATATCGGGTGACGCCTATCGACGAATGGTGGGTCCGCGCTGCAGCGGAGGATGATTCGGGTCGATAGCGGCGCCGCCGCGACAAAATTGTCGGCTGCGGCAGGCGGGTTCGATTCTCGGGTCGGCCTCGGTTGAATCGTCCCGGGTGCGGCCAAGGCTCCGACCCGACGGGAAGATGGTCAGCGCGGCTGCTCCGTCGCGGACATGCAGGAGCGTCAGGTCGTCAGCGGCGCGCCGCGGACATCGGCGGTGGAGGGAGCTCGTGTGGTGGGCACCGGGCATCTGCGCCCCTCGGTGGCCTGTGGATCGGTGCCGAGCGCGCGGGGCCCGGGGTCGAGGCACACGTAGAACAGCAGATGAGCGAGAAGGGAAGGTCGGAGCACGTGGACGACGCCCTCCGCCTGGAGATCTACGACGAGCTGTTCCATCTGGCAGCAGAGGAGTTCTCGTTGCGGTGCGAGATCCAGCGGGATGCTCATGGCATGAGGACGGTCGTGCTGTCCACGTCATCAGCGCACGATGGGGACGTGGCCACCGTGGAGTTCGGGGACGGGCTCTTCCGGGTGGACGCACGAGGGTTCTTCACCGCGGATGCCGACGTCTGGGACGACGATCCTCGCGATCCGGCCTCGGACTCCGCCGAGGAGATTCGCCGGATGGTCGAGATCGCGGCCACGATGCTCGAGGGGACGTGGCGGGAGGAACTGCGGCGACGGACCTGGCGCTTCTGGCGATGGAAGCGCGTCGCCCTCGTGACCCTGAGCGACGGGAGCGTCGTGGGGCTGACCGGTCCGCCGGTGCAGCGGGCGCCGTCGGCTGCGACGGTGACGCTCGCCCCACCCCCAGACCCCCATCAGCCACCGCCTCGTAGAATGGTCACGCACACCCCGGGCGCCCAGAGCACCGAGTCCCCGCTCGCGCCCGGCCCTGTCCCCTGCCCGCCGACCATCCGGACGGAGAGCGCGTGATCATCTTCCTCCTCGCCCACCTGGCAGCTGCCCTCATCGGGCCGGCCCTCGTGCGCGCGATGGGGCGCAACGCGTTCTATCCCCTGGCCCTCGCGCCGGGCGCGACCGGCGTGTGGACAGCGTTCCAGGGCCCCGCCGTCCTCGACGGTCGGCCGTACGAGCAGTCGGCGCCGTGGATCCCCGCCTTCGGGATCGACCTCGCCTTCCGGCTCGACGTCCTCTCGTGGGTGCTGCTGCTCATCGTGAGCGGGGTGGGCGCCCTCGTGCTGGCCTACTGCGCCCGCTACTTCAAGAACACCGAGGTGGGCCTCGGGCGCTTCGCGGGCGTCTTCACCGCCTTCGCGGGCGCCATGGCGGGCCTCGTGGTCGCCGACGACGTCATGGTCATGTTCACCTTCTGGGAGCTGACCACGATCTTCTCCTATCTGCTGATCGGCCACTACGCCGACAAGCAGGCCTCGCGCCGTGCCGCCATGAACGCGCTCGTCTCCACCACCGCGGGGGGTCTCGCGATGATGGTGGGCCTGCTGATGCTCGCGCACGCCGCGGGCACGATGCGCCTGAGCGGCATCCTCGCCTCGAGCATCTGGGAGCACGCCGGGCCGTTCCTCGTCACCGCCGTGGTGCTCGTGATCGCGGGCGCCGCGAGCAAGTCCGCCCTGGTCCCCACCCACTTCTGGCTCCCCGGGGCAATGGCCGCGCCGACCCCCGTCTCTGCGTACCTGCACGCCGCGGCGATGGTCAAGGCCGGCATCTACCTGATCCTGCGGCTCGGCCCCGGCCTCGGCCACGTGCCCTCGATCAGCGTGCTCATCGCGGTGCTCGGCGCCGCGACCATGCTCGTCGGCGGCTGGCGCGCCCTGCGCCAGGTCGACATCAAGCTGCTGCTCGCCTACGGCACCGTCTCCCAGCTCGGCTTCATGGCCGCCATCGCAGGCATCGGCGCCCAGGCCGCAGGGCTCGCCGCCCTCGCTCTGCTCATCTCCCATGCCCTGTTCAAGGCCCCGCTGTTCATGGTCGTCGGCATCATCGACAAGAAGTTCGGCACGCGCGACCTGCGGCGCCTGCACGACACGTGGCGCGAGGCGCCCGTCGTCGCCGTCGTCGGCGTCCTCTCGGCGGCCTCCATGGCGGCCGTCCCGCCGCTGCTCGGCTTCGTGACCAAGGAGGCCGTCTTCACCGCCCTGTGGGAGGGCCCGACGCCCCAGAAGGTCCTGCTGGTCGCGCTCGTCGCCGGGAGCGTCCTGACCGTCGCCTACTCGTGGCGCTTCGTGCGCGGCGCCTTCGGGCCCGGCACGGACGGCCCCTGCGCCACCCACCCCACCATCCCCATCGGCTTCTGGGCGCCGCCCACGCTCATCGCAAGCCTGTCGATCGTGCTGCCGTTCGTCGCGACACCCCTCGAGCACGCCCTGCACGGCTACTCCGAGACGCTCCGTGCGACCGACGCGGGCGCGCACCTCGTGATCATCCCGCACCTCGGAGCGCCGCTCGTCGCGAGCCTCGTGGCGATCGGTCTGGGCATCGTTCTCGCCGTCCTCGCCGCCCCCGTCGAACGGCTTCAGCGCGCGCTCTCGCCGCAGTCCCACGGCGCGGATATCGAGGAATGGGTCGACGCGGAGAAGACCTTCCGGCGTCTCATGCGCGGGACCGACCGCATCGCGGTCGCGGTCACCGGCCTGTTCCAGCGCGGCTCGCTGCCGTACACCCTCGGCACCATGTTCGTCGTGCTCATCGCGCTCACGGTGCCCGTCGCCCTCCAGCTCGGCGCGCTGCCCACCAACCTCGTGTGGTTCTTCCATCCCGCCGAGGCCCTCGTGCTCGTGATCGCGGCCCTCGGCGCGATCGGCGCGGCCCGCTCGCGTCGTCGCCTGCGCGCCGTGTTCCTGGTGACCGTCACCGGCTTCGTCGTCGCCGTGCTGTTCCTGATGTGGGGCGCCCCCGACATCGCGACCACGCAGGTGCTCGTCGAGACCCTGCTGACGGTCGTGATCGTGCTCGTGCTGCGGCGCCTCCCGCTGTACTTCTCGAGCCGCCCGCTCAAGTCGGACCGGTGGGTGCGCTGGGCCATCGCGATCGGCACCGCCGCGGTCCTGTGCGGGATCGCGCTCGTGGCCGCGGGCGCCCGCAACGCCGATCCCCTGGGACGGGGTCTCATCGAGGCGGCCTATCGCATCGGCGGCGGCCACAACGTCGTCAACGTCGCCCTCGTCGACGCCCGCGTGTGGGACACGATGGGCGAGATCTCGGTGCTGCTCGTGGTCGCGACGGGCGTCGCGTCCCTCATCTTCGTCACCCGGCGCGAGCAGCGGATCCCGCGGGTCCGGGACCTCGAGAACACCGATCCGATCTGGCGACGGCGCGACTCCCAACAGCTCCCGGACAACGTCCTCAACTTCGACGCCCGCCCCGACCATGTCGCGGGCAACCGCTGGCGCACCTGGCTGTCGGCCGGCCTCACCCTCGCGCCCGAGCGCCGCATGGTGATCTTCGAGGTCATCACCCGGCTCGTGTTCCCGCTCATGATGATGTTCTCCGTGTACCTGCTGATGGCGGGGCACAACCATCCCGGTGGCGGCTTCGCGGGCGGCCTCGTGGCCGGTCTCGCGCTCACCCTGCGCTACCTCGCGGGCGGTCGCTATGAGCTCACCGAGGCCGCTCCCGTCCAGGCCGGCCTCGTGCTCGGCACCGGCATGGCGATCGCCGTGCTCGCGGGCATCGCGCCCCTCGCCTTCGGCGGCGGCATCTTCGACTCGCTCAACGTGGCCCTGCACCTCCCGGTGCTGGGGGAGACCCACCTCGCCTCGGCCCTCGTGTTCGACGTGGGCGTCTACCTGGTCGTGATCGGCGTCGTCCTGGACTTCCTGCGCTCGCTGGGATCGCAGATCGACCGACAGCAGGAGGCCGAGCTCGATGCCCGTTAGTCTCGCCCTGCTGCTGACCGCGGGCGTCCTGATCGCGTGCGGCGTCTACCTGTTCCTCGAGCGCACCCTGACCCGGGTGCTGCTCGGCTTCATCCTCGCCGGCAACGGAGTGAACCTGCTGTTCCTCGTCGCCGCGGGCCCGCCCGGGCGCGCCCCGTTCCAGGGCGACGGCGACGAATCCACCATGAGCGACCCGCTGCCCTTCGCGATGGTGCTGACCGCGATCGTCATCACCCTCGGTGTGTCCGCCTTCGTCTCCGCCCTGGCCTATCGTGCCTGGCAGCTCTTCGGCCACGACGAGGTCCCCGACGACCTCGAGGACCGTCGCGTGCTGCGCCGCAGCCGCAGCCGCCGGGTCTCCCGGCGCCACGCGGTGCGCGCCGGGGCGGACCTCGCGAGCGCCGAGGGGGTCGCCGACGCGCCCGACGAGTCCGCGCCGCCCGAGGAGGGCGGCCACGCCCCCGGGGCGGGCACCCTCTCCGAGCGCCATCGTCACGGCGCGCTCGCCGAGGCCCAGGGGCGCGGCGCCGAGGCAGAGGACCTCGACACCGACGAGGCGGCCGGTGCCGAGGAGCCGGACGAGGGAGGCGACGACCCGCTGGGCGGGGACCTCTCCTCGGCCACCGACGCGCCGATGGACACGACGGAATGCGACGAGGACGAGGAGGAGCGATGAGCATCGAGCTCCTCCTGGCCCTGCCCGTCATGCTCCCGCTCGCGGGCGCCGCCTTCACGCTGCTCGTGCGCCACGTCGTGCGCCTCCAGCTGGGACTCACGATCGGCACGCTCAGCGCGATCCTGCTCGTGGCCGTGATCCTCGCGATCCACGTGAGCGAGCACGGGACCCTCGTGCTCCAGATCGGGCGATGGACCCCGCAGCTCGGGATCGTGCTCGTGATGGACCGCCTGTCGGCGCTCATGCTCGTCGTCTCCGCGGTCGTGACCCTCGCCGTCCTGATCTACTCGAGCGCACAGTTCGTCTCGGAGAACTCCGAGCGCACCCCCGTCGCGATCTACCACCCCACCTACCTCGTGCTGGTCGCGGGCGTGTCCATCGCCTTCCTCGCGGGCGACCTGTTCAACCTGTACGTCGGCTTCGAGGTGCTGCTGTCGGCCTCCTACGTGCTGCTGACCCTCGGCGGCTCGGCGAGCCGGATCCGCGCGGCGACCACCTACGTGATCGTGTCGCTGCTGTCCTCGCTGCTGTTCCTCGCGGGCATCGCGGCGATCTACGCGGCCTGCGGCACCGTCAACATGGCCGAGCTCGCGCTCCGGCTCGACCGGATCGACGCCGGTCCCCGTCTCGCGCTCGAGCTGATCCTGCTCGTCGCCTTCGCCATCAAGGCCGCGATCTTCCCGCTGTCGGCATGGTTGCCCGACTCCTATCCGACCGCGCCCGCCCCGGTGACGGCCGTGTTCGCGGGCCTGCTCACCAAGGTCGGCATCTACGCGATCATCCGCCTCGAGACGCTGTTGTTCCCCGCCTCCCAGCTGTCCCACCTGCTGCTCGCCGCGGCCGGGCTGAGCCTCGTCATCGGGATCCTGGGCGCGCTCGCCCAGACCGACCTCAAACGTGTCCTGTCCTTCACGCTCGTCTCCCACATGGGCTACATGCTGTTCGGGATCGGCCTGTCCACCCGCCTCGCGATGGGCGCGACCATCTACTACGTCGCCCACCACATCACCGTGCAGTCCACGCTGTTCCTCGCCGCGGGGCTCATCGAGCAGCGCGGCGGCACCACCAACCTCGCACGCCTGGGGGGCCTGGCCAAGCTCGCCCCCGCGATCGCGGTGCTGTTCTTCGTCCCGGCCATGAACCTCGCCGGGGTCCCGCCGCTGTCCGGGTTCATCGGGAAAGTCGGCCTGATCGAGGCCGGTATCGCCGTGGACACGACCGCCGCCTGGATCCTGGTGGGCGTCAGCGTGCTCACGAGCCTGCTCACCCTGTACGCGATGGCGAAGATCTGGAACCGCGCGTTCTGGCAGCCCGCCCCCGCGGACGCCGAGCTCGACAGCCCCGACCGGCGCGTGCCGCGCATCATGCTCGGCGCGACCGGTGCGCTCGTGGCCTTCTCCCTCCTGCTCACGGTCGCGGCCGGCCCGCTCCTGCAGTACACCGACGAGGCCGCCCGCTCCGTGCTCGCCCGCAGCCCGTACGTGAGCGCGGTGCTCGGCGACGACGCCGCGGCGGGCCTGCTGTACCGGATCGACGAGTCCGGCCAGAAGGTGGTGGAGGTCGGATGAGACAGCGCCTCCGCGAGGCCCCCTCCCACTGGCTCGAGATCCTCGGCGCGACCGTGTTCTGGTGCCTGCTGTGGGGCGGCCGCTTCAGCCCCTCGGACGTCCTGGGCGGTCTGCTCGTCGCCGCGGTCGTCGTGATCCTGTTCCCCCTGCCCCGCCTGAGCGTCGAGCTGACCCTGCGGCCCTGGTCGTTCCTCACCTTCGTCGCCCGGTTCCTCGCCGACATGTTCGTCTCCTCGCTCCAGGTCTCGTGGTATGCGCTGCGGCCCTCCGGCACTCCCGGCAACAGCGTCATCGCGGTCCAGCTCCGCTCGCGCTCGGACCTCTTCCTCACCGCGACCGGCATGCTGTGCACCCTCGTGCCCGGCTCCGTGGTGGTCGAGGCCCAGCGCTCGACGGGCACCCTGTTCCTCCATGTCATCGGGGCGTACGACACCGCGACCGTGGAGGCGGCCCGGCAGCGGGTGCTGCGCCAGGAGGAGCGCGTGCTGCGAGCCCTCGCCCGCCGCGACGTGCTCGAGGGGGCGCACCTGCCATGACCTTCGAGACCGGACTGCTCCTCGTCGCCGGGATCCTCGCGATCGCCGGCGTGCTCATCGTCGTGCGCATCATCACCGGGCCGACGATCCTGGACCGTGCCGTCGGATCCGACATGCTCGTGGTGCTCATGGTGATGGCGCTCGCCGTCTACACCGCGTCCTCACGCACCACGTACGCGGCGGCCGCGATGCTGTCGCTCACGGGCCTGTCGTTCATGGCGAGCGTCGCAGTGGCCCGCTTCGTGTCACGGGAGGACGCCTCGGGCGCCCGTCGACCCGGTGCCTCGGGTTCGGATGCGCGCGGTGATCACCGCGAGGCGATCAGTGCCCCCGGCGAGGCCGTGCTCGACGAGCACGCGGCGGCCGATCCCGAGCGCGGTGCGGACGCCCCCCGCGAGATCGGCACGGAAGCCCCCGTCGACGGGGACGGAGGTGAGCGCCATGACGGCCGCTGAGATCGTCGCCCTCGTGCTCATGCTCCTCGGTGCGCTCCAGACCCTGATCGCCGCGATCGGCCTGCAGCGCTTCCCCGAGGTGCTCACCCGCATGCATGCCGCCTCCAAGCCCCAGACCGTGGGTCTCATCCTCATCATGCTCGGCGTGGCCGTGGCGCTCGGCTCGGTCGCGGGCGTCGCCCTGGCCCTGCTCGTCGTGCTCGCGCAGATGGTCACCGTGCCCGTCTCGAGCACGATGGTCGCGCGCGCCGCCTTCCGCCGCGGCTTCGCGCGCGGCGGCCGCTACGTGACCGATGAGCTCACGCCGCGCCTGGCCCGCTCGCTCGACGAGGACGACGACGAGGACGGCTTCATCGACGAGGACGCCCTCGCGAAGGTCGACGAGAACTTCCACGGCGACACCGAGCGCTTCCCGACCAACGTCGTCGCCGCGCACGACCGCAGCGACCTCTCCCGGATCTCCAACTGGGACGAGGAGGAGTCCGAGCCGCTCTCCCGAGGCGACGAGATGGACATCGACGCCGACGACCTGCTCGACCCCGAGGACGCGCGGGCGGCCGAGGAGGAGGCCGAGCGGGCCGCGGCGGAGGACGACCTGTCCGAGGACCTCACGGGCCAGGAGGTGCCCAGCGGGGACGACGACGCGCACGAGCCCGACCCGGACGAGATGCCCCAGCGCTGAACCGGGCCGACCGCCCAGGGGACGGGCGGCCCGCGGGCCTCAGAAGAGCCCGACGGCGTTGCCCTCCGCGTCCACGCCCATGCGCAGGGCGGCCGGCTCCCGGGGCAGACCGGGCATCGTCATGATGTCGCCCGTGAGCGCGACGACGAAGCCCGCCCCGATCTTCGGCACGAGGTCCCGCACGTGCAGCACGTGCCCGCTCGGCGCCCCGAGCAGGGTCGGGTCGTCCGAGAACGAGTACTGGGTCTTGGCCACGCACACGGGCAGCCGGTCCCAGCCGTGGCGGGCGAGCATGCGCAGCTGAGCGGGCGCGCGCCCCTCGAGCTCGACGCGATCGGCGCCGTAGATCCGGGTCGCGATCGTGGTCAGCGACGCCTCGATCCCGTCGCACGGGTCGTAGAGATGACGGAAGGCGCCCCCGTCCTCGAAGGCGGCCGCGACCTGGTCGGCGAGATCGAGGGCGCCCTCGCCGCCGCGGGCCCACACCTCCGAGCGCGCCGCCCGGAAGCCCCGCTCGCCGGCCCACGCGAGCACCGCCTCGAGCTCCGCGTCGGTGTCGTTGGGGAAGCGGTTGAGGGCGATCACCGGCTCGAGCCCGAAGCCGCGGATGTTCTCGACGTGCCGGTGCAGGTTGGCCGTGCCCGCGAGCGCGGCCTCGACGTCCTCCCGGTCGAGCTCGGTCCGGGCGACGCCGCCGTGCATCTTCAGGGCGCGCACGGTCGCGACCACGACCACCGCGTCCGGGGTGAGGCGACCGAAGCGGGCCGTGATGTCGAGGAACTTCTCGGCGCCCAGGTCGGAGCCGAAGCCCGCCTCGGTGACCGTGACCTCCGAGAGCGACTGGGCCAGGGCGGTCGCGGTGAGCGAGTTGCAGCCGTGGGCGATGTTCGCGAACGGGCCCCCGTGCACGAGCGCCGGGGTGCCGCCGAGGGTCTGCACCAGGTTCGGGTTGATCGCGTCCTTGAGCAGCAGAGTGATCGCGCCCTCGACGCGCAGGTCGGCGACCGTCACCGCCTCGCGGTCGTACGTGAAGCCGACGACCATGGCCGCGATGCGCCGCTGCAGGTCGTGGATGTCGCGCGCCAGGCACAGGATCGCCATGATCTCGGAGGCGACGACGATGTCGAAGCCGTCCTCGCGCGGCACGCCCTGGAGCGGACCGCCGAGACCGATCACGACGTGGCGCAGGGCCCGATCGTTGACGTCGACGACTCGCTTGATCTGCAGGCGTCGCGGGTCGATGCCGAGCGCGTTGCCCTGCTGGATGTGGTTGTCGACGAGCGCGGCGAGCGTGTTGTTCGCGATCTGGATCGCGTGGAAGTCGCCTGTGAAGTGCAGGTTGATGTCCTCCATCGGGACCACCTGCGCGTAGCCGCCGCCCGTGGCCCCGCCCTTGATGCCCATGATCGGGCCGAGCGCCGGCTCGCGCAGCGCGACCATCGTGCGCCGCCCTCGCAGCGTGAACGCGTCGGCCAGGCCCACCGTGGTGGTGGACTTGCCCTCGCCCGCCGGGGTGGGGGACATCGCGGTCACGAGCACGAGGCGGTGCTCGCCGTCGCCGCTGCGCGTGGGCGTCGAGGCGGCCAGGGCGCGCAGATCGACCTTGGCCTTGGTGCGGCCGTAGGGGATGAGCGCCTCGGCGGGGATGCCCGCCCGCGCGGCGATGGTCTCGATGGGCTCGAGCGTCGCGGCCTGCGCGATCGCGAGGTCCGGGTTCTCCGATGACATCCTCGTCATGCTCCTGGGGTTCGCGGTGGGGGAGGGCGACCGCGGATCGCGCGGCACGCCGGGGTCCAGCCTAGGCGCGCCGGATGCGACGAGGGAGCGGATCGGCGCCGGTCGGCCGGCCGATCACGCCCGCCTGCTCATCCGAGGCCGAGCGTGCCCGGCGTGCACGGCTCGGCGTCCACGTGCGCGTGCAGGACGGCGATGCCGCTCTGGTCGTCGATGCGCAGCGTCGCGCCGTGCGCGTCCGTGGCCTCGACGTAGGCGCGCGCGCCCGAGCGCTCGGGGGGTCCGAACTCCCCGCAGCCGGCGTCGTCCGCGGCGGGCTGGGCGGCCTCGGTCACCCGGCCCCAGCCCTCCTCGCCGCGCACGCCGTCGAGCGGGCTCGCGGCATCCCAGGTGCCGGCCGAATAGGTGCAGCCGTCGTCCTCGGCGCGCACCGCGCGCGAGCTCTCCTGATGCTCCCACGGGCCGCCCAGGTCTCCGAGCGACGCCGCCACCGCCGCGCCGACCTCGTCGTAGTGGGCCACGGCCCGGTCCGCAGGCATCGGCTCCACGCCTCCGCACGCGACGAGCGCGAGGGGTGCGATCGCGAGCGCCAGCAGAGGGTGCGGGCGAGCGTGCCGGGGCGCACGCACCAGGAGCCTCCTCGGTCGTCGATGGGCAGTCCTCCCCATCGTAGGCGCGCTGGTTCCGGCATACCCTGGCCGGACGCACCCGCGGACGCGGCGGGGCCCGGACCGCGGAGGAGGTCGGGATCATGGCGTTCCTGGGAGCCGACGTCCAGGCGCTCCTCGCGTGCGCACGACGGATGGACCAGCACGGGTCCCGCCTCCGCGAGATCGCCGACGAGCTCGCGGCGCGCGTGGGCGCCGCCACCTGGATCGGCGCCGACGCCGAGAGCTTCCGCGAGCGCGTCGACGCGCAGGCCCGTACCGGTCTCGACGACGCCGCGGTGCGCCTGTCGGGCCGCGGTGCGCCTGTCGGGAGGGGCCCACGATCTGGCCCGCCACGCGCGAACAGGGTTCGCCTACCGAGTGAGGGCACTGGTCTACCTCCGCAACCGCTGCGCTCACCACAGCCGCCTGTGGCACCACTCGGTGATCGATGCGGGACCGACGCCGAACAATGTGCGGGCGAAGGCGAAGCGTCTCGCAGGCCAGTTCGAACCGCGCTCGGTTCTCGACGTCGTCGCCTCCCTCAGCGATGTCCTGGTGCGCGGCAACGCGACGCCACCGATCCTGCAAGCCTTCGCGGACCAGTACCGAGGGCACGAAGAATTCTGGAACGGCCTCGTCCGACCGGTCTCTCCCCGCGATCATCACGAATGACACGGTCCCGGCCGGGTGAGTCGCGCGGGTCGGAGCAAAGGTGAACCGCCGGGGGCGCTCGAACCTCAGCGGCATGTTCGCGCTGGCCGTGGGCGGCGGCGCGTCCCCTCGCAGTCCGGTTCGCGACGTCGAGTGCACCGCCACACCGAAGGGCAGGAAGGGGGCGTCGGCGTTCTCTCCGTCCGAGCTGCCGGATCTCATGAAGAAGCTCCGTGCCGCGCCCTCACTCATCGACCAGGACACGGTCGAGCTGTTCGAATTCATGCTCGCCTCGGCCAGAAAGGCCGGCGAGGCGTGTGCACTCGGCGTGCCCCCGGTGGGCTTCGATGCCGGCATGGCCGACGCCGAGGCGACCGATGTGCGGGTGAAAGGGCGTGGAGTCGTCCGCACGCCGATGCCTAGACCCATGCGCCCGGGCGGAACACTCCGCTGCCCGCCGCTACTCTCGAGATGCTCCGCTGACGGCACGTGAGGAGTGGACGACCACACCGCATGGAAGTGCCCGCCAGCGCGAGAACCCGATCTCGGGCATGAAAGAACCCCCGCGATGTAGAAGCTACGCGGGGGTTCAGTGGCTCCGACCGGCGTCGATCCGGTGACCTTTCGATTTTCAGTCGAACGCTCTACCAACTGAGCTACAGAGCCGAGGTCGCACGCGGGCGACCGGGGTTCAGCGTAGCAGGGCGATCGTGCACGTACCAATCGGGATCGGCCACTGAGAGCGAGGCCACGCCGAGGTTCGGGGCCGCGTCGCCCGGTCCGAACGGCGGGATCGGATCATCGCTCGGCGGCATGCGAGAGGCCCCGGAGCGTGTGCTCCGGGGCCTCTCGTGGCGGCGACCCTGACCGGGCTTGAACCGGCGACCTCCGCCGTGACAGGGCGGCACTCTAACCAACTGAGCTACAGGGCCTCATGCGTGTCATCTGCGCTCCCGCGCTTCCGACCTCGACAACTCTACCGGACGTTCGACGGCGTCAGGACCAGTTCGGCTGTGAGTCACCTCGCAGCGATCGGGTACCCGGGGGCATACTGGCCGGCGTGGTTGCCAGCGCCCCCATGAACCCGTCCGCACCCTCGGCTCCGCCGGCCGGGCCGACACGGTCCGCGTCCAACCCGGCGGGGATCGTCTCGCTCATCGGCGGGATCCTCGTCGTCCTGCTCTCGATCCTGTCCCAGGGCGTGAACCTGCTGGTTCCGCTCGTCTCCTACCGCTACGACATGAACCCGGCCCACCTGGTGCTGCTGACGGCGGTCCCCATCGTCCTCGTCGCCCTCGTGACGGTGGTCGTGGGCATCATCGGGATCGTCCAACGGGATCGCCCCCGCGGCGCTGCGATCGCGGGCACGGCCATCGGCGCCGCGCATCTGGCGGTCATCGTCGGCGGCTGGACCCTGAACCTGATCCTCAGCGCCATCCTGCGCTGATGCGCTCGACGCCTTCGATTCCGCCGGACATGGCGACCTCGGCGCGGATGCTGCTGGTACCCCCAACGGGATTCGAACCCGTGTCGCCGGCGTGAAAGGCCGGTGTCCTGGGCCACTAGACGATGGGGGCCCGATCGGCCGGTGACCACGGTCCGCGGAATCCGCGGCGTGCACCTCGTGCCGAGCGCACCGAGCATAGCGGCCGCGCGCCCCAGCGGGCCACCGAATCAGGGACGATGCGGCACAGGCGACACCCTGACGGCCTCGGGCCGCCCCCGCGTGCCGCCGCCCCGTTCATTCAGGGGCGCCTGTCACGATGGCCCCATGATCTCGATGAGCCCCGACGACTTCGGCGAGGCGGTCGACGACGCCCTGGACTCGCTGCCCGACGAGGTCGCCCGCGCGATCGCCGAGGCCAACGTCGTGATCCTGGTCGAGGAGGAGCCGCCGCCGGGGCCCGAGCTGCTGGGCCTGTACGTCGGGATCCCGCTCGATCGCCGCAGCGTGTTCGACGGCTACGCCGAACCTGACCGCATCCTCATCTTCCGCGGGCCGCTGCAGCGACACTCGGTCTCCCGCGGCCACCTCGTCGAGCAGATCCGGGTCACGGTGCTGCACGAGCTCGGTCACCTGTTCGGCATGAGCGAGGCCCGCCTGCACGAGCTCGGCTGGGGCTGAGACCCGGCCTGCTCGGCGGGCCGGTCCGAGTCGGCCGTCGGCGTCGGGACACCGCTCAGGCGGGCGGCTGGTCGATCGCGGTGAGCCCCGCCTCGTGGGCGATGATCGCGATCTGCACCCGGTTGGTGCAGTCGAGCTTGGAGAAGATCTTCGAGACGTGCGCCTTGACGGTCGCCTCCGACATGAACAGCCGCGCCCCGATCTGCGCGTTGGACAGGCCCGCGCCCACCGCCCCGAGCACCTCGGTCTCGCGCTCGGTGAGGGTGTCGAGGCCCGCGTGCGGCTCGGGAGCCGAGCCCGGGTTGGCCTGCGAGAAGTGCGAGAGCATGCGCCGGGTGACGGTGGGGGCGAGCATCGCGTCGCCGCGCGCCACGACGTGCACCGCCTGGATCAGCTCGGTGGGCGGCGTGTCCTTGAGCAGGAAGCCGCTCGCGCCGGCCTCGAGGGCCGTGAACACGTACTCGTCCATGTCGAACGTCGTGAGCATGATGATCGCCGGATGGTCAGCGAGCGCCGTCACGGCCTTCGTCGCCGCGATCCCGTCCATCGTCGGCATCCGCACGTCCATGAGCAGCACGTCGGGCCGATGGCGGTGCACGAGCTCGACGGCGCCGCTGCCGTCGCCGGCCTCGCCGACCACCTCGATCCCGGGGTCGGCCCCCAGGATCATCGAGAGCCCCGCCCGCACGAGCGCGTCGTCGTCGACCAGACCCACCCGGGTCAGACCTGTGCGGTCGGCCACGGGATCACCGCCTTCACTGCGAATCGTCCGTCCTCGGTGGGACCCGATGTGATCGACCCGCCCGCGTGCAGGACGCGGGTCTCGATCCCCGACAGTCCCATCCGGGCTCCCGGCAGATCCGTCTCGAATCCCTGAGGAAGCACGTTACTCACCTCGACCACCAGGTCGCCGCCCGGCTCGCCGATGAGGGCCACGCGAGCTCGCGTGTGCCGGGCGTGCTTGTGGATGTTGGTGAGCGACTCCTGCACGACCCGGTACATGGTGCGCGCGAGCGCGTCGGGCACCGGGTCGTCGACGAAGTCGAAGAGGTCCACGGCCACGCCCGCGTCCTTCGAGGACTCCACGAGGCGCCGCACGTCCTCCCACGTCGGCTGGGGCGCGAGCGGCGCGCCGTCATCGGCCCCGCGCAGCACCCCGAGCACCTGACGCAGCTCCGAGAGCGCCTCGGTCGCCGTGGTCCGGATCAGGCCGGCCGACTCGGCGACCTTGTCGCGGTCGAGGTTGGGGTTGACCTCGAGAGCCCCGGCCTGCAGAGCCACGAGCGAGATCTTGTGGGCCACGATGTCGTGCATCTCCCGGGCGATACGGGTGCGCTCCGCACGCCGCGCCTGCTCCTCGGCGATCGCCTGGCGGCGCTCGGCCTCGTCGGCCCGCTCCTGCAGGCCGATCAGCAGCAGGCGGCGCGCCCGGTCGTACATGCCCAGCACCATCGTCACGCCGACGACCAGGGCGCTCACGAGGGCCCACAGCAGCATCGGCGCGGGCCGGGTCTGGAAGATCGGCACCATCGCGGACATCGTCGCGAGCAGCCCCACCAGGAACGTCGGTGCCCGGCGCGGGGAGCGCACCGCGTAGCTGAACGTCGCGCCCAGCAGCACCACGAGCGACCACGCGAAGCCGTTGACCACCAGGAGGAGAGGCAGCAGCCAGCGCCACCAGCGGTGACGCCCCAGCAGCGCGAGGCCGGCGACCAGGGCCACGACGGCCCGCACGAGCCCGGCCGCGTCGGTCGCCACGATCAGCGCGGGCACCATCTCGGCGAGCACGAGGACGACCACCAGGGCGTCGCGCCATCTGGCGCTCCGGTTCCCCCGCGGCGCTTCCACGCGCTCACTGTAACGACTCCGGACCCGGCGTCCGCAGGACCCGGGGAACAGCGAAGGGGCCAGAGGGCCGCGCCGCTCCTGAGCACTCGCGTGACGCACCCCGCCCCTAGGATGGGCGCGTCCGACCCCGGGACATCCCCACGAAGGAGCTGCCATGGACACGCGACGCCCCGCCCGACTGGTGACGGCCCTGGCCGCGCTCACCCTGGCCCTGACGGGCTGCAGCATCCTCCCCTTCGGCGGGACCGCGACCTCCCCGAGCTCCGACTCCTCGGCCTCCGACGGCGGCTCGGGCTCGGGCGGCGATGCCGGCGACGGCAAGCTGCCCGAGATCGGCACCTCGGCGGCGGCCGACCTCGACGGCGACCCCGCGACCGACGAGAAGTACAGCTCGTACTACTCCCAGCAGATCGACTGGCAGCCGTGCGAGGACTACACCGGCGCCCGCTGCGGCTCGATCACCGTGCCCAAGGCCTGGAACGACCCGTCGAAGGGCGACATCACCCTGCAGATGATCGACGTGCCCGCGACGGGGCAGAAGAAGGGGTCGCTGCTGATGAACCCGGGCGGACCCGGCGGCGGCGGCGTCGAGTTCGTGGGCGACTCGGGCACCTCCATCGTGAGCGAGTCCGTGCGCGAGAACTACGACCTGATCGGCTTCGACCCGCGCGGCGTGGGCACCTCCGACCCGATCAGGTGCCTCGACGACGCCGACACCGACGAGTACCTCGCCGACACCTACGACATGCTCACGCCCGACGGCCTGTCCCGCGGCAAGGAGTGGATGCAGCGCATCGCCGACGCGTGCGAGCAGAACTCCGGGGACCTGCTGGGCTACATGGACACCGAGTCCGCCGCGCGCGACATGGACGTGATGCGCTCGGCCGTCGGCTCCGAGAAGCTCGACTACCTCGGCTTCAGCTACGGCACGTACCTGGGCGCCACCTACGCCGACCTCTACCCGAGCCGCACCGGCAAGTTCATCCTCGACGGCGCGATCGACCCGACCCTCACGGGTGACGAGATGGTCGCCGGCCAGGCCAAGGGCTTCGAGGACGCCGTGCACGCCTTCGCCCAGTGGTGCATCGACCAGGGCTCGGACACGTGTCCCCTCAAGGGGACCGTCGACGAGGGCGTCCAGCAGATCCGCGACTTCTTCGCCGCGACCGACGAGACGCCCGTCGCGACCAACGACTCCGCCCGCCCGCTGACCGGCGCCCTCGCCCGCTCGGGCGTGCTCGTGGGCATGTACAACGACCAGAACTGGAGCTACGTCGCCCAGGGCCTGCAGGGCGCGATGAACGGCAACGGCTCGCTGCTGCTGTACCTCGCCGACCTGTCGAGCGAGCGCGGCGACGACGGCCACTACACCGGCAACGGGACCTACTCGATCACCGCCGTGAACTGCCTGGACCACCCGGCCGTCGAGGACGAGACCTGGATGCAGGAGCAGGCGGAGTCGCTCGCCGAGACCTCCCCGACGTTCGGCGGCTCGATGGGCTTCACCGGCATGGCCTGCGGGCTGTGGCCCGAGGGCCCCGTGCGCAAGCCGGCCGAGATCCACGCCAAGGGCAGCGACCTGATCGTCGTCATCGGCACCACCGGCGACCCCGCCACCCCGTACCCGTGGGCGCAGGCGCTCGCCAAGCAGCTCGACAACTCCACGCTCATCACGTGGGAGGGCGAGGGCCACACCGCCTACGGCCGTTCCGGCGGCTGCGTCGAGGACGCCGTCGACCAGTACATCCTGGACGGCACCGCGCCCGAGAAGGATCTCGTCTGCTCGTGAGAGCGGGCGAGGTCCGGGGGGAGCGAGTTCATGGTGGAGCCAGGGGTGACGAGCCCCTCACGCCCCCGCTTTGCGCCGCAGCCTCGGGTTCTCGTAGAGTGATCCGGTCCGCGCCACGTGCGAGGGCGTGCCGCCTTAGCTCAGTCGGCAGAGCGATTCACTCGTAATGAATAGGTCTGGGGTTCGATTCCCCAAGGCGGCTCCGACTCCACGAAGCCCCGCCGGTCCGATGACCGGCGGGGCTTCGTGCATGCGGGAAGCACGGCGGGGACGATGGGGCCCGCGTGTGGGGAGCCTGCGCGCCGGTGGCCCGTGCGTTGGTGGTCTCCCTGTCGGTGGCCGGCCCCGTCGCGGATCGAGATCGCCTTTTCGGGCGGAATTCTCGCCGAATTCCACCCGAAAAGGCGATCTCGATGGCGCGGTGCCGGACCGACAGACAGGGAGCGCCGGAGAGCGCACGGACGCCGCCCGGATCGGCGGTCCCGAGCGGCGGGCATCCCCAGTCCGGTGGCGACGTCCGGGCGGCGCGTTAGCGTGAGGGCCGTGAACGCCACGCCGCCTTCGGGCTCGGGAGGACTCCTCGCCGAGCACTGCCTCGCCCTCCTGCGGGCACGTGAGGGAGCCGCGTACGTCCTGGAGCGGCGGCTCGCGGGAGGTCGACAGGGTGGTGCCTGGCTCGTCCGCGACGCGGAGAAGCGTCCCGCCGTCCTGAAGGCCACGGTGGACCCCGGCCTGCTCGCACGCCGACGAGAGACGTCCGCGCTCGTCCGCGCACTCGTCGCCCGCGGCTATCCGACGCCCGCCTGGATCCACGACGGCGTCTCCGAGGACGGGGTGGCCTATGTCGTCTCGGAGTACGTCGAGGGCAGCACCCCTGCCTGGGCCGAAGTCGACGTGCGGCAGCTCCTCGATGCGATCGAGCTGCAGAAGAGGGTCGCCGCTCCGTCCGCCCAGACCTGGAGCGACTATGCCCAGCACGTCGCCTCGGACCACTCGCCGACGATGCGCGGCCTCGAGGGGAGAGGGGCCGCCGTCGAGCGGCTGCTCGACAGGGCGAGTTGCGGGCTGCGGTCTCTCGGCGAGATCGACCTGCCGCGATCCGACGCCGTGCACGGGGATCTCGAACTCGGGAACACGATCAGCGTCGCTGACCGCGTCGTCGTCGTGGACATCGACGCGTGCGGACCCGGCACCCGTGCCCTCGACCATGCATGGCTCTACCGGGACGCGGCCCGGCACGGTGCCGCGGACTCCGTCTGCTCCCAGATCCGCGCGGCCGGGTCGGCTGTCGCCGGGGAGGCCGTCTTCCGCTTCTGCCTCGTCGTCGCGTGCCTCGAGCTCGTCGCCTTCGTGGCCGCACACGGCACGGCCGCATCCCTGTCCGTCGAGGCCGACCACGCCCGGCGATGCCTGGAGCGCGCGGCTCGGCGGTGAGCGTCCCGAGCGCGCCGGTCCCGCAGGGCGTGCGACCGCACGGTCGGACCCGGTCGTTTTCTTGACCCAGTCCAGAATGCGCCGTACGGTGGAGGGCATGATGACACCACGTCAGGACACGGCATCGGCGGAGACCACTCCGTTCGAGGCCGACCTGCGTGCCGCGGGTCTGCGGGTGACCGCCCCGCGACTGGCCACGCTCGCCGTCATCGCCGAGCGCCAGCACTCCGACGCCGACGCGATCGCGACCGCCGTGCGCGACCGGCTGGGCACCGTGTCCAAGCAGGCCGTGTACGACGTGCTCAACGCGCTCACCGCCGCGGGCCTGGTGCGGCGGATCTCCCTCGACGAACGGCGCGCCCGCTTCGAGGTGCACCGCCACGACAACCACCACCACCTGATCTGCCGCTCGTGCGGCCGGATCGAGGACGTGCCGTGCGTGGTCGGCGTGGCCCCGTGCCTGAGCCTGCCGGACGACCGCGGCTTCACCGTCGAGGAGGCCGACGTCGTCTACCGCGGCCTGTGCGCCGAGTGCAGCGCCGCGGCCGCCGCGCGAGCAGGAGACCCCGCGGCGTCCTGACAGCGCCTCGCGCGGATCGTTCCGCCGCTCGGGTGCCGGGCTCCCGGCCCGCCGCCCGCCCCATGACCGTCCACCCGTCCACCCACGAGTTCCGCTCATCGCCCCGAGGAGGAATCAGCATGACCCAGAAGCAGGACCACGAGTACCCGGGCTTCGACCCGGCCAAGCCCTCGACCACCGAGTCCGGCGCCCGCCGCGAGTCCGACGCCAACTCCCTGTCCGTCGGCCCCGACGGACCGCTGATGCTGCACGACGTCGCCCTCGTCGAGAAGCTCGCCCGCTTCGACCGCGAGCGCGTCCCGGAGCGCAGCCCCCACGCCAAGGGCTCGGGCGCGTTCGGCGAGTTCGAGGTCACCCACGACGTCAGCCAGTACACCAGGGCGAAGTTCCTGCAGCCCGGCGCCACCACGCCGATGCTCGCGCGCTTCTCCACGGTCGCCGGCGAGCTCGGCTCGCCCGACACCTGGCGCGACGTCCGCGGCTTCGCGCTGAAGTTCTACACCGAGGACGGGAACTTCGACATGGTCGGCAACAATACGCCGGTCTTCTTCGTCCGCGACCCCATGAAGTTCCCCGACTTCATCCACTCCCAGAAGCGCATGCCCGACTCCGGCCTGCGCAGCAACAACATGCAGTGGGACTTCTGGAGCCTCTCCCCGGAGAGTGCCCACCAGGTGGCCTACCTCATGGGCGACCGCGGCCTGCCCAAGTCCTGGCGCCACATGAACGGCTACTCCTCCCACACCTACCTGTGGGTCAACGAGGCGGGGGAGAGGTTCTGGGTCCAGTACCACTTCCACACCGACCAGGGCGTCGAGAACCTCACCAACGAGGAGGCCGGCAAGCTCGCGGGCGAGGACGCCGACTACCACCGCCGCGACCTGTTCGACGCGATCGAGCGGGGCGACTTCCCGTCCTGGACCCTGAGCGTGCAGATCATGCCGTACGAGGACGCCAAGACCTACCGGTTCAACCCCTTCGACCTCACCAAGACGTGGTCGCACAAGGACTACCCGCTGCACGAGGTCGGGCGCTTCACCCTCAACCAGAACCCGTCCAACCACTTCGCGCAGATCGAGCAGGCCGCCTTCAGCCCGTCCAACACGGTGCCGGGCACGGGCGTCTCGCCCGACAAGATGCTGCTGGGCCGCGTGTTCTCCTACCCGGACGCGCACCGCAACCGCATCGGCGTGAACTTCAACCAGCTGCCGGTCAACGCGCCGCTGACGCCCACCAACTCCTACGACAAGGAGGGGCAGATGCAGTTCCACCACACGGGCAACGCGCCCGTGTACGCCCCCAACTCGTACGGGCGCGCCTACCAGGACGCCCAGGGGCCGGTGGACAACGGCTGGGAGGCCGACGGCGCGCTCGTCCGCGCCGCGTACACCCTGCACGCCGAGGACGACGACTTCGGCCAGGCGCACACGCTCGTGCGCGACGTGTACTCCGACGAGGAGCGCGAGCGGCTCGTCGAGACCGTCGCCGGGACGCTGATCCCCGACGTCGAGGAGCCGGTCCTCTCGAACGTCTTCGCCTACTGGCGTCACATCGACCAGGAGGTCGGCGACCGCATCGAGGCCGCGTACCACGCCGCGAAGGGCGATCAGGTGCCCGGCGGCGACCCCAAGGACGGCCAGCCCGACGCCGTGCTCGGCGAGGCCCGCACGAACGCCGGCAGCTGACGAGCCGCCGACCGGTCGCCCGCGGCGGCCGGATCCGGACGTGACCGCGGCGGTGCCCCGGGAGCCTGTGCTCCCGGGGCACCGCCGTGTCCAGCCGGGCGCGGGCGACGGGCCGACGGGGGCGAGAGCCTGCTGGCAGACCGCCATCGCGCCCGCACGGTCCGCAGCGGGACACGAACCCGAGTCGACGCCCTGTCGGGCGGAGCATCCCGTCGCGCAAGGGACTCCAGCGGAGTCAGGCGCCTGCCGTCTCTGCCGGGTCGGGCGTCCTGCCCTGTCTCAGCGGGCGCGCAGCCCGCGACGCTCAGCGGGCGCGCAGCGCGCGACGGCGTTCGCGCGCGGCCTGCACCCGGCGGCGCGCGGGGGCGTCCGCGGAGCGCCGCGGCGCCGTGCGGGCGAGGTCCGCGGCGCCGATGAACCCCGCGTCGTTGCCGAGGGCGGCCACCTCGATGCGCGGCGAGGGCCGGTAGCCGCGCCCCGTCAGCGAATGCGCGAAGGTGCGGCGGGCGGGCTCCATGAGCAGCTCCCCGGCCGCGCTCACACCGCCGCCGACCACGAGCATGCCGGGGTCCAGGGCGGCCGCGAGGTTCGCGAGCCCCATCCCGAGCCACTCGCCGGTCTCCCGCAGGAGCCCCTCGGCGGCCGGGTCGCCCTCGTCCGCGCAGCGCGAGACGACACGGCCGCTGAGCTGGTCGGCCCGGCCGTCGACCGCGTCGAGCAGCCCGCCGGCCAGGGGAGTGCCGCTCGAGGCGAGCTCCCGCGCGCTGCGGGCGAGCGCCGAGCCGCCCGCGTACTGCTCCCAGCAGCCGCGGTCGCCGCACTCGCAGCGGCGCCCTTCGGGCACGAGGGTCATGTGCCCGAACTCGCCGGCCACGCCGTGCCGACCGCGCTCGAGCAGGCCGTGGGTGACGATGCCGCCGCCGATGCCGGTGCCGAGGGTCACGAGGACCACCGAGTCCTCGCCCTGGGCGGCGCCGAAGCGGTACTCCGCCCAGGCCGCCGCGTTCGCGTCGTTCTCGACCACGACCCGCATCCGCAGGCGCTCGACGAGACGGGCGCGCAGCGGCTCGCGGCGCCACGCGAGGTGCGGGGCGAACAGCACGGTCGAGCGGTTCTCGTCGATGAAGCCGGCGGCGCCGATGCCGACGGCCCGCACGTGGTGGCGTCCGCGCAGCTCGCCGACGATGTCGGCGATCGCGTCCTCCGTGGCCTCGGGGGAGTGGGTCGGGGTGGCGCGGTCGAGCCGCTCGACCACCTGGCCGTACACGTCGACCACGCCCGCCTTGACGCGCGTGCCGCCGATGTCGATGCCGATCGCGAGACCTCGCATGAAGGTCGGACGGCGGTCGGAGCGGGGGCGCAGGAGCTCCCCGCGCACGGGGACGGCGGCGGCACGAGGGCCGCGGGCAGGGTACTCGTAGGTCATCGGGACGCAGGACCTCAGACCACGAGCACGTCGCACGCGGCGTCGACGAGCAGCTTCTGGGCCGTGAAGCCGAGGAACTGCCGGGTGTGCTCGCGCTCGCGGCGGATGCCGATGACGAGGAGGTCGGCACGCTCGGTCTCGGCGATGTCGAGCAGGACACCGGCGATGCCGAGCTCGGCGCGCACCTGGCGCACGTCGACCCGCACGGGCGCGCTGCGCAGGCGCTCCTGGGCCATCTCGAGCTGCTCGGGGCTCGCGTGCCGCGGGTCGTCCTCGTCGCCGTCACGGACCACGTTGACCACGATCAGCGGCCCTCCGCGACGACGGGCCTCGTCGAGCGACGCGTCGAGCGCGGCGAAGCCGACGGGGGTGGGGATGAAGCCGACCACCACGGTCATGCGGGACCTCCTGACATAGGCGCCGCCATCGTACGCGCGCGCCCCGGGGAGCGCAGGACCGCCGGGACCAGCGTCACGGGCACCCGGCGGCTCAGTCGCGTGCCGAGGCCGGCGGGGTGTTGAGGGAGTCGGCCCGCTCCTGCCCGCTGAGCGCCGCGATCGCGTCCATGATCCGGCGGGTCATCTCGCGACGGCGCACGCCGTCGGACAGCGACGGGTCGATGTCGGAGAAGTCGACGGGCGCGCCGAAGGCGATCGACACCGGGACCCGCCGGGGAAGGCGCCTGCCGGGCGCGAAGATCTTCTCGGTCCCGCGCAGCCCGACCGGGATCACAGGGGCCCCGGACTGCTGGGCGAGCCACGCCGCACCGGTCCGTCCCTTGTACAGGCGCCCGTCGCGCGAGCGCGTGCCCTCGGGATAGATGCCGAAGCCGTCGCCGTCGCGCAGCACCTGGAGGGCCACGTCGAGGGAGCCCTTGGCGCTGCGCAGCGTGCCGCGCTCGACCGGGACCGTGCCGATGACCGTGAAGAACCGGCGCATGACCCAGCCGACCGGCCCCTTCTTCTGCCACAGGTCGGCGCGCGCGATGAACCGCACCTGACGGGGCGCGACGACGGGGATCGCGAAGGAGTCGACGAGGGCGAGGTGGTTGGAGGCCACGAGGAACGGGCCCGTCTCCGGCAGGTTCTCGAGCCCCGAGACGCGGGGCCTCCAGAGGGCCATGACCAGGGGGGCGACCGCGCGGCGGGCGGTCGTGTAGAACGTGGGCAACGCGGGGCTCCTTCGGGGTGAGCTCGGGCGAACGGGGCACGGACCCGGCGTTCCCGAGGGCCGTTCGTCGGCCCGCTCACGATAGCCTGCCGACTGCGAGAACCCGCAGACGACGGAGGTGATGGCCGGGTGGACGCGATCGACGCCCTGGGGATGCAGGCCTCCTGGATCTCCGCGACCGACGACGCCCGGCCGGGCGCCTGGCTGCTGCGCCGCGACGTGGACCTGGGCACCGCCCTGACCGATCGCGACAGCGGCGCCGACCTCGAGCTGCTCTCGGCCAGCATGGTCGCCGCCTCGACGGGGGACGTCGAGGTCTACGTCGACGGCCACCGCGTCGGCGCGGTCCGGTTCCTCGGCCCCGCGAGCGCCGGGACCGTCGTCGCCGACGTGACCGACCGCGTGCTCGGATCGGGGCGTCGGACCGAGAACCTCGCCCTCGGGCTGCGCCACGTCGAGGACCGCCCGGTCGGTGCGGGCAGGGCCCCGGGCTCGGTGCTCGCCGGGCTCGTGCTCACCGCCCGCCCCGTCGGCGCCCGGGCGGGATCCGAGCGCACGATCGTGGTCGGCACGGACACCTCGTGGCTCGCGACCCCCGCCGGCATCACGTTCGAGGCACGTGCGGACCCGGCCCGCCGCCTGCGCGAGGTCCACGAGGGCGCCGACGCGGAGACCGCGGCGGACGACGCCGACCCCCTGGGCTGGACCCGCTTCGGCGTCATGCACACCGACGCCCGCCGTCGGTGGCGGCCCGCCGTGGACCGTGGGCGGCATCCCTCGCTCGTCCACCCGCCGCTCGTGCAGGCCCCCGAGCTGGTCGAGGAGGAGGTCGTGCCCGTGCTGGGCCGCGTGCTCGCCCCGGGCGGCGTGCAGTGCCTGGACCTCGGCCAGACCGCGCGCTGCCGTCCCGTGCTCGCCCTGCCCGAGGGCGCCCGCCGCCCCATCACGGTGTGGAGCGGCCCGGTGCCCGGCACGCCGCCCCGCGGCGGCGACATCAGCCTCGAGACCTTCGGGCGCGCCGCCGTGCTCGACGCCCATGGGACGACCTCGGGCCGCTGGCTGCACGTGCACGGCGCCCCCGACCTCGAGATCGAGGGCATCGCCCTGCCCGTGCGCGCGGGCATCCTGCCCCGGCCGTTCGGGATCGACCTGTCCGACGAGCGCGTGGCCCAGTTCCTCGGCGACGGGATCGCCTCCCTGCGCGCGCGCAGCCAGGAGCGGTACCTCGGCGAGGACGGCGTGCCCGTGCTCGCCGAGATCGTGCGCACCGCGCGCTGCGCCCTCTGGCTCGGCGGGGACACGTGGCGCTCCGCCCGCGCCCTCGAGGCGTACCTGGGCACCGCCCACGAGACCGACGACGGCACGGTCGTGGACGTGATCGCCCCCGACGGGCCGCGCGCCGACCTCGACGAGCACACCTACGCCCTGCCCGGCTGGGTCGCCGACCACGCCGCCCTGGCGCCGGCCCCGCGGCGCGCGGGCGCCGTCATCGGCGGGATCGCCGCCCGGCTGCTGCGCCGCATCGAGCACGGCCCCTCGCCCGCCGCGCGCATGAGCACGCTCGCCGCGGCCCTCGACGCCCTCGACGCCTTCACGCGCCTCGCGCGGCGCGCCGGTGCGCCCGACCAGGAGCTGCGGCGCTACGTGCGGGCCGCCGAGGACCTGCGCCGCAGCGGCCGCGCCGCCCTGCGCGCCACCCGCCAGACCGGCGGCAGCGCGACCTATCTCGCGGCGCGGGGCGATGCCGCCTCGACCCCGACGGCGACCGCGCTCGCCGTCCTGAGCGGCCTCGTCGAGGCGAGCGAGCTCGCGGTCACGTGCGCGGCCCTGCGGCCCGTCCTCGACGACGTCCAGGCGCTCGACGCGACCGGCTCCGTGCGCGGCGCCCTCCTGCGGTCGGGCAGCGGGCGCCAGGTCCTCGACGCCCACCGCGACGGCGACGACGTGCCGCCGCTCGTGCTGTCCGAGCTCGTGTCCGCCGTCAGCGGCCTCACGATCGACGGCGACCGGCTGCACGTGCGCACCCCGGCGCTGCCCCTCGTCGGGCTCGATCTCGACGTGCCGCACGCCCGCGGCACCGTGCGCATCCGCTGGGACGGCGCCGCCGGCACGATCGACGCGCCGCCCGGCACCCACGTGCTCGTCCACCCGGACGGGGCCTCAAGCCCCGTGTGGTACAACAGCGGCAGCACGGCGGTTCAGCGCCCGGACCCGACCCGCTGAGGTCCCGCGAACCCGCCGCACCCCCACCGATCCTCGAGGAGCACCCCGTATGCCCAGCCCGCTGAACATCGCCGTCGTGGGCGTCGGCACCATGGCCCAGGCCGTGCACCTGCCCCTGATCCGGCGACGCTGGGACCGCTTCGCGCTCACGGGCATCGTGGAGATCTCGCCGCGCCGCCGCAAGGAGGCCTCCGAGGTGTGGGGCGTGCCCGAGGAGCGCCGCTACGAGTCCGTGGCCGATCTGGTCACCGCCATCCGCGCCAAGGAGATCGAGGTGGACGCGGTCGTCGTCGCGAGCGACGGCCTGCACGTCGACGACGTCCTGGCCGTGATCCGCCGAGGCGTCCCCGTGCTCGTCGAGCCGCCGCTCGGCTTCTCCGCCGAGGAGATCGCCCAGGTCGCCGACTTCGAGCGCATGACCGGGCGCCACCTCGTGATGATGGCCTACCCGCAGCAGTACGACGAGGCGATCGCGACGCTCGCCGAGCGCCTGCCGCGCCGCGACATCCGCCTGCTCGAGCACGAGGTGCGCATGCCCTCGGCCCAGCCCCTGTTCGGGCGCGCGCACGTGACCGTCTCGGCGTACGACCTGCCGAGCGACGCCCGCACCCAGCGCCGCGAGGCCCTCCAGGGCGCCGTCGAGACCGGCACCGGGACCGGTGCGACCCAGCGCGACCGCGACCTGTACGTCAAGGGTCTGCTCACGGGCGTGGCCCACCAGCTCGCCGCGCTCGAGCGCGCGTACGGGCCCCTCGAGACCATCGAGGCGGTCCGCCAGTGGCCCCACGGCGTGATCCCGGGCTCCGTCGAGCTCCTGGGCCGGTTCGAGGGCTCGGTGCCCGTCCGGATCGTGTGGCACTACCTGCCGTTCTTCCCCGAGTACCACGAGGAGCTCACGATCCTCTCCGCGCGCCGTCGCCTGCGGATCAGCCTTCCGGCGCCCTCGTACGCCGACGGGCGCTCGACGCTGTCCGTGCGCGAGCGCGACTCCGGCGCCGTGCAGGAGAAGACGGTCGAGGCCGCCGTCGGCGCGGCCGAGTCGATGTGGGAGGCGTTCCACGCCTTCGTGGTCTCCGGAGAGGCTCCCGCGGCGGGCTCGGCCGACGAGCTGCGCCGCGTGACGCAGCTGCGCGACGTGCTCGAGCAGATCGTCCAGGGCGACGGCCGCACGCTCGAGCCGGAGGCTGAGCCGGAGCCGGAGCCGGAGGCTGAGCCGGAGGCTGAGGTCAAGGTCGACGGGGCGACGGACGAGTCTGCTGGTGATGCCGATCTGACGGATGACGGCGGGCCCGCGATCGTGCTCGTGCCCGAGGACGGCTCCGCGACGCCCTCCGGGACGTCCGCCGCCGACGGCGAGACCGAGACGGTGAGCGCGTCCGGCGCCGGCACTGTGACCGAGGGCGAGGGCGATCCCGTCGCGGCATCGCCCGCTCCGGCCGCCGTCGACGAGACCGCTGCCGCCCCCGCGTCGCCCGATGCGCCGAATCCGGTCGCTGAGCCTGCGGCTGCCCTCGTGTCGCCCGACGCCCCGGAACCGGTCGCTGAGCCAGCTGCTGTCTCCACGCGGACGGACGCGCCGGATCCGGTCGCTGAGCGTGCGCCCGTGGAGTCGCCCGATCCCGCGGACGCGATCGCCGAGACCGATGCCTGGGAGGCCTCGGCCGTGCGCAGCGAGGATGCCGAGCCCGGCGCCGGGCGCGCGGAGCACGACCCCCGCTCCTGAGGCCAGCGTGCCGGGGCCGTCCCGGCATCTCGCGGCGCACCTGCCCCGGTGGGGACCGTGCGCTCGCCGTCACGGTCCGTCAGCGGACTCTGACGGAGGCTCGCGCCCGGTCGCCCGCGATCGCCGACGCCCGACGCAGATCTCCGCGGCCTCCGGCACCCCGCGACCGGCGACACTCCGCGATCCCCTGCGCCCCACGACCGGCGACACCCCCGTGGACCACAACACCCCGCGACCTCCGGTACCCCGCGGCCCACGACACCCCGCGACCGGCGGCACCCCCGCGATCTCCGACACAGACCTGTCTGAGAGAGCCGCAGCCCTTCGATTCTCGAGGGCTGCGGCTCTCTGAGACAGGTTTGTGCAGGCACCACCCCCGCCACCCCGACACCCATTCCGCCACCCCGCGACACGCCGAGCGACACCCTCGTCCCGCCCTCTCTCGAAGCCCGATCCGAGCCCTCTCGACCACCCGTCATCCACCGCGCCGTGCGTCGCCGAGGGCCCTGTCCACACGGTTGTCCACCCGTCCCTCGCGCAACCACGCGGATCTTCGCCCGCCGTCCTCAGCCGTCCACACCCCGCCCACAAGCGTTGTGGACAACACTCGTGTAATTCAGTACATCTAGTGGTGCGCCCGAGGGTCTGCCACTAGGTGTAGTGTTGATCAGGTCGAGGCGCACGGAACTCCTACGGGGTCGCTGTGGTGTCACTCTGGGTCGCTGCGGTGTCGTCGACGGTGTTCCTGATGGCGCACCGACGGAGCTCCGGACGGCCCGCCGGCCCCGATCCCACCTGGGAGAGGACCGGCTCGCCGCCCCTTCCGGCCCTCGTCCCCCTGACCAGCAAGAGCAGATCCGGCGCGCAGCCCGCCCCGGTTCCCCGCGTGAAAGGCAGTCCCCTCCATGGACATCACCGTGTACTCGAAGCCCCTGTGCGTCCAGTGCGACGCCACCAAGCGCGCCCTGAACAAGGCCGGTCTCGCGTACTCCGTCGTCGATGTCACCGAGGACGCCGCGGCCCTCGCCACGATCAAGGGCATGGGCTACCTGCAGGCCCCCGTCGTCATCACGGGCGACGACCACTGGTCGGGCTTCCGTCCCGACAAGATCAAGGCGCTCGCGGGTGCCGGTGCGGCCGTGCGCCGCAGCGCCGCCGTCTGAGACGCCCCGCCGCGGGCCTCCCGCCCCGTGCCCCGTCGTGGGCCGGAGCCGGGGGCCCGTCGTCCTCATGCGGAACCGACACGACGATCCAGGAGGAATCGGCAGTGGGCACGCTCGTCTACTTCTCCTCCGTGTCGGGCAACACGCAGCGGTTCATCGAGAAGGTGGGCGTCCCGGCCCACCGGATCCCGCTGCTGCCCAAGGAGGAGCCCCTCGTCATGGACGAGGACTTCGTCCTCGTGGTCCCCACCTACGGCGGCGGGAACGGCCGCGGGGCGGTCCCCAAGCAGGTCATCAGGTTCCTCAACGACGAACGCAACCGCGCACACATCCGCGGCGTGATCAGCGGGGGGAACACCAATTTCGGGGCGGCGTACTGCATCGCGGGGGAGATCATCTCCTCCAAGTGCCACGTCCCCCACATGTACAGGTTCGAACTGCTCGGCACGCCGCGAGACGTGCAGACGGTCAGAGAAGGATTGGAAGAGTTTTGGCGACACTGACGGAGATGCCCTCGCACGAGCACGCCAAGGCGATGGACTACCACGCCCTGAACGCGATGCTGAACCTGTACGGGTCGGACGGCAGGATCCAGTTCGACAAGGACCATCTCGCCGCCCGCGAGTACTTCCTCCAGCACGTCAACCCCAACACGGTCTTCTTCCACTCGCTCGCCGAGAAGCTCGAGTACCTGGTCGAGAACGGCTACTACGAGGCCGAGGTGCTCGAGCAGTACTCGCACGAGTTCGTGAAGTCGCTCTCGGAGCAGGCCTACGCCAAGAAGTTCCGCTTCCCCACCTTCCTGGGCGCCTTCAAGTACTACACGTCGTACACGCTCAAGACGTTCGACGGGAAGCGCTACCTCGAGCGCTTCGAGGACCGTGTCGTGATGGTGGCCCTGACCCTCGGCCGCGGCGACGAGCAGATGGCCCGCGCCCTCGTCGACGAGATCCTCGACGGCCGCTTCCAGCCGGCGACGCCGACGTTCCTCAACGCGGGCAAGGCCCAGCGCGGCGAGCTCGTCTCGTGCTTCCTGCTGCGCATCGAGGACAACATGGAGTCCATCGGGCGCTCCATCAACTCCGCGCTGCAGCTGTCCAAGCGAGGCGGCGGCGTCGCCCTGCTGCTGAGCAACCTGCGCGAGTACGGCGCCCCGATCAAGCAGATCGAGAACCAGTCCAGCGGCGTCATCCCCGTCATGAAGCTGCTCGAGGACTCCTTCAGCTACGCCAACCAGCTCGGCGCGCGCCAGGGTGCCGGCGCCGTGTACCTGCACGCGCACCACCCGGACATCCTGCGCTTCCTCGACACCAAGCGCGAGAACGCCGACGAGAAGATCCGCATCAAGACCCTCTCGCTCGGCGTCGTGATCCCGGACATCACCTTCGAGCTCGCGCGGAACAACGAGCCGATGTACCTGTTCTCCCCGTACGACGTGGAGCGCGTGTACGGCAAGCCGTTCGCCGACATCGACGTGACCGAGAAGTACCGCGAGATGGTCGACGACCCGCGGATCGCCAAGAAGAAGATCAAGGCGCGCGAGTTCTTCCAGGTGCTCGCCGAGATCCAGTTCGAGTCGGGCTACCCGTACATCATGTTCGAGGACACGGTGAACCGGGCCAACCCGATCCCCGGCAAGGTCACCCACTCCAACCTGTGCTCGGAGATCCTGCAGATCGCGACGCCGTCGGAGATGAACGTCGACCTCTCCTACGAGGAGATGGGCCGGGACATCTCGTGCAACCTGGGCTCGCTCAACATCGCGCTCGCGATGGACAGCCCGGACTTCTCGCGCACCATCGAGACGGCGATCCGCGCGCTGACCAGCGTCTCGGACACCTCCGACATCGAGTCGGTGCCCACGATCGCCAACGGCAACGCCAAGTCCCATGCGATCGGCCTGGGGCAGATGAACCTGCACGGCTACCTCGCCCGCGAGCGGATCTTCTATGGCTCGGACGAGGGCCTGGACTTCACGAACATGTACTTCTACGCGGTCGTGTACCAGTGCATCCGGGCGTCCATGCAGATCGCCAAGGAGCGCGGCGAGACGTTCGCGGACTTCGAGAACTCGGCCTACGGCACGGGCGAGTACTTCGACAAGTACGTCGACCAGGTGTGGGAGCCGCGCACGGAGCGCGTGCGCGAGCTGTTCGCGAACTCCTCGGTGCACCTTCCCACCCAGGAGGACTGGCGCGTGCTGCGCGACCAGGTCGCGCAGCACGGCATGTACAACGCCTACCTCCAGGCCGTGCCGCCGACGGGCTCGATCTCCTACATCAACAATTCGACGAGCTCGATCCACCCGATCGTCTCCAAGATCGAGATCCGCAAGGAGGGCAAGATCGGGCGCGTCTACTACCCGGCGCCCTTCATGGACAACGACAACCTGGAGTACTACCAGGACGCGTACGAGATCGGGTACGAGAAGATCATCGACACCTACGCCGAGGCCACCAAGCACGTGGACCAGGGCCTGTCGCTGACGCTGTTCTTCCCGGACACGGCCACTACGCGCGACGTCAACAAGGCGCAGATCTACGCGTGGCGCAAGGGCATCAAGACGCTCTACTACATCCGCCTGCGTCAGATGGCGATCGAGGGCACCGAGGTCGAGGGCTGCGTCAGCTGCATGCTGTGAGTCCTCGCTGAACCGCCGACGGGCGGGCACCCGGCCAGGGTGCCCGCCCGTCGGCGTACGGCAGGGGCGTGGTCGTGAACGCCGCTCAGCGTCCCTCGACGAACCGCTTGGCGACGGCGAGGTCGTCGTCGCCCAGGCCGGCGGCGACGAGCTCGTCGTACATCGCGTGCAGGCGGGGGAGCAGGGCCGCTGCGGTGTGTGTGGCGTCGGCGACCTCGCGTGCGAAGCCGAGGTCCTTGAGCATGTAGGCCGCGATGCCGCCCGGGGCGACGTCGTCGGTCTCGAGGCGCCCGCGCTTGTCGCTGAGCAGCGTCGAGCCGGCGTAGCCGCCCTCGATCGCGTCGAACAGGTCCGCGGGGGCGATCCCGGAGCGCTCGGCCAGCACCGTGGCGTCGGCGATCGCCATCATCGTGGCGCCGACGATCATCTGGTTGCACGCCTTGGTCACCTCGCCGGCGCCGAGCGGCCCGAGGTGGCGCACCCGTCCGCACGGGGCGAGCAGCGCGGCGGCGAGCGCGACGTCGTCGGCCTCGCCCCCGGCCATGATCGACAGCGTCCCGGCCCGTGCGCCCGTGTCGCCCCCGGAGACGGGGCAGTCGACCACGCGGACGCGTCCCGCACTCGCGGCGTCGAGGCGCTCGGCCAGGGCGCGCACGGCGACGGGGGACGAGGTCGAGCCGATCATGAGCAGCAGGCGCTCGGCGCCCGCGAGCAGTCCGTCGGGTCCCTCGGGCAGCGGCTCGAGCTGGGGCAGGTCCGGCAGCATGACGAGCACGGCGTCGCACGCCGCGGCGAGCTCGCGCGGGGTCTCGGCCCAGCGGGCGCCCGCGTCGACGATCTCCTGCTTGCGCGTGCGCGAATGGACCGTGAGCCCGCCCCGGGCGCGCAGCAGATGCTCGGCCATGGGCAGGCCCATCGAGCCGAGCCCGATCACGCCCACGCGCGCGGTCGTGGCGTCGGACGGGGGAGCGGCGGGCGAAGAAGCGTCGTCGGTTCTCATGGCGCGACCCTATCGCCGGGCAATGGGTCGAACAATGTTCAACAGAGTGAATGTCGCGTAGCATGGGTGCTCCCGTTGCCGATCGCCGCCGCGCCGCGGCCACGAGCGAAGGAGCTTCCATGGCCCATCCCGCCGTCCGCCCCCGCGTCGTCATCGCCGTCGACCTCCCCGAGCACCTCTGCCGCCGGATCGCCGAGGCCGAGCCGCGCGCCGAGGTCGTCCGGGACTCCGCCCTCGTGCACCCGCGCCGCTTCCCGGCCGACTGGCCCGGGGACCCCGCCCATGAGCGCTCGTCCGACGAGCAGCGTGCCTACGACGAACTCGTCGACTCCGCCGACGTCCTGTTCTCGCTGCCCGACGTCGACCCCGCGGCCCTGGCCCGCACGGTGCGCGCCAACCCGCGTCTGCGCTGGGTGATGACGATGGCCGCCGGCGGGGGCGCCCAGCTGCGCAGCGCCGGCCTGTCGCCCGAGGAGCTCGAGCGCGTGGTCGTCACCACGAGCGCGGGCGCGCACGGCTCGCCGCTCGCGGAATTCGCCCTCTTCGGCGTGCTCGCGGGCGCCAAGGACCTCCCGCGGCTCGAGCGCCAGAAGCGCGACCACGACTGGACCGAGCGCTGGCAGATGCGTCACCTCGACGCGATGACCGTGCTCGTCGTCGGCCTCGGCGGCATCGGTGCCGCGTGCGCGAGCCGCTTCCACGCCCTCGGGGCGCACGTGCTCGGCACCACGCGCTCGGGCCGGCCCGTCGAGGGCGTCGACGAGCTGGTCCCGATCGACGACCTCGCCGCGGCGGCGGCGCGCGCCGACGCCCTCGTGGTCACCCTGCCCGGCACCGACGCCACGACCGGCCTGATCGGCGCCGACGTGCTCGAGCGCGTGCGCCCCGGCACGATCCTCGTCAACGTCGGCCGCGGCAGCGTGGTCGACGAGGACGCCCTGCTCGCCGCCCTCGACGACGGCCGCATCGGCTTCGCCGCCCTCGACGTGTTCGCGACCGAGCCGCTGCCCGCCTCGAGCCCCCTGTGGGACCACCCCGCCGTGCTCATCAGCCCCCACACCGCGGCGCTCGACGACCGCGAGGAGACACGGATCGTCGACCAGTTCATCGAGAACCTGCACCGCTTCTGCGACGGGCTCGAGCTGCGCAACGTCGTCGACACCGTCGAGTTCTACTGACCGGGCGCGGCGTCGCCCCGTCCGTCCTCGGGCGACGATCCCCGATACTGGGCGCATGAGCACCGGCCCCACCCGACCTGGCGTCGAGACCCCATCGGCCAAGGATCCCGCCCCCGCCGTCACCCGCGCCCTGCGCATCCTGGGCCTGCTCGAGGAGGCTGCTGGACAGCCCCTGTCGCTCTCGGACCTCGCCCGCGCGCTCGGGGCGGCCAAGTCCTCGACGTCCAACATCTGCGCGGTGCTCGAGGACGGCGGCATGATCCGCCGCACCGAGGGCGGATACCGCCTGGGCGTGCGCACCGCGGAGCTCGGCGGCTCCTTCACCGCCGGCTTCAACCAGGTGCGCGAGTTCTTCACGGTCGTCGAGGCGATCCCGTCCCTGCGCCGCGAGGTCGTGCAGGTCGCGATGAGGGACGGCGCCGACGCCCTGTACCTCGCGCGTCACGAGGGGCGCCAGCACCGTCTGGGCACCCCGCTCGGCTCCCGCCTGCCGCTCGTGTACTCCGCGACGGGGGTCGCGATGCTCACCGTGCTCGCGCCGGAGGAGCTCGACGCGCTGCTCGCCGCGGAGCGCTTCGTCCCGAGCACCGAGCGCAGCGCGCGCGACGCCGCGAGCGTGCGGGCCAAGGTCGCCGAGGCGCATGCGCGCGGCTACGCGATCGACCGGGGCGAGTCCTTCCCGGGCATCGTCGGGGTGGCGGCGCCGCTCGCGCCGTGGCGCCCCTCGGACCCGCAGCTCGCGATCGGGGTGGCCCTCCCCGAGGACGAGGCGGACGAGGAGGCCGTCGCAGCGCTCGGCGAGGCCGTGCTCGAGGCCGTCCGCCGCCTCACCAACCCCTTCGAACGGGCCCTGCGCCGGAGCTGACGCCGCAGGTCGGAGGATCGTGCTCCGATGAGTCTGTTCAATGGGTTGCACTCTGTTCAGCGGACGGTACATACTCAGGAGCCGGACCAGTCCTGCGGGACGCCCCTCCGAGATGCATCAAGGGAGATGCCATGAGCGAGCAGAGCCACCCGACGCCCCCATCGCCCGTCGCCGCCGATCACGATCCTGACTACGCGGCCAACCTGCGCCGCGCGACGCTGTCCTCGAGCGTGGGCAGCGCGCTCGAGTACTTCGACTTCGCGATGTACGGGCTCATGACGGCCCTCGTCTTCAACAAGCTGTTCTTCGACCAGTCCAACCCCGGCATCGCGCTCATCGCGGCCTTCGGGATCTACGGGGTGGGCTTCGCGGCACGCCCCTTCGGCGGCCTCTTCTTCGGCACCATCGGCGACCGCATCGGGCGCCGCTGGGTGCTGATCGCGACCATCATCCTGATGGGCGGCTCCTCGACCCTGATCGGCGTGCTGCCCACCTACGAGAGCGTCGGCGCGCTGGCTCCCGTCCTGCTCGTGCTCCTGCGGCTCCTGCAGGGGTTCGGCGCGGGCGCCGAGCAGGCCGGGGCGACCGTGCTCATGGCCGAGTACGCGCCCGTCCGCCGTCGCGGCTTCTTCTCCGCGCTGCCCTTCATCGGCATCCAGGCCGGCACCCTGCTCGCCGCCTTCGCGTTCTTCCTGCTCAACCTCCTGCCCGAGGAGCAGTTCATGGCCTGGGGCTGGCGCCTGCCCTTCCTCAGCTCGATCCTGCTGATCCTGATCGCCCTGTGGATCCGGGCCCGGCTGCGCGAGACCCCGACCTTCGTGGTCCTCGAGAAGCACGAGCAGGTGGCCCACCATCCGATCCGCGAGATCTTCACGACGGGCCGCGCGGGCGTCGTCGTCGGCATCGGCCTGCGCATGGCTGAGAACGGCGGCTCCTACCTCTTCCAGTCGGTCGCCCTTGCCTTCGTGACCTCGACCGCGATCGGCCTCGACCGCGGCATCGTGACCTGGGGCGTGAGCCTCGGCAGCCTCATCGGCATCTTCTCCGTGCCGTTCACGGGCGCCCTGTCCGACCGCTTCGGCCGCGTGCCCGTCTACCGCGCGGGCGCGGTGTTCATGCTCGTGTTCAGCTTCCCCGCCTGGTACCTGCTGACGGTCGGCAGCCACGCCGTCGCGATCGCCGTCATCGCGATCGGCATCGGCGTGGCCGTCAACACCATGCTCGGCCCCCAGTGCGCGCTGCTGCCGGAGATGTTCGGCAACCGCCACCGGTACCTCGGGGTCGCGATGTCCCGCGAGATCTCCGCGGTGCTCGCCGGCGGGCTCGCCGGCGTCATCGGCGCCTCGCTCCTGGACTGGACCGACTACAACTGGGTGGTGATGGGCCTGTACATGGCCACCCTCGCCGCGATCACCACGAGCGCGACCTTCCTGGTCCCCGAGACGCGTGCTCGCGACCTGCTGCGGCGGGAGGATGCTGTTCGTCTGTCCACCACCGAGAAGGACACGGCGTACGCCGACGCCGAGCCCTCGCCGACCCTCGCCGCACAGAAAGAGGCCTGATCCATGACCGACCTGTTCGACCTCACCGGGCGCACCGCCCTCGTCACCGGCTCCAGCCGCGGCATCGGTCGTGCGCTCGTGACCGGGCTCGCCGAGGCCGGAGCCACCGTCGTCGTGCACGGTCGCGACGCGAGCCGCGCCGAGGCGGTCGCCCGTGAGCTCGGCGAGCGCACGGGCCGCACCGCCCACGCCGCGACCTTCGACGTCGCCGACGCGACCGCCGTCGACGCGGGCTTCACCGAGATCGAGGAGCGCCTCGGCGGCACGGTCGACATCCTCGTCAACAACGCCGGGATCCAGCGCCGCGCCCCCATCGCCGACTTCTCCGACGCCGACTGGCAGGACCTGCTCACGACCAACCTGACGGGGCCCTTCCACTGCGCCCGCCGTGCCGCGCGCGGCATGATCGCGCGCGGCAGCGGCAAGATCATCCAGATCGGCTCCGTCCAGTCCCAGCTCGCGCGCCCCTCGATCGCGCCGTACAGCGCCACCAAGGGCGGCATCGCGATGTTCACCAAGGGGCTCGCGGCCGACTTGTCCGGCCACGGGATCCAGGTCAACACCCTGGCCCCCGGCTACTTCGCGACCGAGCTCACGGCCGCCCTCGTCGAGGACGAGGAGTTCTCCGCGTGGGTCGCGGGCCGCACCCCCGCCGGCCGCTGGGGCGCCGTCGAGGACCTCGTCGGCCCGCTCGTCTTCCTCGCCGCCGACGCGAGCCGCTTCGTGACCGGCCAGACCCTGTTCGTCGACGGCGGCATGACCGCCGTCGTCTGAGCCCGCCGACCCCCGCGCCCTCGCACCCGACCCCCTGACGGAGGCACCCGACATGACAGAGCGTCCCGACCAGTCCAACCTCGCGGTCGTCGCCCACGCCCGCGACGACCTGCGCGTCGAGGCCGTGCCCGAGCCGGCACCCGCCGCCGACGAGGCCGTGATCGCGATCGCCTACGGCGGCATCTGCGGCTCGGACCTGCACTACTGGCTCCACGGCGCCGCCGGGCAGTCCATCCTCCGCGAGCCCATGGTCCTCGGCCACGAGGTGGTCGGCACCGTGCTGGCCGCCGCGGCCGACGGCACGGGGCCGGCAGCGGGCACGCCGGTGGCCGTGCACCCCGCGACCGTCGTCGACGACGGCGTCACCCCGTGGCCCCGCGACCGCGCGAACCTGTCGCCGAGGGGCACCTACCTCGGATCGGCCGCGCGCCTCCCGCACACCCAGGGCGCCTTCGCCCGCCGCGTGGCGCTGCCCGCGCGCATGCTCCGCCCGCTGCCTGCGGGCCTCGACCTGCGCACCGCCGCCGCCGTCGAGCCGGCCTCCGTGGCCTGGCACGGCGTGGAGCGGGCTGGGGACGTGCGCGGCGCGCGGGCCCTCGTGGTCGGAGGCGGCCCCATCGGCCTGTTCGCCGTCGCGGTGCTCGCCCACCACGGCGCCGCCGAGATCGCCGTGAGCGACCTCGCGGCCGAGCCGCTCGAGCGGGCGCGCCGGCTGGGCGCGCACACGGTGTTCGACGCGCGGGACGCCGAGGGCATCGCCGCCTATGCGGCCGATGTCGTGATCGAGGCCTCGGGCTCCGTGCCCGGTCTCGCGAGCGCGCTGAGCGGGGCGATCCGCGGCGGCCGGGTGGTCATGCTGGGGCTGCAGCGGGCCGGTGAGATTCCCGTCGAGATCGCGACCGCCATCACGCGCGAGCTCACGCTGAGCGGCTCCTTCCGCTTCGACACCGAGATCGACGACGTGATCGCGGCGCTCGCCGACGGCTCGCTCGCGGTCGAGCCCGTGCTCACCGACGACTACGACGTCGCGGACGCCCTCGAGGCGTTCGCGCGGGCCTCGGATGCCGCCGCGAGCTCCAAGGTGCTGCTGCGCTTCTGAGGCGCGGTCAGCGGCGCGCGGAGTCGGGGTTCTCGCGCGCCTTGACGAGCACGCTCGCGCCCGCCCAGAACGCCCCGTAGAGCACGCCCGCGATCGGCCAGATGATCCAGCTGACGTCCCACGCGTCGCCGATGAAGCTCCAGGCGAGGAAGATCGCGACCATGAGCGGCCAGTAGATCGCGAGGATCACCCCGAGGACGGGGTAGGAGCGCGTGATGGTCTCGTAGTCGTCGCCGTGATCGGCCGTGAGCAGGGATTCGGCGACGTGGTCGGCCCAGCCGGCGCGCAGCATCAGATGCACGCCGATCGAGACCATGATGAGCGTCAGGCACACCCCGAAGACGGCGTTGGGGCTGTCGTCGCTGCTGAGCACGCCGAGCACGATGGTCGGCACGGCGCACAGGATGAACAGGCCGATCGCGACGCCGCGCTGCACCGACGTGCGTGCGCTCTCGCGACGCTGGAGCTCTGTGACCCAGCGCTCGGCCTGGGCCGTCACGGTCACGCCTCCGTCGGTGAGGTCGTGGCCGTGCTCGAGGGCGTGCACGCGCGCCTCGCGCCGGGTGACGAGCACGACGCCGAGCGCGACGAGCACGAGCAGCGCCGTGAGCCCGACGGCCACCGCGACGTTCTGCGCGGTCGCTCCGCCGCGGGAGGTGATCCCCAGCAGGAGCAGGAGCGGCACGGGGCAGACGATGAACGTCGAGACCGCGAGCGCGTGGAGCGGCTGGGCCCGCCGGATCACCGCGGCGTACGCCTCGACGTCCTCGAGCCCGAGGCGCGGGCGCGGGTCGGGCTCGAGGGGCTCGGCGGAGGCGGCGCGGGCCTGGGCGGTCACCTCGCGCTCGATCCCCAGCACGGGCGCGACCTCGTCGAGGCTCCCGAACTCCGCGATCACGCGGCCGAGCGCCTGGGCCTCGGTGAGCCCTTCGGCCTGCAGGTCCGCGAGCTTGTCCTCCATCATCGCGTGCAGCTCCTCGCGGGCCGACCGCAGGCGCGGGGAGTCGGGGTAGGGGGCGAACAGGGTGTCGAGATAGGAGTCGATGACGGTCATGACGGCTCGCGTCCTTTCGCGAAGTGGTCGACGAGGTCCCGCGTGGCCCGCCACTCCTCGCGGAGCGCGGCCAGCTGCTCCGCCCCGGACGGCGTGACGCGGTAGTAGGTGCGCGGCCGGCCCGTGTCCGAGGTGGCGTCGTACGAGCTCAGCAGCCCCTGGGACTCGAGGCGCTTGAGCGCGGTGTAGAGGGTGGTCTGCTTGATGGGGTACTGCCCGGCCGAGCTGTCGGTGATCGTGCGCGAGAGCTCGTAGGCGTAGGAGTCGCGGGTCACGAGGATCGCCAGGACGATTAGGTCGATGTGCCCGCGGATGGCGTCGGCACCGATCATGTGCACCCCTCCCGGCCGTCGTGCTTTCGTTCACCGTAGTACGGCAGACGTAGTATGGCAAGCGTCTGTCGAGAGGGTGTCCGGATTCGGGCGGATCGTCCCGCGTGCGAGCATCGCGCCCGGGACATTGGTCCCGATCTCCGGCGCCGGCGACCACAACATGTGGGGGTATCGGCGTGTTGCGAGTGGCAGATGATGTGTTGTCGACCGTCGAGCCTAGGGTCGAAGACGGCCGCCCACGACGGGCGGGCCACGGACGTCAAGGAGAACCATGCCCAGCTCAGCGTCGACCCCGATCGTGCCGATCCCGGCCGCATCGGACCGCGATCCCGTCGCTCCCCACCCCACCCTCGTGGACCCCGTCGCCTCCGTGACGGAGTACCTCGCACGCGCCGACTGGCGCGTCAACGCGAACGCGAACCAGGGGTACTCGGTGGGCGGCCTCGTGCTCAACAGCGCCGGCAAGATGATCGCGAACTACTGGCTCGACGAGGTGTTCGACCCCGAGGCCGGGCGCGCCCATCGCGAGGGCGACCTGCACATCCACGACCTCGACATGCTCACCGGGTACTGCGCCGGCTGGTCCCTGCGCCGCCTGCTCGAGGAGGGCTTCGACGGCGTGCCCGGGGCGATCGCCGCCGGTCCCGCCCGGCACTTCTCCTCGGCCTGCGGGCAGATCGTCAACTTCCTGGGCACGCTCCAGAACGAGTGGGCGGGCGCCCAGGCCTTCAGCTCGTTCGACACCTACATGGCACCGTTCGTGCGCCGGGACCGCCTCGGCTACGAGCAGGTGCGCCAGCAGATGCAGGAGCTGATCTACAACCTCAACGTGCCGAGCCGATGGGGCAGCCAGTGCCCGTTCACCAACCTCACCTTCGACTGGACCTGCCCGGCCGACCTCGCCGAGCAGGTGCCGCTCGTCGGCGGCGAGCTGTGCGACGTCACGTACGGCGAGCTGCAGGAGGAGATGGACCTCATCAACCGGGCGTACATCGACGTCATGACCGAGGGGGACGCCGACGGGCGCGTGTTCACGTTCCCGATCCCCACCTACAACATCACGCACGACTTCGACTGGTGGTCCCCGAACGCCGAGCGCCTGTTCGCGATGACCGCCAAGTACGGCCTGCCCTACTTCCAGAACTTCCTGAACTCCGACCTCGACCCCGGCATGATCCGCTCGATGTGCTGCCGCCTGCAGCTCGACCTGCGCGAGCTGCTCAAGCGCGGCAACGGCCTGTTCGGCTCGGCCGAGCTCACCGGCTCCGTCGGCGTGGTCACGGTCAACATGGCGCGGCTCGGCCATCGCTTCGCCGGCGACGAGGACGCCCTGCTGGCCGAGCTGGACCGGCTGCTCGAGCTCGGCCGCGACACCCTCGAGCGACGCCGCACGCGCGTGCAGGAGCTCATCGACGGGGGCCTGTACCCCTACACGCGGCGCTACCTGGGCACCCTCGAGAACCACTTCTCGACCCTCGGCGTCAACGGCATGAACGAGATGGTCCGCAACCTCAGCGGCGACCGCCACAGCCTGCTGGACACGTGGGGCCAGGAGCTGTGCGCCCGGATCCTCGACCACGTGCGCGAGCGCATGGTCGAGTTTCAGGAGCAGACCGGCCACCTGTTCAACCTCGAGGCGACGCCCGCGGAGGGCGCCACCTACCGCTTCGCCAAGGAGGACCGGGCACGCTTCCCCGGCATCCTCCAGGCCGGCACCCCCTCGCATCCGTACTACACGAACTCCTCCCAGATCCCGGTCGGCGCGACCGAGGACCCCTTCGAGGCGCTCGAGCTGCAGGACCGGCTGCAGACGAAGTACACGGGCGGCACCGTGCTCCACCTGTACATGAACGAGCAGATGAGCTCGGCCGCGGCGGCGCGGGAGCTCGTGCGGCGCTCCCTCACGCGCTTCCGCCTGCCCTACCTGACGGTCACGCCCACGTTCTCGATCTGCCCCGCCCACGGCTACCTGGCGGGGGAGCACCCGGCGTGCCCGACGTGCGGCGAGGACTGCGAGGTGTGGACGCGGGTGATGGGCTACCACCGCCCCGTCTCGTCCTTCAACATCGGCAAGCAGGGCGAGTACGCCGAGCGGCGCTTCTTCACCGAGGGGGCGGCGGCGCTCGGCACGCCGCTCGCCTCGGCCCCGGCTCCCGTCAAGGGGGCGACGGTGTGACCACGAGCGCCGTGAGGTCCCCGGCCCCCGCGGTGCGGGCCGGGGACCTCGCGATCGCGGGTCTCGTGTCGCTGTCGACCGTGGACTGGCCCGGCCGCCTCGTCGCGACCGTGTTCTGCCAGGGATGCCCGTGGCGGTGCGCCTACTGCCACAACCAGGCGATCCTCGACCCACAGGCCCCGGGCGTCGTGCCCTGGGCGCAGGTCGCCGATCTGCTGGCACGGCGGCGCGGCCTGCTCGACGGGATCGTGTTCAGCGGGGGAGAGGCCACGTCGCAGCACGCCCTCGTGCCCGCGGCACGATCGGTGCGGGAGGCGGGCTTCGCCGTGGGTCTGCACACGGGCGGGGCGTTCCCCGCGCGGCTGCGTGCCCTGCTGGGCGTCGACCCCGCCGGACGCCGGGTCGACGAGGCCCTCGTCGACTGGGTGGGCTTCGACGTCAAGGCGTCCCCGCGGAGCTACGACGCGACCGTGGGGCGGCGCCACGCCTGGGCGAGCGCCGGCCGGTCCCTGCTCCTGGTGCTCGCCTCGGGCGTGGACCACGAGCTGCGCATGACCGTCACGCCGGACCTCGCCGATCAGGTGCCCGACGTGGTCCGCACCGTCGCCGACGCCGGCGGCCGCGCCCTCGTGCTCCAGCGTGCGCGCGCGGACGGGGCGCCGGCGCCTTTCGCCGCCCGGATCGCGGCACAGGCGGACTGGGAGGGCGCCTTCGCCCGGGCCGTCGACGTCGCACGCGAGACGGCGAGCAGGCGCGGCGTCGAGCTCGCGGTGCGGTGAGAGGCCGAGCCCGTCCGGGGGGCGTGCCGCTTCTCCCACGGACGGCTCCGACCTGGCACGATGTAGGTTTCCCGGGGCTCCGCATCGTCGAGGGGTCCCCTTTCCCGAAGGAACTCCCCTATGGAAGATCTCGTCCTGAACTGGGACCTGGGCACCGGTGGGCTGCTCATCCTCGCGGTCGCCGCCGTGGCCGTCCTCCTGATCCTCATCATGGCCTTCAAGGTCCACGCGTTCCTCGCGCTGACCGTCACGAGCATCGGCACCGCCCTCGTGGCGGGCATCCCGACCAGCCGCATCGTCGAGGCCCTCGGCTTCGGCTTCAACCCGACGCTCGGCAGCGTCATGCTGCTCGTCGCGCTCGGCGCGATGCTGGGGCGCATGATCGAGGCCTCGGGCGGCGCACACATCCTCGCCGACCGCATGATCGAGATCTTCGGGGAGCAGCGGGCCTGGCTGGCCCTCTCGGTCGCGAGCCTGCTCATGGGCTTCCCGATCTTCTTCGACGCGGGCCTGGTCGTCATGATGCCGATCATCTACGCCGTCGCGCGTCGCGTGGGCGGCTCGTTCCTGTCGATCGCCCTGCCGAGCGCGCTCGCCTTCAGCGTCATGCACATCTTCTCGCCGCCCCACCCGGGCCCGGTCGCGGCCGCGGCGACGATCGGTGCCGACGTCGGCGAGGTGCTCATCGTCGGCCTGGTGTTCGCGCTCATCGTCTTCGCGTGCGTCGCGCCGATCGCCGCGAAGGTCATGGGCCCGCGTCTCGACCTGCCCGTGCCCGAGATCCTCGGCGACGAGCGCGAGAAGACCGGCTTCGAGTCGCGCCCCAAGGTCTCCACGATCATCCTGCTCCTGCTGCTGCCGCTCGTGCTGATCCTGCTCAACACGGGGCTCAACGCGGTCTCGACCACGCGCCCGGACGCCGAGGCCTTCCTCGGCTCGCCGTCGGTCGCGACCCTGCGCATGCTCGGGGAGACCCCGATCGCCCTGCTGATCACGGTGTTCGTGTCGATGTTCGTGCTCGGCTGGGGTGCGGGCAAGCCCGGCACCCTGATCGAGAAGATCGAGGACTCGGCGCTCGGCCCGATCTGCTCGGTCGTGCTCGTCACCGGCGCCGGCGGCATGTTCGGCGGTGTCCTGCGGGCCACCGGCATCGGCGACGCGGTCGCGAGCTCGCTCAACAGCATCGGCCTGCCCGTGATCGTCGCGGCCTTCCTCATCGCCCAGATCGTGCGCCTGGCCCAGGGCTCGGCCACGGTCGCGCTGACCACCGCCGCCTCCCTCATGGCGGCGGTCATCGCCGCGGGCGACTTCACGTCGTTCCAGGTGGTCGCGATCGCGATGGCCATGTCTGCGGGCTCAGTCGGCTTCTCCCATGTCAACGACTCCGGGTTCTGGCTCGTCAGCCGGTTCTTCGGGATGACGATGAAGCAGACGCTCGCCACCTGGACCGTGATCCAGGGCCTCATGGCGATCATCGGCTTCGCCCTCTCGCTCATCCTGTACGGGATCGCGAGCGCGGCCGGCTTCTGACCGGCGGCGAGTCTCCGGGGCTGCCCCGGATCTCCGTTATCGGCCCTCGCGCCCCGGTCCCGCCTCGTGCGGGACCGGGGCGTCCCGCTGTGACGGGCGCCCCGTCGCGCACCCCGAACCGGCCCGAGCCGAGCGCCTAGACTGATGGCTCGCGTGCGCGACCCGGACGGCCCCTGCGAGGGCCCGCGGCTTCCCCCGGCCCGGCCCGCACGAGCACCCGAACACCCCAGTGAAACGTGAGGCAGCGGTGAACACCGACCACCTGAAGCACTCGGTCCAGGCCATCAACTGGAACCGCGTCATCGATCCCAAGGACGACGAGGTCTGGGACCGGCTGACCGGGAACTTCTGGCTCCCCGAGAAGGTGCCGGTGTCCAACGACATCCCCTCGTGGGGGCGCCTGACCGAGTTCGAGCAGACGCTGACCATGCGCGTGTTCACGGGCCTGACCCTCCTGGACACCGTGCAGGGCACGGTCGGCGCGGTCTCCCTGATCCCCGACGCGATCACCCCGCACGAGGAGGCCGTCTACACGAACATCGCGTTCATGGAGTCGGTGCACGCGAAGTCGTACTCCTCGATCTTCTCGACCCTTTGCTCGACCAAGCAGATCGACGAGGCCTTCCGCTGGTCCGAGCACAACGAGGCCCTGCAGAAGAAGGCCCGCATCGTCATGGACTACTACCAGGGCGACGACCCGGAGAAGCGCAAGGTGGCGTCCACCCTGCTCGAGTCCTTCCTGTTCTACTCGGGCTTCTACCTGCCCATGTACTGGTCCAGCCACGGCGAGCTGACCAACACCGCCGACGTGATCCGCCTGATCATCCGCGACGAGGCGGTGCACGGCTACTACATCGGCTACAAGTACCAAAAGGCCGTGGAGAAGGCGACGCCCGAGCGCCGCCAGGAGCTCAAGGACTACACGTTCGAGCTGCTCTACGAGCTCTACGACAACGAGGAGGAGTACACGGAGGACCTCTACGACCCGGTCGGCTGGACCGAGGACGTCAAGATGTTCCTGCGGTACAACGCCAACAAGGCGCTCATGAACCTCGGCTACGAGGGCATGTTCCCGGCCGACCAGACCGAGGTGAACCCCGCCATCCTCGCGTCGCTGTCCCCGAACGCCGACGAGAACCACGACTTCTTCTCGGGCTCCGGCTCGAGCTACGTGATGGGCAAGGCCGTCGAGACCGAGGACGACGACTGGGATTTCTGACGTCTGCGATCTGCGCGCTGCCCGACGGGGACGTCGGGCAGCCGTGGACGCTCCGTGACCGCAGTATGAGCACCATGGAAGGAACCACCTCGTGACGACGCAGACCGACCCCGCCGGCGACCGACTCCGGATCGGCGGCTCCGCCCTGTACGCCAGCCCCATCGTCCTGGGCGGGAACGTGTTCGGCTGGACCGCTGACCGGGACACGTCCTTCGAGGTCCTCGACGCCTTCGTCGCGGGCGGCGGGCAGCACCTCGACACGGCCGACGGCTACTCCCACTGGATCCCCGGTCACAGCGGCGGGGAGTCCGAGACGATCATCGGGGAGTGGCTCGCGTCCCGCCGGGGCGTCCGCGACCGGGTGGTCCTCGCGACGAAGGTCTCGACGCACCCGCAGTACCCCGGCCTGTCGGCAGACACCGTCCGCGCCGCGGCCGACGCCTCCCGGGGGCGTCTCCAGAGCGACGTCATCGATCTGTACTACGCCCACTTCGACGACCCGGACACCCCGCTCGAGGAGACCGTGGAGGTCTTCTCCGACCTCGTCGACGCGGGCACGATCCGTGCGATCGGGCTCTCGAACTACACCGCGGACCGGGTCGAGGAGTGGTTCCGGATCGCCCGCGCCGGCGGCTGGCACCTGCCCGTCGCCCTGCAGCCGCACTACAACCTCATGGAGCGCGACGTCGAGACCAACGGGCTGCTCGACGTCGCGGTGCGGGAGGGTCTGTCGGTCTTCCCGTACTACTCCCTAGCCAGCGGGTTCCTCGCCGGCAAGTACCGCACTTCCGCTGACGCCTCCGCGGAGGGCGCGAGCCCTCGGGCGGCAGGGGTCGGCGGATACGTCGAGCGCGGACAGGGCGTGCTGGCCGCCCTGGATCGAGTCGCCGCCGCCCACGACGTACCGGTCGCGACGGTGGCGCTCGCATGGCTGCGCCAGCAGCCTGCCGTCACCGCGCCGATCGCGAGCGCCCGCACCCCCGAGCAGCTTCCCGCGCTGCTGGCCTCGATGACCGTCGAGCTCGGCGACGACGAGCTGACCGATCTCGGCGCCGCCGCGGAGTAGCCTGAGCGCCGGCGGGCAGAGTCGGTCTGACCCGCCTGCGACGGCCCGTCGGGCTCGTCCCTCACCCATGGTCGGAGGCCTGATCGTCATGTTCTCGAAGAAGGGTGACGCCGCGGTGCTCGCCAAGATCGGCGAGGAGATCAACCCGGCCTACGAGGAGGGCGCGCACATGCACCCGGTGGTCTGGAACATCACCTCCCTCGGCCCGCAGACCGAGGCCACCATCGCCGACCTCGTGAGGGCCGCCGTCTCCTGACGTCGGCGGCCGTGGTGCGCCAGGGCGCGGGACCCGTCCGACGAGCCCGGGCCGAACCGTCTGGTCGGTCCCCGGATAACGCTCTGACCAGCAAAGACACTGCGGTCGGAGCCTCCCGGAAGGCGCCCGTGAGACGTGCCGTGGTACACCTGGATGGCGATGGATCGTTCTCGATCCCCTTCCCCCACCACATTCAGGAGTGATCACACATGGGCTTCATCGGAGCTCTCATCTCGTGGCTCATCATCGGCGCCATCATCGGCCTCATCGCCCGCGCCATCATGCCCGGCAAGCAGGCCATGGGCATCGGCATGACGATCGTGCTCGGCGTGGTCGGCGCCGTCGTCGGCGGCTTCATCGGCGGTCTCTTCGGATCCAAGGGCGTCAGCGGCGTCTTCTCCGATCCGTGGAGCATCTGGACGATCGTGCTGTCCGTCATCGGCGCTCTGATCGTCATGTTCATCTACGGTCTGGCCACGCGCGGCTCCAACCGCGCCTGAGGCCGCGAGCGGTCCAGCACCGCTCCGAGACCTCGTCCGACGCCGTCCTCCCCTCGGGGAGGGCGGCGTCGTGCTGTCTGCGAGGTGACGACCGGCGACTGTCCGCGCGGGACCGTCGTCGGGAAAAGCATGCCGGCCGGCACGGGGCGGCACCGTATCGTTGCGCCATGCTCGCCTACCTCCATGCTGCCCGCGACGATGTCCGCGCGGCGCTCGAGGGCGCAGAGGGCATGTCCCTCGGGCCGATGTCGGCGACCGGATGGACGGCGGCGTGGGTCCCGGAGGCCGAGGCCGTCCAGCTCTTCGATCGCGCCATCCTGGTCGACATCGACGCAGGGGACGAGCAGGTGAGCCTCGAGGTCCGGCACGAGGGCCGCAGGGAGATATGGGAGTGGGAGGTGGCCGAGGAGGAGCCCTCGGACGCTTCAGCCCCCGAGAGCCAGGCGTGGGCCCGCAGCGCCGCGTCGAGGGTGAGCCAGGTGCTCGGGGCCTCGGAGAGCGAGACGCCTCTGACGGCCGTGATCGCCCGGCAGCCCTCGGCCGATGAGCTCGTCGACGAGCTGTCGGCGATCGGCGGCCTGCCCGTCGCCACGACGACGCCCGTGCGCGCGCTCGTGGTCGCGCGCGTCGCGCCGAAGGGACTGCGGCTCGCGGGTGCTCTTGCCGCGGCCGGCCTGGGACCGGTGGCGCTCGCGGATCTCGGTGCCGGGTGGGCCGCCCTGCAGCTCGAGGACGCCCCGGAGCACAGCGACCTGCTCGCCGGCTTCGTCGGCGAGAGGCTGCTGGGGCGCGGTGCCCGTGGGTGGGGGAAGCGGGTGCTCGTGCTGTGGCGCGACGCCATAGGAGCGGCGGGGTTCCGCGTCTACCGTGGCTCGTCCATGGTCGACGACGGCGAGTGGGGCACGGGGTGGGAGCATCCCGACGCCGACCACTGGTCGGTCCGTGATGCCGCCGCCGACCGGCTGCGCGTCCTCGCCCCACGGGGCGCGGCGGATGTCGCGAGGCTGCGGTCCCTGCTCCGCTCGACCACGTGGGAGGGTGATCCCCTCGCAGAGCTCCTGGCGGCGCTCGGCATGCCCGAGAGCACGCTCGCGATGCTGGACGGCGAAGTGGGCGCACCGCCGGCGCAGCGACTTGAGCCTGCTGGGCGTCGCGAGATCCTGCGCGGCGTGCTGACGGGCGCGGGCTGGCCGCCCCTCGCGCCACGGTGGGCGCTGCTGGTGTACATGTGCGTCGCCGTGTTCGCGGCGATCGTGCTCGCTGTGCTCGCCGCCCTGTCGATCGCCGTCATCATCACCGACGGCGGGATCCTCGACGAGCCGTCCTCCGACTCCGAGCCGTGGATCGTCCTGGGGGTTTGCCTGGTCGGCATCGGGTTGAACGGCCTCGCCGCCATGGGCGCCGCGCGGCAGGCGCGCCACGCCGCGGCCGAGGACCTCCCGGCGGACAGCGACCACGACGGGCCACGCTGAGATCGTCCGCCGCTCAGAGCGGAAGGTCGAGAACGCGCTCGCCCCGGAGGGCGGGGGAGAGACGGCCGCCGGACCACGCGGCCACGTCGGCCCGCAGGGCGTCGACCAGGTCGGGGCCGACGAGCACGGTCAGGCGGACTCCGGTCGAGCCGTACTCCGCCGGCTCGACCTGTCCGCCGTGGGCCGCGACGAACAGCCGCACCGCGTTCTCGGCCGCACCGGCCTGGGCATGCGGGACCTCGAGCGTGACGACCGCGACCGCGGTGCGGCGGAGCAGGGTGGCCGAGGCGAGGGCTGTGCTCACCGCGCCCCCGTAGGCGCGGGCCAGGCCGCCGGTGCCGAGCTTGATGCCGCCGAAGTGGCGCGTGACCACGGCGATCACGTTCGTGACATGAGCGCCCTGGAGGACCTGCAGGATCGGCATGCCGGCCGTCCCGGAGGGCTCGCCGTCGTCGTTGCTGCGCGTGACGGGGGAGGGCTCGGCGTCGATGATCATCGCGCTGCAGTGGTGGCGGGCACCCGGTGAGGCGATGCGCGCCGCGTGGATCACGGCGTCGGCGTCCTCGACCGTCGCCGCAGGGGCGAGGCGGGCCAGGAAACGCGACTTCTTCTCGACGAGCTCGGCCTCGGCGGGGGCGGCGAGGGTGAGGACGTCGGGCATGGGCGCAGTCTACGAAGCGTTAAGGTGTGTCGTGCGTCTCACGGACGCCCGCCGTCGAATCCCAGGGGGAGACATCATGACCACACCGAACGCCGTCGCACGCCCCGGGGCCGGAATGCGCAAGTGGGGCAAGATCCTGGCCATCGTCGGCGCGATCATGCTGGTGGTCTGCGTGGTCGTCGGCGTGATCCTCGCCGTCACGGGCATCGGCCGGGCGGCCGGCACCGCGGACAAGGGCACCACCTTCACGGGCAGCACGTCCGTCACGCTCGAGGCCGGCCAGAAGGTGCAGCTGTACGCCCCCGATGATGCGGCGACTCCGATGTGCGAGGTGACGCCGGCCGACAAGGTGGGCGATGCGCCCGTGCAGAGCAGCGAGGTCACGAGCGGTGGCGTGACCTGGGAATCCTTCGACGGATTCAGCGCCACCGAGGCCAGCTCCTACCAGATCACCTGTGACGGCACGACCCAGGTGCTCGCCGCGCCGCCCGTCAGCATCGGCGGCATCTTCGCGGGCGTAGGAGGGATTCTGCTGGGCGTGCTCGGCGGAGGCCTGGGGCTGGTCATGCTGATCGTCGGGCTCGTGCTGTTCTTCATCGGCCGCGGCAAGGCGAAGCAGGCGGGGGTGGCCTGAGCGGCACCCGCATCGCCTGCTGCGGCGGCGTGCCGAGGCGCGCCCGGCCGGTAGACTGGGCCGGCCCGCGAGGGCACGGGGCCTCTAGCTCAGTCGGTAGAGCATCGGACTTTTAATCCGCGGGTCGTGGGTTCGATCCCCACGGGGCCCACCCTGGTCAGGCCGGAGAAGCTTCCTCTAGGGGAAGGTCTCGAAAACGGCGTTGACAGCAGCTTTGACAGCAACGCGGCTGTGCGGGTGGGGCTGACAGCAACGTGCGGTGTGCTCCTCGACGGATCGGGCAGTTCCTGCGGTGCGGAGACCAAGCTACTGAGATGCTTCAGAGGTGAACTCTCTAGCTCAGCGCCGGCACGTCGCTGCCGGTCTGCTCGATGACTACACCTCAGCCCGTGGCATGTATGCGTTTCGGACGTACGACGCTCGGCCAGCGAACGACAGAGGTCGGCTGCGTCCTGAGGACATCCTTGCTGCGAACCTGCTGAGTCTGCGTCTGAGTGCAAGCGACGTGATCCCACTCTTCGCCAAGGGTGAGGGCGCTCCCCAGGAGTTGCTCGAGTCGATGAACGCGGCGCTCAGCAGTCTTCGCGAGGCGCGGGCCTTCGAGGAGTATGAGAGCACTAACAAGCTCGATCTGGCGCTGACGTCTCTGAAGAGGGCGAACGAGGCGGCACGGAAGGTCGACGGGTGGACCAGCGTCACGGTGTCCAAGGTCCTCCATCGGCATGTTCCCCGCGTGGTGCCCATCATCGATTCCCGTGTACGGCGCTTCTACGGGGTCAACAAGCAGCAGGATGGCAAGCTCTACCATCAGCTCTGGGAGGACGTCCGCGTCAACGCGGGATGGCTCTCCGAACTCGCTGGTAAGTACAGAACTTCTGACGGGCGCAAACTATCAATTCTGCGCGTGGCAGATATCCTCATCTGGATGCGAAGCGTCGACCCTGACGCTCCTACTGTCGACGAGCTCACGCCGGAGACCTGGGATAGTGCAGGGCTGAAGGCGAGTGGCTGGGAGGGGTCCCTTCCCCTAGCGACGCTCGATGCATCCGCTGTCCCGCGTATGCCGGGAGTTTATGTAGTCCTGAGGGAGAGCGGTGTGGCGCCTGAATTGCTGGCGGAGAGGCCGCATGCGACTGCTCGGCAGGCGAGTAGTTACTCGGAGTCTGACCTGCGCTTACGATGGGTCTCGGGTGCCCAAGTGTTGTATATCGGGAAAGCGGGGACCAGTCTTCGAAATCGCTTGCGCCAGTACCGCAAGTTCGGGGAAGGAACCGGAATCAACCATGCGGGCGGAAGGTCGATCTGGCAGCTTTCAGATGCCGACAACTTGACCGTCGCGTGGCACACGCTCCCCGCGAACTATGACGGACTCAATGCTAGCGCCGCCGAGTTAGGATTGATCCGTGCCTTCCGGGAAGCTCACAGCGAGCTAAGGCCTTTCGCAAATTTGGTCCTGTAGCATCTCGCCGGCGTCGAGAGGCTCATGCGGACGTTCGGATCAATGTGCGCTGGTATTTATCGTGATAGGCCGGTCTGACAAGCGGTCAAGAGTGGCGGCTTTTTGGTAGCTCCTGTAGGCAATCGACGTGCCCGCCAGGTCGCCCTACTGTGTGGTCATAGAATGGCCGATAGCAGCAGTCCGATACTTGATCACTTCAACAAAGTGCCAGCGGTGCCTCATCTCCATTCGGCCCGAGTCACGGCGGCTTCCCCGTAAGGCGGGATGTCGTAACGAGCGATGGGCTCACGCGTTCTGGAGGTCCTCTGCCAGGTTTACCGGCTCTTAAGAGTTGAGTGTGGGCGCGCCGGTTGGGTCGGGTAGCTGGGGGTAAGCGTCGAGGTCCCCGATGATGAGCGGACTTCTACCCCCGCTGATCTCAAGGGCCTCGACGATGCCCAACCATAGTTGTGTATGCCCTGACGCGCTCGATCGCTGCGACCGATGCGATGTTCTCCTCGACTTCCCAAGCCGCCACCTGGTCGCGGTGACGCAGGCTCCAACGGGCCTGGTGCTCGAGGTGGAGTCCTGTGATCCGGTCACGGGCTGCCCTGGCTGCGGAGTCATTGCGACTGGTCACGGCCGTGTGATGGTCGAGATGATCGATGCGCCCTGGGCCGGCAGGCCGGTGCGGATCCGGTGGCGCAAGCGCCGCTGGATCTGCCTCGAGGACGTCTGCGCGGTGGTCTCGTTCATCGAGCAGGACTCCCAGGTCTGCGCTCCGCGGGGGCTGCTGAGCACGCGCGCGATCCGGTGGGCGATCGGCCAGCTCCGGGCCGAGGGAGCGACGATCCAGGGTCTGGCCCGGCAGCTCGGCACCACCTGGAACACGCTCTGGTCCCAGGTCCAGCCCGTCCTGGCCCAGGCCGCAGGCGATCCGTCCAGGTTCGAGGGCGTGCAGGTCCTGGGCGTCGACGAGCACATCTGGCACCACCGTGACCCGCGCAGGCGCGGCCCGAAGGAGCTCGCCGGCATGGTCGACCTGGCCCGTGGTCCCTACCCCACCGCGAGGCTGTTGGATCTCGTCCCCGGCCGATCCGGCAGCGCCTACCGAGACTGGCTGGACGAGCGGGGCGAGGAGTTCCGCAAGCGGGTCGAGATCGCAACGCTGGACCCGTTCCAGGGCTACAAGAACGCGATCGATGACCAGCTCGAGGACGCGACCTGCGTGCTGGACGCCTTCCACATCGTCAAGCTCGCCGGCGCTGCGGTCGATGACGTTCGCCACCGAGGCCGCAAGGGCGACCCTCGGCCACCGAGGCCGTAAGGGCGACCCTTTCTACGGGATCCGCCACCTCCTCCGCGCGGGGTGCGAACGCCTCACGTCTTGCCAACAGAACCGGCTGGCCAGCGCGTTCGCGCCCTACCCCGATCATGTCGCGGTCGAGGTCGCCTACCAGTGCGCCCAAGACGTCCGCGAAGTGTTCCACCAGCCCACCCTTCCCCGGGGCCGACGCCTCGCCGAGCAGCTGATCGAGAAGCTGCCGTCCTGCCTGATCCCGGAGATCGCCAGGCTCGGGAAGACTCTGCGCCGCTGGCGGACAGCGTTCCTGGCCTACTTCGACACCGACGGCGCGAGCAACGGCGGAACCGCCGAGGCCATCAACGGAATCATCGAGCTCGGGCGCCGCATCGCCCGCGGGTTCCGGAACTTCGAGCACTACCGCCTCCGCATGCTCCTGATCACCGGCGGCCTCGACGCCTCACCCCACACTCAACTCTGAAGAGCCCCATGTCGGTGTCTTTATGTATCCATGTTTCCGGCGACGCGTGTCAGAGGTCTGAGCGTGTGGAAGCTGCGTGCGGCGGAGTGCACCTAGCGTTGCCAGCTCCTTCATGGCGTCACGTTAGAGTCTCGCGCCTGAGGTTTAGGGCGATTGATGTAACGGTTGGGTTGCGCCGACCCTGACAGCAACGCTGACAGCAACGCGATGGCGTCCAGTGGTCTCTGCGTAGTGGCGCGGGTGTGCTGACCTGCTTGAACCTGCTGGACAACCTGTGCGTTGGCGGACTTTTAATCCGCGGATTAAAAGTCCGCCAGAGCATCGGCCGCAGAGCGTGTACAAGCAGGTCAGAGGGCTGGTACTGCTACCCGAAGCGCGACGGACACCATCGCGTTGCTGTCAGCGTTGCTGTCAAGAGGTGTTCGAGACGAGTCGGCATCTGTTCCTTGGGGATGGTGTCTCCAGAAGCCCTAGTCACACGTGCTCTCGGCTTTCCTCAACCTTGGACTGGAATGTCGAGTGGCTCGCGGGACAGCAAGCTGCCGATGAGCTCCTCGATGCGGGTGCGGATCTCATCGCGCACCGGGCGGACTTCCGCGACGCCCTTGCCAGCTGGGTCCTCGAGCTTCCAGTCCTCGTACCGCTTGCCGGGGTAGTAAGGGCAGGCGTCGCCGCATCCCATGGTGATGACCACGTCGGAGGCCTGGACGGATTCGGGAGTGAGGATCATCGGGGTCTGGTGGGAGATGTCGATGCCGACCTCCGCCATGGCCTCCACCGCTGCGGGGTTGATCGAGTCGGCGGGCGCTGACCCGGCGGAGTGGACCTCGATGCGGTCTCCGGCGAGCTCCCGCAGCCACCCGGCTGCCATCTGGGATCGACCGGCGTTGCGGACACAGACGAACAAGACGCTGGGGCGAACGGTCAGGGGAGTCTCCAGACAGGGGCGAGAGGGAGGGGTTCAGGCGATGTCGAGGAACGCACGGAGCTCGGCGAAGGCTGACGGGACGACGGAGTAGTGGGCCCAGCGGCCCTTCTGCTCGCGCGTGAGCAGGCCGGCGTCGACGAGCTTCTTCATGTGGTGGCTCACGGTGGGCTGACTGATGCCGAGCGGCTCGGTGAGATCGCATGCGCAGACCGACTCGCAGCCCTGGGCGGCGACGTGGGACAGGAGCCGGAGGCGCGTGGGGTCGGACAGCGCCTTCAGTAGAGAGGCGATCCGCTCGGCGTCGACAGTGTCGACAGGGCCTGCGGACAGCGTGCAGCACTCGCCAGAGCCGGTCCTCGCCGCGAATCCGGTGGCTGTGGCGTCGGTCGTCGTGGTCATGCCCTCACCTTACATTGACAGTTATCGATGTGGACCATAGCGTACTCACCGATAACCGTCGACGGAAGGTGCCGAGGCCTGATGAGTACGACCGCCAAGGATGTGGAGCAGCCGCGCGTGATGAAGGAGATGTCCTTTCTCGACCGCTGGCTCCCGGTATGGATTCTGGCCGCCATGGCCGTGGGGCTCCTGCTGGGGCGGTTCGTTCCCGGCCTGAACACCGCGCTGGAGGCGGTGAAGATCGGGTCCGTGTCCCTGCCCATCGCGTTCGGGCTGCTGGTGATGATGTACCCGGTCTTGGCGAAGGTCCGCTACGACGAGACCCGGCGAATCGGAGCTGACCGACGCCTGTTGGTGACTTCGTTGGTGCTGAACTGGATCGTCGGGCCGGCCCTCATGTTCGGCCTCGCGTGGATCTTCCTTGCCGACCTGCCGGAGTACCGGACCGGCCTGATCATCGTCGGTCTCGCGCGCTGCATCGCGATGGTGCTCATCTGGAACGACCTCGCCTGCGGTGACCGCGAAGCTGCCGCCGTGCTGGTCGCGATCAACTCCGTCTTCCAGGTGATCGCCTTCGGTGCCCTGGGCTGGTTCTACCTCCAGGCGCTGCCGTCGTGGCTGGGACTGCCGACCACGTCGGCCGAGTTCTCGATCGGCGCGATCGTCCTCAGCGTGCTGATCTTCCTCGGGATCCCTCTGGTCGCCGGGTTCCTGACCCGCATCCTCGGGGAGCGGGCGAAGGGCAGGACCTGGTACGAGGAGCGGTTCCTCCCGAAGATCGGCCCGTGGGCGCTGTACGGGCTACTGTTCACCATCGTGCTGCTGTTCGCCCTCCAGGGCGACGCGATCCTCTCCGCCCCGGGCGACGTGGCCCGCATCGCCCTGCCGCTGCTGGTCTACTTCGTGGTCATGTTCCTGGGGTCCTTCCTGCTCGGACGGGCGATCGGCCTGAATTACGCGAAGTCCACGACCGTCGCGTTCACCGCCTCGGGCAACAACTTCGAGCTCGCCATCGCCGTCGCCATCGGCACCTTCGGCGTCACTTCCGGCCAGGCCCTCGCCGGTGTCGTCGGCCCCCTGATCGAGGTCCCGGTCCTCGTTGCCCTCGTCTACGTCGCTCTCGCGATGGGCCGCCGGCTCTTCCCCGGCGACGTGACCGTTCCCACCCGATGAACCAGCAGAGAGTTCGAGTCACCATGGCCGCGAAACGCCCCGCAGTCCTGTTCGTGTGCGTGAAGAACGGCGGCAAGTCCCAGATGGCGGCCGCCCTTATGTGCCATCACGCCGGAGATGCCGTCGAGGTGCACTCCGCCGGCACCCGCCCCGGCGCCACCATCAATGCCCAGTCCGCTGAGGCGATCGCCGAGGTCGGCGCGGACATGTCCTCTGCCGTCCCGCAGCCGGTGACCCCCGAGCTGCTGCGCAGCGTCGATCACGTGATCGTCATCGGCGGCGAAGCCGTCATTGAACCCGTCGAGGGAATGACCGCGCCGGTCACCACCTGGCACACCGATGAGCCCTCCCAGCGGGGCATCGAGGGGATGGAGCGCATGCGCCTGGTGCGAGACGATATCGACACCCGCGTCCGCGCACTCATGAACGACCTCACCCCTACCGCGAACTGAGCGCACCCGCAGCAGGTAGACCCATCATGCTGACCACCGCAACGAGCTCGCATCCCGTCGTCGTCATCGGGGCTGGCCCCATCGGCCTGGCCGCTGCCGCCCACCTCTCCGATCGCGGCCTGCCGTTCCTCGTCCTCGAGGCGGGACCAGCAGCAGGAGCAGCGATCGCCGGGTGGGGGCACACCCGGCTCTTCTCCCCGTGGCAGTACAACCTCGATGCCGCCGCGCGGCGTCTCCTCGAGGCCGCCTGCTGGACCGCTCCCGACGCTGACGCCCTGCCGACCGGTCACGAGCTGCGCGAGCAGTACCTCGAGCCCCTCGCCCAGCTTCCGCAGCTCGCCGAGTCGATCCGCTACGACGCACGCGTCACTGCTGCCTTCCGAGCCGGCATGGACAGGACGCGTACCGCACACCGAGAGGAGACCCCCTTCCTCATCCGCATCGAGAACGCTGACGGACACAGCGAAGACGTCCTAGCCTCCGCCGTCATCGATGCCTCCGGCACCTGGTCCACCCCTAACCCGCTGGGCCAGGCCGGTCTCCTCGCCCCCGGTGAACGACAGGCCTTCTCTGCGGGCCACATCACGCCGCCGCTGCCCGATGTGCTGGGCCGTGATCGCGATCGCGTCGCCGGCAAGCGCGTCATGGTCACCGGCGCTGGCCACTCGGCGGCGAATACCCTGCTGGACCTCGCGGAACTGGATTCGACCACCGCGATCACCTGGGCCGTCCGCACCGCGGACCTCACCCGCGTTTACGGCGGCGGGGAGCAGGACGACCTCGCGGCCCGAGGAGCGCTCGGCTCTCGGTTGCGCCAGCTGGTCGACTCCGGCCGAATCGAAGTCCTCACCTCGTTCACCATCACCCGCTTCTCCGGCGAGGACGCACTGACCGTTCATGCTGCGACCCCGGACGGAGAGCGCGAGGTCACGGTGGACGTGCTGGTGCCTGCGACCGGGTTCCGTCCTGATCTGGGGATGCTCTCCGAGCTCAGGCTGAACCTGGACCCGGCGGTCGAGGCCCCCGCACAGCTGGGACCGCTCATCGACCCCGAGTTCCACTCCTGCGGCTCTGTCGGGCCTCACGGGGAAAGAGTCCTCGCCCACCCCGAGAAGAACTTCAACATCGTCGGCATGAAGAGCTACGGACGCACCCCCACCTTCCTCATGGTCACCGGCTATGAGCAGGTCCGCTCCATCGCAGCGTCTCTCGCCGGCGACCGCGACGCAGCAGACGCGGTCCACCTCGAACTGCCCGAGACCGGCGTGTGCACCACCGACCTCGGCGGCAGTTGCGATGCGCCCACGAAGGCCACCGACGTCTGCGGAGCGTCCGCACCCAGCTAGGAATCGTGCTGCACCGGACCACAACCCAGCGCGATTGCTTGCGGTCTGCAAAAACCCAACAGGTAACCAGATTCCGAGCGCGGGCTCAAACTTCGCCGTAGAGCAACTGACCGATGCCCCACAGAGAAAATTCGATCCCGAAGATTGCCGTGGGGTGGAATCAGCCCCGACCCCGGACTGCCGTTCCCGCGAGACTCTCATCGCGGATATCTCTCTCGTCCCGCGAACGCGGCCGGCAGGCGTGCTCCCCCGTCAAGCGAGCTGGAATCGCTACCACGTTGCTGTCAAACCACTCCGCAGGACACGATGGTGTCGCCGAAAATGAGCTCTGACCAGTGGGCCCGGAGGGGATCGAACCCTCGACCCGCGGGTCGAGGGTTCGATCCCCTCCGGGCCCACCCTGGTCAGGACTATGTTCGTGGTTGCGGGCCTCGCCCCAAAATGGGCAATGACAGCAACGCTGACAGCAACGCGGCTGTGTGTGCTGTGCGGGACGAGGGGTGACAGCAACCGATCCTTCGCCACTCCGCGAGCGCCGTCGGGACAGATTCAGAATGCCTCGGCCACAGTGCTCCACGTCCTGGTGGAGGGCGGGCGAGCATTCCGAACATCAGCTCCTAAGTCACGGAGGTATGTGCATGAGTGCCGCCGAACGGCCCAGAGTTGTCTGCCTCTGCGGTTCGCTGCGCTTCCAGAGCCTGTTCGAGTCGGAGCGGCGTCGTCTTACTGCGCTCGGGATGATCGTGCTCGCCCCCGAGGCGATCGATGAAGACCTGACACCAGCCCGACGTGAGGCTCTGGGGGAGCTGCATCTACGCCGTATCGACGTGTCGGACGAGGTGCGAGTGGTGAGCGAAAGCGGATACCTCGGATCGGCAACGCGGCGTGAAATTGCGTACGCGAGAAAGAGGTGCAAGAGCATCAGCTCAATGGATCCGATCCTCGACCTCTAAAGCCATCGGGGCATCCCCCTTTCGTCATCGCGCGAGTTGCGGGATTAATGGCCGGTTCCGATTCTCGGTGTCGTCTCGACGCTCATGGTGGGCCTTGATCGTGGAGTACTGCGTTGACGACGATCATGAGAGGTTCCGTTCTGTGAGCGGGATCAGCGTCGGTCGCGCAGGGCCGCGACAGTTGCTTCCGGGTGCAGGTCGAGGCGTCGCAGGAGCTGGGCGTTCATCGCGACGACGACGGTGGACAGGGACATGAGGATCGCGCCGACGGACATGGGCAGCACGAATCCGATAGGGGCGAGAATTCCGGCGGCGAGCGGCACGGAGATAAGGTTGTAGCCGGCTGCCCACCAGAGGTTCTGCTTCATCTTCCGGTAGGCGGCGCGGGAGAGCTCGATCACTGAGAGCACCGAGCGAGGATCGGAGCTGGCAAGCACCACACCGGCCGAGGCGATCGCGACGTCGGTGCCGGCCCCGATGGCGATGCCGACATCGGCCTGGGCGAGGGCGGGGGCGTCGTTGACGCCGTCGCCGATCATCGCGACCTTCTTGCCCTCCTTCTGGAGCTGGGCGACCTTCGAGGACTTGTCCTCGGGACGTACCCCGGCGAAGATACGGTCGATGCCGAGCTCACGGCCGACGCTGTTCGCGACCGCCTCGGCGTCGCCGGTGATCATGACGACCTCGACCCCCAGGCTGTGCAGGGCATCGATGGCTTCGCGAGATTCGGGGCGCACTTCGTCGTGGAGCTTGAGACCGCCGATCACCTCGCCGTCCCGGAGGACGTGGAGGATGATCGCGCCCTCCTGGCGCCAGGCCTCAGCGTCTTCGATCTCGCGTGCTCCGGTTTCCTCGAGCAGGCGGGGGCCGCCTACGCGGATCTCGTCTCCATCTACTTGGGCGCTCACTCCCAAGGCAGGGGTAGAGCTGATGTCGGAGCCCGTCGGGATCCGGACTCCCTCGGCCTGCGCCTTGGCGATGATGGCGCGGGCGAGCGGATGCTCGCTCTCGGCTTCGGCGGCAGCTGCCAGGGCCAGCACGTCGGTCTCCTCCGCGCCGCGGGTGATGATCTCAGCGAGGACGGGCTCGCCCTTGGTGAGAGTGCCGGTCTTGTCGAACAGGACGGCGTCGACGGTGCGCATCGCCTCCAGCGCCAGGCGGTCCTTCACTAGGACGCCGCCGCGGGCAGCCCGCTCTGTCGCGATCGAGACCACCAGCGGGATCGCGAGCCCCAGGGCGTGGGGGCAGGCGATGACCAGGACGGTCACCGTGCGGACCACTGCCTCATCGGGCATTCCGAGCAGTGACCAGGCGATTGCCGTGATCACGGCAGCGCCGAGAGCGAACCAGAACAGCCAGGCCGATGCCTTGTCTGCGATGCGCTGTGCCCTGGAGGTGGAGTTCTGCGCCTCGGTCACCAGGCGCTGGATGCCGGCGAGGGCGGTGTCGTCACCGGTGGCGGTGACCTCAATGCGCAGGCTGGAATCCGTGGCGACGGTCCCCGCCACGACGGAGTCTCCGGTGGAGCGCGTCACGGGACGGGACTCGCCGGTGACCATGGACTCGTCCACGTCGGCGCGGCCTTCGCGGATCGTGCCGTCGGCCGGGACGCTCGCCCCCGGGCGCACCAGGACCAGATCCCCGTGTTGCAGCTCAGTCGGTGAGACATTCACGATCTCGTCACCGTCGATGCGTTCTGCCATGTCGGGAAGCAGTGCGGCCAGGGAGTCGAGCGCGGAGGTCGTCTGGGCGAGGGATCGCATCTCGACCCAGTGCCCCAGCAGCATGATGACGATCAGCAGGGCGAGCTCCCACCAGAATTCCAGCTGGTGGTCGAGGAGGCCAAGGGTGGCTCCCCAGGAGGCGATGAACGCAACCGTGATCGCGAGCCCGATCAGGAGCATCATTCCGGGTTGACGGGAGCGGATCTCGGAGACTGCGCCGGTGAGGAACGGGCGGCCGCCCCAGATGTACATGACGGTGCCGAGGAGCGGGGCGATCCACATCGCGCCGGGAAGATCGGGAACGCTGTAGCCGAGCAGCATCGCGAACATCGGCGAGAATGCGACAACTGGGACCGCGATGATCAGGTTGATCCAGAACAACCGCCGGAACTGCCCGACGTGGTCTCCATGACCGGAATGGCCACCATGTCCTGAGTGACCCTCGTGGCCTGAGTGGTCCTCATGGTCGCCGTGAGATCCATCGTCGCTATTCGCGTCGGATGCGTCGCGCTCAGCAATGCCGGTGCCGGGAGATGTGTGGGAGGGATGAGGGTGCTGCATGTCGGGTTCTCCGTGGGCGTGACGGTGTGTGGGGTTGCCAGCGTTCATACGCCTGACCATATACCCCTGGGGGGTATGTGTCGAGGGGTTGGAGTCCGCTGTGAGCATCGGCGTGATCCAGGTGCGGAGGTGTGGCACTCGAGATATCACGTCGGCGCCAGAGTCCAAGCCGCTGACTCCGACCTGCTGGCCCGCTCACCCTTGAGCGAGGCCCAGGAGAGCGACACCAATGTCAGCCTTCTTCGGCGCCGGGGGCCGGAACGCACGGCGTCAGGATGCGTAATCGATCCCTGTCATCATGCCGGCTTCCTGGTGGTAAGCGTTGTGGCAGTGTGCCGCCCATCGACCCGGATTGTCCGCATCGAAGTCGAGGGCGACCGATTCCATGGGTGCCAGCAGCACGGTGTCCTTGCGGAGACCGGAGGGCAGGGCGAAGGTGTGGCCGTGGATGTGCAGGGGATGGGTCATCATCGTCTGGTTGGACGCGATGATCCGCACCCGCTGTCCTTCGCGGATGCCGAGCGGAGTGTTCTGCCCGTAGGGTCTTCCGTTGATTGCCCAGCGGTAGGGCTGCATCGAGCCTTGGAACGCAAGCTCCAGTTCGGTGTCGACGGCGCGGTCCTCGAGCCGCGCGGTCTCGGCCGGTTCCAGGGTGGACCCGATGAGAACCTCCCCGTCGAGCTCTCTGACCTGGACGTTCGGAGCGGGAACGGAACCGGAGCCGGTCCTCAGCACCGCGAGCCCCTGGCCGCCGCTGGTCTTCCCGACAGGACGGGCCACCAGAGGGAACATGCCGTCCTTCACGGTGACCACCACGTCGTACCGTTCACCCATGCCGAGATAGAGCGCCTTGGCGGTGACGGGTTCGACGGCGAATCCGTCCGAGTGGGTGACGGAGAGGTCGTGGTCGCCGAGCGCGAGGGCGAAGATGGTGTCGGCGGAGGCGTTGATCAGGCGGACGCGCAGGCGCTGGCCAGGCTTCGCCTCGAAGATCTCCGGCGCTTCGGGAACCTGGCCGTTGACGAGGAAGTGGGGGTAGGCCACGTCACCCGCGTCGCCCCAGGGCTCGCCCCCCATCGGCATGCCGCCGTGGTCCATGCTGCCGGGTCCGTCGTCGCCCATGGGCATGTCGCCGTGGTCCATGCCGCCGGCATCTGAGGGCCCGGCGCCGGTGAGCGCGGCCAGGACCTCGTCTGGGGTCTGCCCGGTGCCATCGATCCAGTCATCGAGGGTCACGATCCATTCCGCGTCGTAGTCACCGGGTTCATCGGGATCATCGATGATCAGTGGTGCGTAGAGCCCGCGGTCGAGCTGCAAGCCGACATGGGAGTGGAGGAAGTAGGTGCCGGGGTCGGGGGCGACGAACTCGTAGGTGAAAGAGGCTTCCGGCTCGACGGCGTCCTGCGTCATCCCCGGCACCCCGTCGGCTGCGTTGTGCAGTCGGATGCCGTGCCAGTGGATCGTGGAGGTCTCGGGAAGGCGGTTCTCGAGCGTGATGTGCAGCAGGTCGCCGGCCGTGGCTCGGATCAGCGGCCCGGGGAGGCTCTCGCCGTATGCCCAGGTCGAGACCGTTTTCCCTCCGAGGTCCACCGTCGTCGGTGCCGCGGTGAGGGTCTGGGTGACGACGTTCTGACCGGCTTTCGGCGTAAGGGCAGGAAGCGGTGCGAAGGTCCCCGCCTCAGTCGGGGTGGTGCGGTTACCGCATGCCGCGAGTGTCAGCGCTGCCGCGCCGAGGCCTCCGGTGAACACGGTGCGGCGGGAAAAGGTCTTCACAGGTGTAGTCCTTCTGGAGTGAGGGGGTGGTGTCATGGCCGAAATGCGTTCAAGACCAGTCGTTGCCGTTGCTCGAACTCGTCGGCCGTGATCTCTCCTCGAGCCAGGCGCAGGGAGAGTTCCCCGATCGCCTCGTTCTCGTCCCGAGCGCGTCGGGGGCGCCCGGGCAGCACGGTGCGTGCCAGCAGCAGTGCCGAGGCCCAGAGGAGAACGAGGAGACCGGCGACCATCGCCCACATCAGCCACGACATCGCATCGGTCGGCATCATCGAGGGTCTCCCTTGGTCGAGTACGTACGCGGCACGGTCCACATCAGATTCCCCCGGGGCGGGCGAAGTTCTCGTCGAGAGTTCCTCAAGATCTGGTCCAGATAGTCCGTCTGCGCCTCCGTAGACGCGCGGTGTCCAGGAACGGAGACCAGACTGGAGCCATGAGGAGCGAAGCGGATCGAGCAGCGGCGATGGTTCTCGTCGTCGAGGACGAGGTCGCGCTGTCGGACGTGGTCCAGGCGTATCTCGCGAAGGCCGGCTACGCGACTGCGAGCGCGCGGAGCGGTCCGGAGGCGGTGGAGGCAGCCCGCACTCTGTCACCGGACGTGATCGTCCTCGATCTCGGCCTGCCCGGGCTCGACGGTCTGGAGGTGATGCGCAGGATCCGCGCCTTCTCCGACTGCTACGTGCTGATCACGACGGCACGGTCAGAGGAGGTGGACCGCCTGGTGGGGCTGTCGGTGGGGGCGGATGACTACCTCACCAAGCCGTTCAGCGTGCGTGAGCTCGTCGCTCGGGTCCAGGCCGTATTGCGCAGGCCCCGCGCCGATTCCGGGACGGCGTCTTCGGACACAGTGCGCACTTTTGGAGAGCTCGAGATCGACACAGCTGCCCAGGAGGTGCGGCTCGCCAGCCGGCCACTTCCGCTGACCCCCACCGAGAGGGGACTCTTGATGACCCTGGCGCTCAGTCCTGGCCAGGCCTTCAGTCGCAGACAGCTGATGGAGGCCGTCTGGGGCGACAGCTGGATCGGAGACGACCATCTCGTCGATGTGCACATCGCCAACCTCCGACGAAAACTCGACGAGACGGCTGAATCTGCACGGTTCGTCACCACGGTGCGCGGTATCGGATACCGGATGGGGAAGGGATGAGCTCGTGACCGCACCGAATACATCTGTGCGAACGGTTCGCCCTAGCACCAGCTTGGCCTCGCGCCTGATGATCGGCCAGCTCATCGTGCTGCTCGCCGGCGCGCTCACCATCACGGTGCTGACGGTGATCATCGGGCCCGCCGTCTTCCACTACCACCTGCTCCAGACCGATCTCCCGGTGGGCAGCGACGAGCTCGTCCACATCGAACGCGCCTACCGTGACGCGCTCGCACTTGCCCTCGGGGTCGGACTGGTGGTCTCCCTCCTGGCCGCCGGCCTGGTCACCTGGAACCTGGCACGACGACTCCGCCAGACGCTTCACGGCCTCACCTCGGCTGTCGATGAACTGTCCCGCGGCCACTACTCCACGCGCGTGCCCTCCGTCGGAGCCGGGACCGAACTCGACTCCCTGGCCGCCACGCTCAACGACATGGCAGCGCGCCTGGACGCCGTCGAGGAGACCCGACGCCAACTGCTCTCCGACCTCGCCCATGAGCTGCGCACCCCCATCGCCACCCTCTCGGCACATCACGAGGCCATGGCCGATGGCGTCATCGAGCCGGAGGCAGCCATGCCCATCCTCGCCAGCCAGACCATGCGACTTTCGCGGCTGGCTGACGACATCAGTGAAGTGTCACGGGCCGAGGAGGGCCAGCTCCCGGTACAGCTGCACCCCCTCACCGTCGACGACCTGCTGGAGTCGATACTCCCGGCATGGGATGAACGGTTCGAGACAGCGGGCGTGGCACTACGACGAGAAACGGCCCTGCCCCACTCCGTGACGATCCACGCGGACCCGGACCGCCTCGCCCAAGTCCTCGGAAACCTGCTGAGCAACGCTCTACGGCACACTTCCCCCGGAGGCACCGTCACGGTCTCGGCAGCCACCCACGGCAGCACGGTGGAGATCACGGTAGCGGACGACGGCGAAGGCTTCACCAATGAGGACCGGTCACGCCTGTTCGAACGGTTCTTCCGCGCCGACAGCTCACGCACCCGTGACAACTCCGGCTCAGGCATCGGCCTGACGATCAGTCGAGCCCTGGTCGATGCGCACGGCGGGACCGTGGCCGCGGCCAGTGAGGGCCCTGGACGGGGCGCCACCTTCACCATACGGTTGCCGCGAGCGATCACTGATCGCTGAGCCGGCCGCGTACGGCGGGCTCAGCTCTCAGACGATCGTGGTGAAGGTGCCGATCCGCACCTGCAGCAATGCCATCCACTGCTCCCACACGCCGGTGACCAGCAGGAGTCCGATGGCGATGAGCACGGAGCCACCGACGATCTGGAGCGTCCGGCGATGCCGGGACAACGCTCGGGAGATGCCCAGGGCACGCCGAAACACGAGAGCGAAGAGGATGAACGGGATGCCGAGCCCGATCGCATAGCCGAAAGCCAGGAGAGCGCCGCGACTGGCGGAGGCCTCCCCGAGGCTGAGCGCCGCGACTGCGGCGAACGTCGGCCCGATGCACGGGGTCCACGAGAAGCCGAACGTGATCCCGAGCAACGGGGCACCGGCGAGTCCGGCATCGGGGCGCTTCCGGATCCGTTTCTCACCGGAGAGGCGGGGGAAGATTCCCACAAACACCAGGCCCATGAGGATCACCAGCACCCCGGAGATCCGATTGATCGCTGTTGTGTACTGAATCATCAATGACCCGAGTGCACCGACGAAGCCGCCGATGACCAGGAACACCGTAGTGAAGCCCGCGACGAACAGCACCGCTCCGGTGACCAGGCGCCATGGCCGTTCCCCAGGATCGCCGGTACGGCACGGCCCGGCGTTCTGTCCTGTGAGCCCGGTGATGTATCCGAGGTAGCCGGGGACCACAGGAAGCACGCACGGAGACAGAAACGCGACCAGACCAGCCACGATCGACAGCAGCAGGGCTGCGGCCAGGGGTCCGCTCAGCACGGTGGTGGCGAACAGTTCACCCATCAGGCGGCCTCCGCCAGCACGGTATCCAGGAGGCTCTCGAGGGTGCTCTGGTTGGCCGCGCCCGTGATCCGGGCGGCTACTCGTCCTTCAGCATCCAGGATCAAAGTCGTGGGGACGGCGTTGGGCGAGACGCTGCCGTCCATGGAAGAGATGACGACTCCGTCGGGATCGGGGATCGAGGGGTAGGTGATGCCGAAGGTCGTTTCGAACGCGGCGGCCGGCCCCGCTTGGTCGCGGGTGTTCACGCCCATGAATGCCACTCCCGGGCGTTGTATTCGCTATGCACGGCCTTCAGCGCGGGGGCTTCGAGCCGGCATGGTGGACACGAGGCGTACCAGATGTTGAGCACCAAGGGTGCGCCGCGCAGCGCCGTGGAGACGAAGTCGTCGCCGTCGTAGGTGGTTCCCTGGATCGCCAGAGGATCGGCGCGTCCCTCTGGGGGGATCTCGACGACGACGCCATCGCCGGAGACGTACCCGGCGTTCGCCTCACTCGCCACATCTGAGGAATTGCTGCACGCCGCAAGGACGGGGGCGAGGACGAGCAGGCTCCCGCCCAGTCGGAGCGTGGTCCGCCGACTCAGGCCTGGTGTGACGCTCCGCCCAGCTGGGCCGACCACCGAGTGCCAGAAGGCGGACCGGGTGTTTCGCCTGCTCACGTCAGTTGGAGACTGGTCAGACAGGTCAGATCATCCTCCGCCTGGGTCGAGATGGACGCGGTCCCTGTGTAGTCTTCGAGGGTGCACGTGAGCTCCGCGGTGATCCCGCGCGGCAGCCAAAGACCGAGGAACCCGTTGTCATGCGTGGTGCGAGGGCCCTCCGCAAGGACGTCGCCCGAGCCGCTGTCGACCACGCTCACAGTGAGCTCGCGGCTGCGCAGTTCCCCGCGGCAGGTGGTCAGGCTGTGGAAGGCGCACTCGTGGGTGGTCTCCACGAACGGGGCCACCGACAAGTAGAACTGGTCCTCGGGAAGGGGCAGCTCGGCCTCTCGCCCTGCATCGTCTTGGAGCTGAAGAGACGTCGCGGTGACGCTGGCGATCAGGTCCTGCGGTCGTTCAGCCACCGGGAGCGCTTCGAGCCTGTCGATGATCTCGTGCGCGTCCGCGTCGGCGAAGCCATGTTCCTGGAGCAACTCCTGATCACTCGTGACGGATGCGGGCTCGGACCCGCCGGTCCCGCAACCGGCGACCACGAGCGGGAACAAGCCAGCACCGATCAAGACCGATCGCCGGGGCAGCCGCACAGTGCGACGACGCGGCCCATCCCCGGAGGAGGCGAATGCACTTCGAGGGCTCGACGGGGTGGTCATCACGCAGGCTCGATCTCGCTCTCGACGACCCACTTGTGGTTCGTCATCATCATCCCGTCGGCCTCGTAGTCGACCATGTACACAGTCTCCTCGGTGGCACTGTCGATGGTGGCTTCAGCACCCTCCATACCCGCCATGTGATCAGCGGTGATGACCACCTCGGTGCCCTCTGCCAGCGGTGCCTTGCCCGGGTTCTCGAGCTCCTCGTGGACGACCCACTTGTGGTCAGTGACCGGCTCGCCGCCGTCGGTCGGGGTGAAGCTGACCGAGTAGGTCGTGGTGTCGAAGGCACCGGAGATCGTCGCTGTCGCTCCCTCCATGTCCTCCATGTGGTCCGCCGTGAGCGTCACCTCTGTGCCGACTGGGAACTCGGGATCCTCCGCAGGCACCATCCCCTCAGGCGCAGGGCCGCCATCCATCGGGTGCTCCATGCCCCCGTGGCCACCACCATCGGACGCCTCCGATGCTTCGGACCCACCGGACGTCTGACCGTCGTCAGACCCGTTGTCGGTGCATCCGGCAAACACAATCGCACCGGTGAAGACGACGGCCGCGAGACGGCCGAAAGAGCGACGAGAACGCATTATTACTCCTAGTCAGAGGACATTTTGCGCCAGCCTACGACCCTCAGATCAAGGTCTCTTCAAGGTCAGGTTTGGACTTCTTGAGCACAGCGCTGACCAGTCGGCCCGCACTGCCTGCGAACGAACGGTCTGCTCGCTTCCGTCATTGGTGACGCCCCGGCTACCGTCGTCAGAGCGGGCCGGTATCCGCGGTCTGTTCGGAACGAGAAGGAGCACGACCATGAACCATCACGTCGCCTCAATGCTTCAGACCTACCCGAAGGGCCTCGGCACCATCGACCAGCAGAAGCTCGCCGCATGCATCGAGGCCTGCTTCGAGTGCGCCCAGACCTGCACCGCCTGCGCGGACGCCTGCTTGGCCGAGGAAATGGTGGCGGAGTTGACCCAGTGCGTCCGACGGAACCAGGACTGCGCCGACGTCTGCGAGACGACCGGCCGGGTCCTCTCCCGTCAGACGGGTAAGAACGTCGCCCTCCGTGCACTGCTCGAGGCGTGTCAGGCGGCGTGCCAGTCCTGCGCCGAGGAGTGCGAGAAGCACGCCGAAATGCACGAACACTGCAAGATCTGCGCCCAGGCTTGCCGTCGCTGCGAGCAGACCTGCACCGAGCTGCTGGCCTCGATCAGCTGACGACGCTGCCTCTGCACGCAGAGGGAGCCCCGACCGGTGGTCGAGGCTCCCGCTGCGCTGGCGTTGTGGCGTGCGGTCAGCGGAAGGTGAGGAAGGTCGGCGAACCCCAGATGGTCCGCTCGGTGACGGCACCCGGGGTGCGTCCCGCGTCGATGATCGTGTCGCCGCCGGCGTAGATGCCGAGGTGGCCGGGCCACACGACCAAGTCACCCGGCTGGGCCTCGGACTTCGAGATCGTGGTGCCGGCCGCAACCTGCTGCGACGAAGTACGGGGCAGGTCGATACCGGCCTGCTTGTATGCGTACGAGCTCAGGCCCGAGCAGTCGAAGCTGACACCCGGCTTGGAGGAGCCCCACGAGTACGAGGCACCGATCTGGCTGCGCGCGGCGTCGACGATTGCCGGCTCTTCACAGATAACGGTGTAGTTCGGTTCTGAATCCTCCGGTGTCGAGTAGGGCGCGGATGACGTAGTGAGCGAGATTGCGGAAGCCAAGCGCGGTGCCACGGAGGTGCTCGAGTCGGCCATTGATCGCTTCGGTGGGGCCGTTGCTGGTGCCGGGGTGGTCGAAGTAGGCCAGCACGTCGAGGGCCCGTCGTTTCAGGGTTCGACCGAGGGTGATCAGCTCGGTGAGCTGCGTGGGCACTCCGTGGGTGAGGTCGTCGATCACGGCTTGTAGAGCCTTCTTCCCACTCGCGCGGTCGGCGTGGCGGTAGGCGGCGACGATGCGCTGGTAGATGCCCCAGGTCGCTTCGACCTCGACGTGCTCGTCGCTGGCGAACACGGCTTTCAAGCGGGTGATCTGCTTGTCGGTGAGCAGGTCAGCGCCGGTATGCAACACGCGCCGGATCCCGTAGAGCGGATCCCCAGATCGGCCCCGATGGGCGAGCGTGGCTTGTTGGACGCGCTGGCGGCACTGATCGATCTTCTCGCCGGCCAGGGCGACGACGTGGAAGGGGTCCATCACCGCGGTCGCCTCGGGCAGGTCTTCGGCGGTCGCGGTCTTGAAGCCGGAGAACCCGTCCATCGCGACGACCTCGACCCCGTCCCGGAACTGGGCGGTCTGGCCCTCGAGCCAGGTCTTGAACACTCTCTTCGAACGCCCCGGGACCATGTCCAGGAGCCTGGAGGAGCCGCTGCCGTCGCGGATCGGAGTCAGGTCGATGATGACGGTGACGTACTTGCTGCCCCGACGGGTGTGGGACCACACGTGCTCGTCCACTCCGACGACGCGCACCCCGTCGAGGCGGGTGGGATCGTTGATCAGCAGCTGCTGGCCGGTGGCCAGGATCGCATCGTTGGCGGTGTTCCAGGCGACTGCGAGCCCGGCGGCGATCCGGGGGGCCTGTCAAGTTGTCTGTGTAAGCGGGGTGGTCATAGGTAGGGGTTGATCCGGTCGGGGTAAGCGGCGGCGAGCTGGGCGAGGGCCTGCTTCCAGTTGGTGACGACCTGGCCCTCGACGAGTCGGCCCTGAGCCTTCCGCTCGCTGGCGGGCTTTCCGCGGTCTCTCGCGCGCTCGGCAGCACGCTTGTCTTCGATGTTGCAGATCGCGAGCCAGAGCAGTTTCACCGCCGCCTCGGTCGAGGGGAAGTGGCCGCGGTTCTTGGTCACCTTCCGCAGCTGGAAGTTCAGCGATTCGATGCTGTTGGTCGTGTAGATGACCTTGCGCAACATCGGCGGGAACTGCAGGAACGGAATGAACCGCTCCCACGAGTTCGCCCAGGTCGTAGCAGCGGAGGGGTACTTCTTCCCGAGCTCGGAGGCCTCGAACTCTGCCAGTGCCTTCCGGGCGATCTCCTCGTTGGGGGCGGTGTAGATCGGCTTGAGCGCCTTGGCGACCTTCTTGCGGTCGGAGTAGGCCACGAACCGCATCGCGGCCCGGATCAGGTGGACGACGCAGGTTTGGACCATCGAGTCCGGCCAGGTCGCCTCGATCGCCTCTGGCAGGCCCTTGAGGCCGTCGCAGCAGACGATCAGCACGTCCCGCACGCCCCGGTTGGCCAGGTCCGCGCAGACGTGGGCCCAAAACGCCGAGCCCTCGGTGTCCTGGACCCAGATCCCCAGCACGTGCTTGATCCCCTCGAGGTCCACGCCGACGGCGATATAGGCGGCACGGTTGATGACCTGGCTGTTCTCTCGGATCTTGATCCGGATCGCGTCGAGGTAGATCACCGGATAGAACTCCTCCAGCGGCCGTGACTGCCAGGCCAGGACCTCTTCGCTGACGGCGTCGGTGATGTTGGAGATCGTCTCGTGCGACAGATCCGTGCCGAGCGTGGAGGCCAGATGGTGCTGGATGTCGCGGATCGTCATCCCGCCGGCATAGAGGCTGATGATCATGTCATCAAGGCCTCCCAGCCGCCGCTGACCCTTGGGGACCAGGCGCGGCGTGAACGACCCACCCCGATCCCGGGGGACGTCGAGCTGGATCGGTCCAACTTCGGATTCGACCTTCTTCGACGTGGTCCCGTTGCGGGAGTTGGAGTGCTTCGACGCCTCGCTCGAGCCCTTCTCATAGCCCAGATGGCTGGTCAGCTCGGCCTGCAGTCCGCGTTCGAGTGCTGCTTTGACCAGCGCGGGTACGAACCCTCCATCGCCGGTCAGTTCGACCTTCCCGGCATCGATCTGCTCGAAGAGGGCATCAAGCTGCCCAGAGGCCTTCAGCTGCTCGACCAGGTCCTGGCCCGATGGCTCGGCCTGCTTCTTCTCGTCCGTCATGGTCATGATTCTTACCGTTCCTCTCGGTACGGCTTACACAGACCATCTGACACGCCCGATCCGGGCGACGGACAAGCGATCGATGACCACGCCCTTGAGCGCCCACAGCGCGGCGTGCCGGGAGAGGACAGCGCGGGGCTCGGCCGCGGTCGAGGTGTCCTGACGCCACACGCGGCGGCAGTCCGGGCATCGGTAACGACGCACTCTGACCTGCAGCGTCGTGGGACGCCAACCCACCGGGACGTGGGCGAGACGCCGGACCACCGTGCCCCGGGAGACGCCTTGCTGGCCGCAACCGTGGCACCAGTTGTCCGGTTCAAGCACGCGACACTCCAACACCGATCGATGCGGCTCGATCAGCTGCCCCGTCACGGTCAGGCCCAGCCGGTCAACCTGGCTGAACGTATCGAGATCGGGCGCGGCGAAGGTAGCGTTGAGCACGTCGAGGTCTTCCAGATGGCGAGCGTAGGAACTTCCATCATCGGGAGACCTCGACGTCTATCCCGGCACCGCCGCGCCGCCAGCTCCTACACCCTCATCTGTGAAGAGCCAGTCTTCCACGACGGCATCCGCAGCGCGTGCGACGGCGGCAAGTCGGCCTTGGCGTAACGCGTCCACAGGCGACTCGTCGTCGAGCCACGGGTTGGCCCCCGTGAACCATGTGCGTGCGACTGCCTCGCCCTCGGCCTCAGAGACCGTGCACCAGGCGGAGTAGGCAGCGCGAAGACGTCGTTCGCTTGCTGGACCCGGGGCTGCTGATCCCGCTACCCACGCACGAGCATGCTGAGAACCTCTGGATCCGGCTAGGGCCGAAACCAGCGTGGGTCCAAGACGCGCGTTGAGCCTCCTGGTGCACTCGCGGAGCTCGATGCTCAGGCCGGAGGGCTCAAGAGTCGAACTCGGCTCCCCGCCATGTCTGGTGAACGTTTGACCTGCCTCAGAGGACCCCACTGATGTGCTCCTTCCAGAGGACCTTGGTCAAGGAGGCTACCTCGAAGGCTTCCGGGCGCGCCGTCGGGCAGAAGCGAAGGCGCTTCATCTGGGCGGAGCGCCCCTCGCCGGCCGCCGCCAGGGGGTAGATATCGGACTTGCTGCCGTGAAGGTTCCCGACACACGAGCCCCGTCAGCTCCGTCCCACTACCATCAACCGCATAGCTGCACCATCGCAGTGGTGTCAGAAGCTGACCTCGGGAGTTCCTGCCGGACGTCAGGGCCCGAGGTCAGCGCCCGCAATTCCACTGGAGGTCTCGACGTCGAGTACTGGCGCGTGAGAACTTTCCCTACTCCTTCAAGGGGCGGCTCCGCCGCCCGCCGTGAGTGGCACATGATCGCTTCCGGTCCTCGCTTCGCTGCGGGCCTCAGCGCTCACCGTGCCACTCACTCCGCAAGCCGCACCTGAAATTCGCTTGGTAAAACTGTAACTATTGACCCAAGGAAAGTCGATTGGCCCAGCACAAACGCAATCTCCAGTTATCATTCGACTATGTAATCTGCGAGCGCTGCGATGAACAGCGGCTTCTCGCCCGCCCGTGCATCAACTGCGGGAGAGGGCCGGAGCCTGATGAATGTCAGCAGGATCTCTCGCGGAGAATCGATCTTGTGGACGACTTTTGAGCGACCCGGAGCTCCCCGACTTCGCCATCCGGTGCCGATCTGAGCCAGCTCGAACGACAAGTGGACGAAACAACTCGAACAGTTGAGCGCGCGTTAGCTAAAGCGTCCCGAGAAGGCGAGGCGCCGGGAGCTCTTCTGGCCGCTTTCTATCAGCTCGACAGCCTTGTGCTTTCGTGGCAATCGCCGCAGCCTCGACCAAATAGAAATCTAGGAAAGCTCATCGGTCGCGCACTCGGGCAGTTGCGGGCTGGGTACGAGAAGTTCCTTGATGCGATGTGTGCCCCAGACATGAACGAGGCACAAAGGTTCGAAGCTGAAGGCAACGCAGAGATTCGGTTGGGCGAACGCCATCTTGCGCAAATCGAGGAGTTGATCTGGGCGGACGAGGTTTCCAAAGACTCAGACCCCCTCCAGGTGGCTAACAGTGCCGGCCGGGCTATTCGCGACAGGCTAGGCAACCCGGCCACAATCGAGGAGCTGGAGCTGGAGCTTGAGCTCAGGCGTATCGAGGGTGCGAGTTCGGTAAGTGGAGGATCAGGCATTGAGTATCAAATGATGCGCATTATGGCGCTCACGCAATTTGACTTTGATCGCTTCACCGGTATTCGGGACCGAGTTGCGGATGTGCTCGGGAAGTCCAGTGCCTTCTTGGAGCTGGGAAAGGGTGAGGCGTGGCGGCGTCAACATGCAAGGGCGCAGGCAAACCTTTCGGGCTCACTTGGTGCGGCAAATCTTGTCGTGAACTCTGAAGACTCGGGGGAGCTGGACATTGTCAACAGTGCGGTTCAATGTGTTGCAACTCTTCGAGATGGCGTATTACGACACGCAGTTGCAACTGTCGTGGCTCTCGACCCGGGCGAGTATGATTCGTTCGTAAGTAAGAGTGGCGGACATTCTCTCAAGGCTGCCGATAGGCGTTTTCCAGAGATCCCGATATCTGAGGGGCTCGAGTCGAGTTTTCGTAACGCCGGGGGGCATGGGGGAGTGGACGACCTGAACGGCGACGAGGTGACTATTCAGGGGAAAACATTCTCTTCTGAGCAGTTCACCGATGTGTATCTGGCTTACCTTGAAACTGTTCTTTCTGTTTGGGGCGGCTTGAATCTCGCGCTCGACCGGTTTGGGGGTGAGTTCAGGATGCTGGACTACATTTCACCCAGGGATGTGAAAACAGCGATCACTGCCGGGGTGGGAATCTTGGGCGTGGAGTGCGCCTCGATTGAGATGCGCGGAGATTGGCTCAGTTTGAAGGTCAAAAGTTCTGAACACGATTGGCTGCGAGTCGCGGCGTTCATTAGTGGAATTGAACTAGTGGAGGCGGAGTCGTTGCTAGTTGAGTTTCTGGACGGCGGAGACGTTCGTCATTTCACGGCTAGTCTGAGTGTGTTTAGGGAGGCGGACTATGGCGCGGCGGCCATGAGTGATGAAGAGAATGCACTTCTGGTTGCTGGAGTGCTTGCGGGGTGCGCACTGGACGGGGTCTCGCTATGGCATAGGCAAGATTGGTCTGCCGTCTTGTCGAAATTGACCTCGCGAGATGGTGTTGAGGATTATAAGGCTTGGATTGCTCGACTTAAGGCCTTCAGGCGTCTAGCGATCGAAGTTGGTGATGATAATGCTGCGGCGTCATGCCTGTCTGCAATTCGGAGTTTTCGGATGGCGTGAGTGTGGTTCGGGCGTAATTGCCATTGATGCGCCCCCAAATCCCTGACAGCAACGATGACAGCAACGCGATGGTGTCCGTCGGCCTCGAATCTGCTGTACGAGCTCGCTGACCTGGTAGAACCTGGTCGGCCACCCGGCGATGTCGGCTCTTCACGAACGAGGGTGTAGTCGGTTGAGCGCGTCGGTGGCCGGGTAGGGGTCGAGGTCTCCCGGATGATGGAAGTTCTTCACGCTCGCCATCCCGAAAGACCTCGACGTGCTCCACCCTACTTTCGCGACCCCTGACCTGACCACGTTCTGCCGCCTCGACGAGCTCGGCCTCGTCGCCGTCGGCCAGCTGATCGAGCCGGATCGGGCCACGATCGAATGCCGCGTCGTCGAGGACGACCCGTGGTGTCGGAAGTGCGGTGTCGAGGGCGTGCCGCGGGACACGGTCACGCGTCGACTGGCGCACGAGCCGTTCGGGCACCGGCCGACGACCCTGCTGGTGCGGGTGCGCCGGTACCGGTGCGGACACTGCCGGCGCACGTGGCGGCAGGACATGACGCGGGCAGCGGCGCCGCGTGCGAAGATCTCCCGCGGCGGCCTGGAGTGGGCGCTGCGGGGCATCGTCATCGACCACCTCACCGTCACCCGCGTCGCCGCAGGTCTCGGGGTGTCCTGGAGTGCCGCGAACGCCGCCGTCCTCGCGGAAGGCAAGCGGCGCCTGATCGACGACCCCGCCCGGTTCGACGGGGTCACCACGATCGGTGTCGACGAGCACGTCTGGCGACACACGAGGCTGGGCGACAAGTACGTCACCGTGATCATCGACCTCACGCCCGCGAGGAACAAGACCGGGCCGGCGAGGCTGCTGGACATGGTCGAGGGCCGCTCCAAGGCGGTGTTCAAGCAGTGGCTCGCCGCCCGCCCTGCGGACTGGGCGAAGCGGATCGAGGTGGTCGCGATGGACGGCTTCGCCGGGTTCAAGACCGCTGCCGCCGAGGAACTCCCCGACGCCGTCCCCGTCATGGACCCGTTCCACGTGGTCCGCCTCGCCGGCGACGCGCTGGATGTCTGCCGGCGTCGGGTCCAGCAAGACACCACCGGTCACCGCGGGCTCAAGGGCGACCCGCTCTACAAAGCCCGCCGCACCCTGCACACCGGGGCGAGCCTGCTCACCGACCGGCAGCGGGCACGCCTGGACGCAGTGTTCGCGAGCGAGGAGCACGTCGAGGTCGAGGCGACCTGGGGCATCTACCAGCGCATCGTCGCGGCCTACCGGGAGCCCGACAAGAAGAAAGCGAAGGCGATGATGCAGGAGGTGATCGCTGCGATCAGCAGCGGCGTTCCCGCGGCGCTCGTCGAGGTCCGCAAGCTCGGCCGGACCATGAAGCAGCGGGCGGGCGACATCCTCGCGTTCTTCGACCGCCCCGGCACCAGCAACGGCCCGACCGAGGCCATCAACGGGCGACTCGAACACCTCCGCGGCTCCGCCCTCGGCTTCCGCAACCTCACCCACTACATCGCTCGGTCGCTGCTCGAAGCCGGAGGGTTCAGACCCGCGCTACACCCTCATTCGTGAAGAGCCAGATTGACCCTGTGGCTTCGTTCGGTTGGTGGCGGGGTTTTTGCAGCGCTCCGTGGCGGTCTTGTTGCCGCGACCACGCAGGACTGGCTGCAGGTAGGTGTCGCGGTCTGAACCGAGAGGGGTGCGCCCGGTCGGCGCCGTTTGGATCGCTGCCGCTACGTCAGAGTCCGAAGGCTCCGCCGCTGACGAGAATCACGATGCCGAGGCCGATGAGAACGATGGGGAAGAGGATGTGCTCCCAGCGTTCGAGCACTTCGGCGATCGGGGGGCGGGTGGCGACGAACTTTGCCAGGGCCACCAGGACCGCGACGAGCGCGAGGAAGACGATGCAGTAGGCGACTACTGCGAGAGGTTCCACGCTGAGGAAGACAGGGGTGTAGACGCCGATGTTGTCGCCGCCGTTGGCAAGGGTGACGCCTGCGACTGTCCACACGCCGACCTTCTTGCCGGCAACCTTGGCCTCGTCGTCATCGTCGTCATCGTCTCCGCGCCAGGCCTGCCATGCGGCCCAGAGGCCGAGGCCCAGAGGGATGAGACCGAAGTACGGGATGGCTGCCGAGGGCAGGAATGCTCCGGCACCGATGGTCACCAGGACCGCGGCACCGAGGATGCCGGCGAATCCGAGGTACTGGCCGGCCAGAATGCGGGCGGTAGTGCCGCGCTGGCCTGCCCCTCGCGCGAAGAAGAGGGCGAGCACGATGATGTCGTCGATGTTGGTCGCTGCGAACAGGCCCATCGCCTGCAAGACCGAGGTGAGGATCATGCGCCCTCCCCAGCTGCGTCGCATCCGGGAAGCGAGCAGGCGGGATCGATGCACGGGGCGTCTTCGTCCACTGCCAGGGTGGCATCGACCAGTGCCGTCAGCGCCTGCGCCAGGTGCGAATCGGCGATCTCATATCGTGTCCGACGACCCTCGGGCTCGGAGACGACGATCCCGCAATCGCGCAGGCATGCCAGGTGGTTGGACACGTTCGGGCGTGTCAGGTCCAGATCTCGGGCCAGTTCCGCCGGGTAAGCGGGATGGTCGAGCAGGGTCAAGATGATCCGGGATCGAGTGGGGTCGGCCAGTGCACGACCCAGGCGGTTCATCACGTCGAGACGCGAAGCAATAGTCAGCATGGACTGAACTATACAACGCGCACTGAACACTCGGTCACAGGCGTCAGCCCAGATCGCATGCCCGTAAGGGGATCCTTCACCGTACGTCGTGCGAGCTTCCTCCTCGACGACTTCTTATGAGGGATCGTCATGTACGCAAGACCCGTACGGTGACATGGGCGGTGAGGGGAGGGCAACTGCAACAATGGGGACATGCATGTCGGCTACGCGCGCGTCTCGACTCTCGCGCAAGACCTCTCCGCCCAACGGGAAGCACTCGAGCGCCTCGGAGTCGAGAACAAGAACGTCTACTTCGACCACGGTCTAACGGGAACGACCCGCGCCCGGCCCGGGCTGCGCGAGGCACTGGCCGCGACCCGGGATGGGGACACCCTGGTGGTGACCAAGCTCGACCGGCTGGCCCGCTCGCTCCCGGACGCGAGGGACATCGCCGACGAGCTCACCATCAAGGGAGTGGCGCTCAGTCTCGGAGGCAGCGTCTACGACCCCAACGACGCCGTCGGCCGGTTGCTGTTCAACGTGCTCGGCATGGTGGCCGAGTTTGAGGCGGACCTCATCCGCCTGCGCACCCGCGAGGGCATGGCCATCGCCAGATCCAAGGGCAAACTCAAAGGCAAGAAGCCCAAGCTCTCGCCCTCTCAGCGCAAGCACCTGCTGACGTTGCACGCCGCCGGTGAGCACACCCAAGCCGAGCTGGCCGAGCTGTTCAACGTCTCCCGCACCACCATCTACCGCGAGCTGCGCCGCACCACGGCCGACACCTGACCGCGCCTGCACCGCCACTGAGCGATCACAGAAACCCGCCACCAAGCCATCACATCCACAAGATTGACCCGTAGGGACCCCTGTGTCACTTTGAGGTATACCCCAAGGAGACAGTGCCTGGAGGTGCAGCCATACTTGGACTCGGGGCGCAGTCGCCCCAGACTCGCCGAGCGCCCGACACGGTCGCGCAGCTGGGGGCTGAACTTCCTGGGCGCGCTCCGATCCCCTTACTGGAACTCGAAACCGGACCCAAGGTGTTTCCTGGCATCGCGTCGTCGGATGCCGGCCCTATCGGAAGTCGGCCACACCCGGGCACCCTTCCCCTGGCACTGAACCTCAGGTACAGTCCCGTGACGACAGGGCAGTGAACCTCAGGGCCACTACCGCCGACGAGAACCCGTAACATCATCCCCGCCACCTCCCAGGAGGACGCAATGACCACCCCGTCCCGTGCCGCAGAGCCCTCCGACGTTGGGCGCCCGTCGAGCCACACCCCGTCGGCCACCCCGCAGGGCCCCGCCGCTGCCGCCCACCGCACCCTGCTGCCCTATGCGCTCACACTGGTGGCGGCGAGCGCGATCCTCCAGGTCGTGATCGCAGCGACCGGCAATCGGATCAGCCTGCTGTCGATGATCCTGTTGGCTCTGATCGCCCTCGGCTACGCGGCGTACCTGCTCACCATCGGCAGGCGACTCTCTCGCGTGCGCTACGGGCTGTTCGCCGCTCACGCGATCAGCTACGCCGCGATCAACGTGGGCTTCCTGCTCCACGCCTACCTGCTCATCGCCCTGCGGTCGCCCGCGATCGCCGGCGACGGCGGCCTCGCGATCGACGAGACGTGGTTCGGCTCGACTTTCGGCATGGCGGGTTTCTGGGGGCTCGGTCTGCTCATCCACGGGATCGGTGCCGTGCTCTCCCGCGGGTTCGAGCAGGCACGCGCATGAGTCGCGTCCCTCCCACGTCCGCGGGACATCCGCCCGATGCCGAGGAGCCACCGCTCTCCCCCGAGGACGCCGAGTGGGCCGACGAGCTCGCCGCGTCCTGGGTCGAGGTCTACAAGAAGGCGGCGACCACGCTCGCGCTGCTGCGCCTGGTGCGCGATCACGGTCCGGTCTCCGCGCAGGACGTCGCCCCCCTGTTCGCCCAGGTGACCGGATGGACCCTGAGCGAGCGCGGGCTCTATCGAACGCTGCGGCGCCTGGCCCAGGCCGGCTCCCTCGAGATCTCGCAGGTCGAGGTCCCTCGCACGGGGGCCAGGCGCCAGGACTTCTCGCTCACGGGCGTCGGCCGCGCCTACCTGGAGAGGATCGAGGACCAGCTGCTGCGATGACCGGGCGACACCTGCACCGTTTCTGGCACGCGACTTTTCGACGTCCTCCCGCTTCTCGCCGGGCTCGCACTCCGGGCAGATATTCCATCCGTCCAACGCCCCGAGCGCTGCTACGGTCGGCGGCATGCCCGAGCAAAGCGACGCAGAGGTCGTTAGACAGAACAGCAGGTATTGGGAGCTTTTGGCGGCTCTTCACGAACGAGGGTGTAGTCGGTTGAGCGCGTCGGTGGCCGGGTAGGGGTCGAGGTCTCCCGGATGATGGAAGTTCTTCACGCTCGCCATCCCGAAAGACCTCGACGTGCTCCACCCTACTTTCGCGACCCCTGACCTGACCACGTTCTGCCGCCTCGACGAGCTCGGCCTCGTCGCCGTCGGCCAGCTGATCGAGCCGGATCGGGCCACGATCGAATGCCGCGTCGTCGAGGACGACCCGTGGTGTCGGAAGTGCGGTGTCGAGGGCGTGCCGCGGGACACGGTCACGCGTCGACTGGCGCACGAGCCGTTCGGGCACCGGCCGACGACCCTGCTGGTGCGGGTGCGCCGGTACCGGTGCGGACACTGCCGGCGCACGTGGCGGCAGGACATGACGCGGGCAGCGGCGCCGCGTGCGAAGATCTCCCGCGGCGGCCTGGAGTGGGCGCTGCGGGGCATCGTCATCGACCACCTCACCGTCACCCGCGTCGCCGCAGGTCTCGGGGTGTCCTGGAGTGCCGCGAACGCCGCCGTCCTCGCGGAAGGCAAGCGGCGCCTGATCGACGACCCCGCCCGGTTCGACGGGGTCACCACGATCGGTGTCGACGAGCACGTCTGGCGACACACGAGGCTGGGCGACAAGTACGTCACCGTGATCATCGACCTCACGCCCGCGAGGAACAAGACCGGGCCGGCGAGGCTGCTGGACATGGTCGAGGGCCGCTCCAAGGCGGTGTTCAAGCAGTGGCTCGCCGCCCGCCCTGCGGACTGGGCGAAGCGGATCGAGGTGGTCGCGATGGACGGCTTCGCCGGGTTCAAGACCGCTGCCGCCGAGGAACTCCCCGACGCCGTCCCCGTCATGGACCCGTTCCACGTGGTCCGCCTCGCCGGCGACGCGCTGGATGTCTGCCGGCGTCGGGTCCAGCAAGACACCACCGGTCACCGCGGGCTCAAGGGCGACCCGCTCTACAAAGCCCGCCGCACCCTGCACACCGGGGCGAGCCTGCTCACCGACCGGCAGCGGGCACGCCTGGACGCAGTGTTCGCGAGCGAGGAGCACGTCGAGGTCGAGGCGACCTGGGGCATCTACCAGCGCATCGTCGCGGCCTACCGGGAGCCCGACAAGAAGAAAGCGAAGGCGATGATGCAGGAGGTGATCGCTGCGATCAGCAGCGGCGTTCCCGCGGCGCTCGTCGAGGTCCGCAAGCTCGGCCGGACCATGAAGCAGCGGGCGGGCGACATCCTCGCGTTCTTCGACCGCCCCGGCACCAGCAACGGCCCGACCGAGGCCATCAACGGGCGACTCGAACACCTCCGCGGCTCCGCCCTCGGCTTCCGCAACCTCACCCACTACATCGCTCGGTCGCTGCTCGAAGCCGGAGGGTTCAGACCCGCGCTACACCCTCGTTCGTGAAGAGCCTTCAACGGTCGGGTCTGTCGCCTCCAGACGCAACCGGCCCGCTATCTCGTTCGGCGTCCACGACGCGGCCAGATCCGCCTCCACCCTCGCCTGCAGCACCGGATCCCCCGCGACCTTCCGCTGCTGCGGGCGAGCCCGCCGACGCTGCGCTCTGACGTCTGCGGTCACGGCCTGGTAGCCGCGGGTCTTCGTCGAGTTCCGGTGAAGCTCCCGCAAGATCACCGACGGGCAACGCCCCAGGTGACGGGCGATCCTCCGCACCGACCAGCCCGCTTTCGAGGCCGTCGAGATCTCCGACCTGTCACTGAACGACAACCCCACCCGCGCCATCCGCACACTCCACCGATCAGACCCCCGCCGACCGGGAGTGTTGCTTCGACGCTATGACACCACCGGCGCGTATCGTCTACATCGGCAAAGCTGCTGGTGGTGTGAGCGGTCGGCGTGGTCTGCGCAAGCGCCTCGACGAGTTCCGTCGTTTCGGTGCCGGTGAGCCGATCGGTCACTGGGGCGGCCGCCTCATCTGGCAACTGAGAGAAAGTGATTCCCTGCTCGTCTGCTGGAAGCTGACGGCAGGCGACCCGGGATCGATCGAAACCTCGATGATCGCTGACTTCGCCGCTGTGTATGGGCGCCGGCCCTTCGCGAATCTGCGCAACTAAGGTCACCTGCCCGAACATGTGCTCGCCTGGAAGGCCGGGCATTCGGAGGCGCCGATTGGACGGCTCTGCAGACGAGGGACCGTCCCACAGCGCCTCAAGCGTGAGGGCTGACGGCTGCTACCGTGCCTCTTCTGCGACGAAAGGGCGAAGCATGGACGTTCGCGATGTCGATGACACGGACCTCGACCTGCTGATCCGATCGTGGCCGTTGCCGGGATCGGTCCACGAGTCCCACCACGCTCAGACGGCTCACGGCAGAGCCACCCACCTGGCCGCATGGGAGGGGGCCGAGCCGCTGGGCTCGGGGGTGATCCAGTGGTCGGGATGCGTGGACGAGAACGCCCGGCGAACGTTCCCCCAGGCGGTGGAGTTCAATCATCTCCACGTGCGCGAGGGGGCACGCGGGCGCGGCGTCGGCACGGAGCTGATCGGAGTCGCAGAGAACCTGGCCCGACGGCGCGGCGTGCCGATGATCGCGGTCGGCGTCGCCGAGGACAACCGAGATGCCCGACGTCTCTACCTCAAGCTCGGCTACCGGGCGACGGGCGTGGTGGACGTGAGCGAGTACGACTGGGTCGGAGACGACGGAGAGCCCGTGCACGCGCTCGAGGCGAACGAGATTCTGGTCAAGGAGCTGTGAGGCATTCACGGCCTGTACGAGGCAGGGTGTGGCTCGGAGCGGCTCGGCGAAGGGGGGGGGGAGCACTGTGGTGGAGCACGGACTGCGTCCTCGGGAGGGCCGGCGCATGTGGAGGTCCGCTGTGCGCGCCGCGAAAGGGCGGCGCATGGGGAGGGGTCCCGACAACGCGGGACGGCCGCAGACGAACCCGCAAGCGGAGTACATGACCGTGTACGCGGCCGCGGTGGCGACGGCGGCGCGCGAGAGGGGGCTGGTCTGCGACCTGCAGATGACGGAGCGAGGGGCGGATCTGACGCTCCGCAGAAAGGAGGGCGCGGCGAGGGCGGCGACCTTCACCTTTCGCGAAGGCCATGTCGAGTTCGCGGTCGGTGAGTATTCGTGGTTCGACATCGACGAGTCCGAGATGGCCGACGGCCTCGAACCTGATGACGTGACCCGCTGTACGACCCTCGCCGACAAGTGCCTCCGGGAGGACTGGTCGCCCGTCACGCTGCGACGTCTCTTCCACCGGTCGGTGGTCGGACGGCAGGTCGACCTGGGGGAGGGCACGTATCTGCAGCTCGCACCCGACTGTTCCTGCGTGGTGACGAGGTCTGCATACTGAAAGAACGCTGCGCACCACCGCCGGGGACGATCCGGTACGCCTGCCCGGCCGATCCCCTCGGCGCATGAGCAGCTCGACGACCCCACGACGCCGGTGCGCGGACGCCACGGAGCCCCAGCTCTTCGGCGGAGTCCAGAAGCGACGTCCGACGTGATCGCCGAGATCATGGCGAGAGCCCGCAGCTGATCGGTCGGCCCGCGGTCGACCGCCGCGCTGACTCGGGTCGCCCCCGCTCACCCCCATGGACTCCGACAGCCGAAGTGGCAATACTCGAGAGGAGGCGCCTCAGGCGGGCCCCGCCCGCGCGCGGCGCGCACGACAAGACGCACACGACGATGAGGAGACATGCCATGAACACCCCCGACAGCATCGCCTACACGGCCAAGGCCGAGATCACCGGCGGCCGCGACGGCCACGGCACCTCGGACGACAAGGTGCTCGACGTCGACCTGCGCACTCCCAAGGAGATGGGCGGCCCCGGTGGCGGCACCAACCCCGAGCAGCTCTTCGCGGTCGGCTACGGCGCCTGCTTCCAGGGCGCGCTGGGCCTGGCCGGCAAGGAGCTGAAGATCGACACCTCGACGTCGGTCGTGAACTCCGAGGTCGGGATCGGCAAGGAGGGCGAGAGCTTCGGACTGAGCGTCAAGCTCACGGTGACCCTGCCCGGCGTGGACCAGGAGACGGCGCAGAAGCTCGTCGACCGTACGCACGAGCTCTGCCCGTACTCCAAGGCCACGCGCGGCAACATCCCCGTCGAGGTCGTCGCCGTCGGCTCCTGACCGCGTCTCTGGCCCAGGCCGGCTGACGTTCCTACGTCACCGACCTCCCGTCATCGCCGGCCGCGTCGTGCACGTGGTCGGCGATGAGCGCGAGCGCTCGCGCGACCACGGCCAGCTCGGCCGCGGTGAGCTTCGCAGCCAGACGGTCCCCGACCGCGTCGAGCGGGGCATAGAGCGCCCGCAGCTCGTCGAAGCGGTCGGTCGAGTCCAGGATCGCCGACCGCCCGTCGGCCGGATCGGGGCGACGGCTGATCCACCCGTCACCCTCCAAGCGGTGCAGCACCGACGTGAGGGTGGCGCGCCGTTGCCCGGTGCGCTCGGCCAGCCACGTCGGGGAGCACGGTCCTTCGCGGTCGATCACGTCGAGCACGTCCAAGTCGCGCGGGGTGAGCCCTGCCGCGGCGGCCACCGCGTCGTTTGCGATCTCGAGCTCGATGCGAAGCCGCCGGATCTCTTCGCGCACCTGCGCGGACCCGGCGGTCACCGTCGCGCCCGGCGATCGGTCGTCGGCGCGACGGCGGCGTGGACGTCGTCCTGGCTCTCGAGCTGCGCGACCATGGCCGCTGCGAGGTCGGGGCGCGTGGTCCAACCCTGAGAGGGGTGGTCGCGGTCGAGCCGATAGGCGGACACGGCCTCGGCGTCGATGAGCCTGCCGGGCCGCATGATCGTCCACGCGATGTCCGGCGCGTCCCGCAGCTCCTCCTCCATCGCGCGCATGTCCCGGTACAGCGTCCTGCCGACCACGTGCCGCAGCAGCGGGAAGAGCAGGAGGTCGGCGGCCAGGTTGCCGCGCGGCGGCGCGTACGTCAGGCCGGAGCTCACGACGACGAGGCGTCGGCCGCGCGCCCGCTCGCGCATCGCGGCGACGATCGCGGAGGTGCCGCGCGAGTAGACGTCGATCGGGCGGCGGCCGTAGGGCGCGCCGAGCGCGGACAGCACGGCGCCGGCCCCTCGACGGCCTCGGCCACGCCGGTCCGGCGGACGACGTCGGCGCGCACGGTGGTCAGCCGCTCCTGGGGCGGCAGCGGGAGCGGGTCGGCCCGTCGGCTGACCGCGGTCACGCGGTGCCCGGCGGCCAGGGCGAGGCGGCAGACCCACAGGCCCGTGGGCCCCGCCGCTCCGAAGACGGTCACATCCATGGCGGAACCTCCGGCCCCTCGACATCTAGTACGAAAATGGTACTACTTCTGGGTGGGCACCGGTCCAGCCCTTGCTACAGTCCAGCTGTGAGCGGGGGGACGTCGAGCTATCACCACGGGGACCTCCCGGCCACCCTCGTCCACACCGCCGTCGAGATGCTCGACGCCGACGGCGGCGCCGACCTCTCGATCCGCGCGGTCGCCCGCCAGGCGGGGGTCTCGAGCGCCGCGCCCTATCGCCAATTCCCGATCGGCCGGCCCTGCTCTCGGCGGTCGCCGCCGTCGGGTTCCGCGACCTCCTGGACACCCTGGTCGCCGCGTGCCCGAGGCCCGCGAGCGCCGAGGAGCTCGCCGAGCTCGGCGTCGCCTACGTGCGCTTCGCCCTCGAGCGGCCCGGCCTCTTCCGGGTCATGTTCGGCGAACGCGGCCAGCGCGGTGATCCCGGACGACGCGACGCGACGCGGAGCATCCACGCGTATCTCGACGCCGGCGTGCACCGGGCCTTCGGGATCGACGAGCCGGCCGCCACGACCACGGGCCTGTGGGCCCTCGTCCACGGGCTCGCCTGCCTGTATCTCGACGACAAGTTCGAGCCGGCCTCGCCCGACGGGATCTCCGAGCGCGTGCGGACCACGCTCGCGGCGACGCTCGCACTCCGCACGCCCTGACCGACTGCCCTGACGCCGCCCGCCCTCGAGCGCCGATCCCCAGGCGTCCGCCCGGATGTCGTGCGGCCCCTCAGCCGCCGAGGTCGGCGATGAGCCGCTCGGACGGAGACCGCATGAACCAGATCCGCTGGCTCCTGGGCTTCGCGGCGCCGTCCACGGGCGTGCTCGCGATCTCGGTGCTCGCCCGCCTGTGCGGCCACGCCGCGCTCGCGACCGCCCTCGCGCTGCCCGCCTGGACGGTGGGGCAGATGCTCACGGGGCGGGGCACGCCCGGAACGGCGCGCCTCGCGCTGGTCGCCCTCGCAGGCCTCGTCCTGGTCGTGCTGCTCGGGGCCGCGCTGCGCTACGTCGAGCAGCTCACGGGCCACCTCGCGGCCTTCACCCTGCTCGGCGAGCTGCGCATCTGGGTCATGGAGGGGCTGATCCCGCAGGCCCCCGCGGTGACCGACACCCGCGGCGCGGCCCGAGTGCTCGACGTCGCCGTGCACGACGTCGACCGGATCGAGGTGTTCTTCGCCCACACCATCGCGCCCGCCGTGAGCGCCGTGCTGATCCCCGCGGCGGCCGTCGCGGTCGCGGGCGGCCTCGCCGGGGCGCCCGCCGCCCTCGCGCTCGCCGTCGTGCTCGCCGCCGGCTGGATCGTGCCCGTCCTCGGCCGACGCCGCGACCGGGACGCGGCGCGCGAGGCGGGGCGCCTCCGCTCCGACCTCGCCCAGCACGTGGCCGACTCCCTGCGCCTGACCGAGGTGATCCGCGGAGCCGGGACGCTCTCCGCCCGGCTCGCGGGACTGGGAGCCCTCGACGCCGCACTGGGCCGGGTGCTCACCGCCCAGTCCCACCGCGCCGGGGCGCGGGCCGGGGCCACGGTCCTCCGGGTCTGGGGCGGGACGCTGCTCGTGCTGCTCGTCGGCCTCGCGACCTCGGCCCCCGCGATGCCGGCGGCCCTGCCCGGCGTGCTCGCCGCGGCAGCCCTCGTGCCCGGCACCGCCTCGGGGCTCGACACGCTCGAGCGGCTCGCCCGGTCCCTGCCCGCGGGCCTCGCGGCCGCGCGCCGGGTGCGCGAGCTCGCCCAGGCCGCTCCCGAGGTCGTCGAGCCGGACGCTCCGCGTGCCCTACCGGGTGCCCCGGACCGCCCGGGCACGGCGGCCGCGGCCCTCGAGCACGTCGTGTTCGGGTACCCGGGGCGCAGCGCCCCCGTGCTCGACGACGTCGACCTGCTGCTCGACCCCGGCGCCACGCTCGGGGTCACCGGCCCCACCGGATCGGGGAAGTCCACGATCGCCCGGCTGCTCCAGCGCCACCGCGATCCGGGCGCCGGGCGCGTGCTCGTGCGCGGCGTCGACGCGCGCGAGCTCGGATCGGGCCAGGTCCGGCGCCTCGTGGCCGTCGCCGACCAGGAGCCGTTCCTGCAGGACGCGAGCGTCACCGAGAACCTGCGCCTGGCCGCGCCGTTCGCCCCCGACGCCCAGCTGCGCGAGGCCCTCGCGCGCGCCTGCTGCGAACTGCCGCTCGACCGCGTAGTCGGGCCGCGCGGACGGCCCTGAGCGGGGGCGAGCGTCAGCGGCTCGCCCTCGCGCGCACCCTGCTGCGCGCCGCGCAGGCGCCGGGAGGGCTCAGCGGCGCCGTGCTCGTGCTCGACGAGGCCACGAGCCACCAGGACCCCCACACCCAGGAGCGCGTCGTGCGCTCGGTGCGGGGCCTGGGCGCCTCGACGGTCGTGATCGCCCATCGTCTCGAGACGCTGCGGGACGCCGATGCCGTCGTACGCGTCGAGGACGGGCGGATCCTCCCGCGTTGAACACCGCCCGGGCCTGGGCCATGCTGGAGCGACACCCTGCACCCGGAGGACCGCCATGCCAGCACCTGCGCACATCGACCTGAACAGCGACGTGGGGGAGGCGTTCGGGAGCTGGACGATGGGGGACGACGCCGCGATGTTCCGCTCCGTCTCCTCGGCCAGCATCGCGTGCGGCTTCCATGCCGGGGACCCCTCGACGATGGCCGAGACCTGCCGCGAGGCGGTCGCCGCCGGCGTCACCATCGGCGCCCACGTCGCCTACCGCGACCTCGCGGGCTTCGGCCGGCGCTTCCTCGACTGCTCGCCCCGCGAGCTCGCCGACGACGTCCTGTACCAGATGGGCGCCCTCGAGGCCGTGGCCCGCGCCGCCGGCGGCGCCGTCCGCTACGTCAAGCCCCACGGCGCGCTGTACACGACGATCGTGCACCACGAGGAGCACGCCCGCGCCGTGGTCGACGCGGTCCGCGCCTTCGGCGGCGACCTGCCGCTCCTGCTCCTCCCGGGATCCGTCGCGCTCGAGCGCGCCCGGGCCGCGGGGCTCAGGGCCGTCGCCGAGGCCTTCGCCGACCGCGCCTACCGGAGCGACGGCACCCTCGTCCCCCGCCGGGAGCCCGGCGCGGTGCTGCACGACGAGCACGCGGTGGCCGAGCGCATGGTGCGCCTCGCGTCGCGGGGCACGCTGCTCGCGCGGGACGGCACCGAGATCCGCATCGACGCCGCCTCGATCTGCGTGCACGGCGACTCCCCGGGCGCGGTCGCGATGGCCGCCGCCGTGCGCGCGGCGCTCACCGCGGCCGGCGTCGAGATCCGCGCGTTCGCGTGAGCGCCGTGCGTGCCCGCGAGCTCCGCCGGGTCGGGACGCGCGCCCTCCTGGTCGCGGGCCGCGACCTGCCGGACGTGCTCGCCCTGCACGCCCGCCTGCGCGCCGCGCCGCTGGCCGGGCAGACCGAGGTGCTCGCGGCCGCCGAGACCATGCTCGTCTCCTTCGTCCGGCGCGCCGACGCGCTCGCCGCCGCATCGGTCCTCCCCACGCTCGCGACCGGCGGCGGGCGGCAGGAGACGCCGAGGACCGTCGACATCGACGTCGTCTACGACGGCGAGGACCTGGACGACCTCGCCCATGCGCTCGGCATGGAGCCGGAGACGCTCGTCGCCGCCCACACCGCGGCCCCGTGGCGCGGCGCCTTCGGCGGCTTCGCACCGGGCTTCACCTACTGCGCGAGCGAGACGGAGCGCCTCTGGGACCTCGACGTGCCGCGACGCGACAGCCCTCGCACCGCGGTCCCCGCGGGTTCCGTGGCCGTCGCCGGGCGCTTCTCGGCCGTCTACCCTCGCAGCTCACCGGGCGGCTGGCAGCTGCTGGGCCGGACCCCGGCCGCGATGTGGGACCTCTCCCGTCCCTTTCCGGCGCTCGTGCGCCCCGGCGATCGCGTCCGCTACCGCGCCGTGCGCGCCTCCGCCCGTCTGCGTCGGCCACCCGCCGCACCGCCCGCCGACCGCACGCCGGTGCCGGCGACGGCTCCTGCCCTGGAGGTCGAGGACCCGGGGCTGCTGACCCTCGTCGAGGACCTCGGACGGCCCGGAGCCGCCGACCTCGGTGTCCCGCCCTCGGGAGCCGTGGACCTCCCGAGCGCCCGCGCCGCCAACCGCCTCGTCGGCAACCCCGCCACGGCGGCCGTGCTCGAGACCCTGCTCGGCGGCCTCGTGCTGCGCGCCCGCGGCCCGCTCGTCCTCGCGCTCACCGGCGCCGACGCACCCGGCACGATCACCGGGGCCGACGGAACCGCCCGATCGGCCCCGCCGCGGCGCGCCGTCGGACTCGACGACGGCGAGACCCTGCGCCTCGGCGCGCCCCACGCGGGGCTGCGCACGTACGTCGCGGTGCGCGGCGGGGTCGAGGTCGCCGCCGAGCTCGGCAGCCGCGCGTCCGACACCCTCTCGGGCCTCGGCCCCGCCCCGCTGCTCGCGGGCACCCGGGTGGGGATCGGGCCGACCGCGCATCTCGCGGCGGTCGCCGGCGCCCCCGCTCCCGCGCGCACGCTGCCCGTCGCGGGCGGCACGACCCCGCTGCGCCTCGTGCTCGGGCCGCGCGAGGACTGGATCCGCGAGGACTGGGACGGCGACGCGCTCGCCGTGCTCGCGGGCCTGGACTGGCGGGTCTCGACGCAGGCCGACCGGGTGGGCGTGCGCCTGCGCCCCGGGCCGGGCGGGCGGCCGCTCCCGCGCCGGCCCGGCGAGCTCGCGAGCGAGGGCGTCGTCACCGGAGCCGTGCAGGTCCCGCCCTCCGGCGAGCCCGTGCTGTTCCTGGCCGACCACCCGGTGACCGGCGGCTACCCGGTGGTCGGCGTCGTCGTCGACGACGACCTCCCGCTCGCCGCGCAGCTGCCGCCGGGAGCCCTCGTGCGACTGGTCCCCGTCGACCCCGACACGCTCGCCCCGCTCGCCGCGCCTGGGGCGTGAGCGCGACAATGAGCACCGGCCCGCCCCGCCGTGCGGTCCGCGCCTCCCCGTCCCCGTCCCGACAGGTCACCTCATGAGCAGCCCCGCCGAACACGCCCACCTCTCCGAGGAGGGCGGATCAGGATCCCTGGTCACCGTCGTCATCGCGTTCGCGGCCAACCTCCTGGTCGCGATCGCCAAGACGGTGGTCGGGATCATCACCGGCTCCGCGTCGATGATCGCCGAGGCGTTCCACTCGTGGGCCGACACCGGCAACGAGATCTTCCTGCTGATCGGGGAGCGCCGCGCGGGCAAGGAGCCCGATGCGAGCCATCCGCTCGGCTACGGGCGCGCCGGGTACGTGTGGGCGATGTTCGCGGCGATCGGCCTGTTCGCGGTCGGCTCCGCCGTCTCGGTGTGGCACGGGATCCAGTCCCTCGGCGCCCCCGAGGAGGAGGGCGTCTCCTACACGTGGGCCTACCTCGTGCTGGCGCTCTCGTTCGTGCTCGAGGGCTTCTCGTTCCTGCAGTCCGTGCGCCAGGCCCGGCGTGGAGCCGCCCTCAGCCGGGTGAGCGCCCTGCGCTACCTGGGGCTGACCCCCAACCCGATGCTGCGCGCCGTGTTCGCCGAGGACTTCGCGGCGCTCATCGGCATCGGCATCGCCGCCGCGGCGCTCCTGGCCCACCAGCTCACGGGCAACCCCCTGTGGGACGCCCTCGGCTCGATCCTCGTCGGCGTGCTGCTCGGCATCGTCGCGATCTTCCTCATCGCCCGCAACTCCTCGTTCCTGACGGGGGAGGACGCCTCGCCGCTCGGCATGCGCACGATCCTCGGTGCCCTGCTCTCCCATCGCGACGTCGAACGCGTGAGCTTCCTGCACACCGAGTGGGTGGGCCCCGACCGCATCTTCGTGGTCGCGGGGGTGGACCTGGTCGGCGACCTCCCCGAGGGCGAGCTCGCCGCGCACCTGCAGGCCATCGAGGACGACCTCGAGCGCAACCCGATCGTCACACGGGCCGTGCTCACCCTTCCGCGGCCCGACGACCCGACGCGCCTCGAGCTGCAGCCGCTGCCCGACTGGTACGAGGCCGACGAGGAGCCGAGCGACCGCGCCTGACCGGCGACGGGATCGGTCACCAGGACCTCCCTCTCCCCGTTCGGGCCCGCGCGGGTGTCTCATAGAGGCAGAAGCACGGAAAGGACACGAGAACCATGGATGAGACGGTGCGACGGACGCAGAAGAAGCAGATCCTGGTGGGGGTGGCGGGCCCCCGCACCCGGCATGTGGTCGCGACCGCGGCCTGGTACGCCGAGCACTTCGACGCCGAGCTGACGTGCGCGGCCATCGACGCCGACCCCTTCACGATGGGGGAGACCCCCTCGGGCTACCTCGTGACGATGGCCGATCTGACGCCCGAGCAGGAGGAGGAACGGTCCTTCGTCCCCGACCTGGTCGCCATGATCGACTCCGTGACCCGTCCGCGTGGCATCGTCTGGCACGAGCGCCTGGCCACCGGCCGTCCCGCACCCGAGCTGTCCGACATGGCCGAGGAGCTCGACGCCCTCATGATCGTGCTCGGCACGCGCGAGGGCATGCGCGGCGCGCTGCGCGAGGCCCTCAACGGCTCGGTCGCCGCCCAGCTCGCCCACCGCCAGCACCGGCCCGTCGTGGTGGTCCCGCTCGACCCGATCACCGAGGGCGACGCGAGATTCTTCGAGCGCCTCGAGGCCGACCGCGAGGCGCAGGCCGGACAGCGCGCGCAGCAGGCCGCCTCCGCATCCGCCGAGGGCGAGACGGCCGCCCCGTCGGCGTGAGTCCGCGTACCCTGCGGGCGTGACCCACTACGACATCGCCCTCATCGGCTCCGGCTCCGGCAACTCCTTCCCCGGCCCCGAGCTCGCCGACCGCAGCATCGTCTACATCGACCGCGGCGTCGGCCCCGACCACGTCTTCGGCGGCACCTGCCTGAACCTCGGGTGCATCCCCACCAAGATGTTCGTGCACACCGCGGACGTCGCGGCGACCCCGCGCGAGGCCGGGCGCTTCGGGGTCGCCGAGACCCTCGACGGCGTCGACTGGCCCGCGATCCGCGACCGCATCTTCGGGCGCATCGACCCGATCTCCCGCGGCGGCCTCGACTACCGAGCCCACCACCCGGACAACGACAACCTCACCCTGCTGCGCGGCACGGCCCGCTTCACGGGCCCCCGCGCCCTCGTCGTGGACCTCGCCGACGGCGGCCGCGAGCAGATCACCGCCGACACGGTCGTGCTGGGCGCCGGCTCACGGCCCGAGCTCCCGCCCGTCGACGGCCTCGCCGAGGCCGCACCGCTCACCTCGGACACGGTCATGCGCATCGACCGCCTGCCCGCCTCGATCGCCATCCTGGGCTCGGGCGTGATCGCCGCCGAGTTCGCGCACATCCTCTCGGGGCTCGGCGTCGAGGTCACGATCATCGCGCGCTCCGGGGTGCTGCTGCGCCACGAGGACGCCGACATCGCGGAGACGTTCACCGCCGCGATCTCCGAGCGCTGCCACGTGGTCACCGGCTTCGCCGCGACCTCGGCCCGCCGCACCGCCGACGGGGTCGAGCTCGTCGGGACCGTGGACGGCGCCGAGCGCACCATCGCGGCCGAGGAGCTGCTCGTGGCCACCGGGCGCCGCCCCAACTCCGACCTGCTCGACGTCGCGGCCGGCGGGATCGCGACCGCCGACGACGGCTGCGTGCGGGTGGACCCGTACCAGCGGGTGCTCGACACCTCGGGGCGCGTCCTCGAGGGCGTGTGGGCCTTCGGCGACCTCTCCTCGCCGCTCCAGCTCAAGCACGTCGCCAACCACGAGCTGCGGATCCTGCGTCACAACGTCCTGCACCCCGAGGACCTGCGGCGCAGCGACACCATGCCCGCCCCCCGCGGCATCTTCACGCATCCGCAGATCGCCGCGGTCGGCATGACCGAGGAGGAGGCGCGCGCGAGCGGCCGCCAGATCCGCGTCGCCCGCCAGGAGTACGCGGGCATCGCCTACGGCTGGGCGCTCGAGGACACGACCGGCTTCGCCAAGGTGATCGCGGACGCGGACACCGGGGAGATCCTGGGCGCCCACCTCCTGGGCGCCGAGGCGACCGTCCTGATCCAGATCCTGATCCAGGCCATGAGCCTGGGGCAGACCGCCGCCGACATCGCGCGCACCCAGTACTGGATCCACCCGGCGCTGCCCGAGCTGATCGAGAACGCCCTGCTCCAGCTCACCGACTGAGCCGGCCCGGGGCCCTCACTCGCCGCCGGGCATGCAGGACTGCAGCGGGTCCGCGGTCGCGTCGGCCGTGGGATCGTCCGCCTCGGCCGGGGGAGCCTCGGTCGTGGGCTCCTCCTCGGCGGGAGCGGTGCTCTCCTCCGGGGCGCTCGTCTCGGGCGCCGGCGCGGCGGTCGTGTCCTCGCCCTTGACCGACACCGCGGTCGTGGAGGTCATCGAGTCGGCGATTGAGTCCTGCACCCACTGATGGATGTAGTCCCAGTTCGGGTGGCCGTACTTGCCCCAGTTGTCCTCGCCCGGGGCGTCGATGTCGCGCGTGAGCGGGTAGGACTGGAAGCCGGCGTCCTTGACCCGCAGGGCGAGGGTCACGAACGCGTCGATCCGGCCCGGCGGGATGTCGGTCTGGATGTTGTTCTCGGTCGCGGTCACGAGCTTGGGGAACGCGAGCGCGAGCGTCGTCGGGTCGGCCTCCTCGCTCACGACACGCACCATGCGCTGCTGGCGGCACATGCGGTTGTAGTCGTCGGAGCCCTCCCGGGAGCGTGCGTACCACAGGGCGTGGTAGCCGTCGAGGTGCTGGTAGCCGGGCTCGATCCATCCCGTGATGGGGTACTTCCCGCCCGTGGCCTGGTTGATGCCGCCGCCGATCGGGATGCGCCGCTCGACGTTCATGTCGACCCCGCCGATGGCGTTGACGAGGTCCTCGAAGCCCTGCAGGTCGACCATCGCGTAGTAGTCCATCGACAGCCCCGTGGTCTGCTCGACGGCGTGCGTGGTCGCGGTCAGTCCCGGGTTGTCGTCGCCGGGGTACAGGTCCTTGTTGTCGTCGGCCCAGGTCCACACGGCGTTGATGAGGTTCTCGTCCTTGCCGAAGGCGTCGAAGCCCTCGGGAAACTGCTTGGCCTCGACGGACCCCTTCGGGAAGCGCACGTACTGCAGGTTGCGGGGGAGCGAAAAGAGGGCCGTGCGGCCGGTCTTGGTGTCGATCGACGCGACCATGATCGTGTCGGGGCGGGTGCCCGTGCGATCGGCGCCGGCGTCCTGGCCCAGCAGCATCACGTTGATGCGCTCCGTGGAGGCCCACGGGTCGGCGCCGCCGCCGATCCTGCCGTCGTCGGTGCCGCCGAACACGCTCGTGTTGCCGAGCAGGCCCTGGGCGGCGTAGACGCGCTGGGCGCCCATCGCGAACGGCGTCGCGACGCCCGCCATGAGCACGAGCGCGAGCACGAGCGAGACGACGCGCCGGGGACCGTGCAGACGCTCCTTGGTGTTGTGGGCGACGTTGGACAGCAGGATCTGCAGCATCCAGACCAGGCCGACCACGATCACCGCGACCAGGATGCCGATCACGACACCGCGGCTCGAGACCAGGTGGAGCAGGGTCGGGAGCGGATCGCCGAGCGTGACCCAGGCCACGAGGCCGCCCACGCCGAGCACGAGGACGGCCAGCAGGGCCCAGCCGAGCACGCGCATGCGCGTCGAGATCAGCCCGGTGCCCGGCAGGATCGTCGTCAGCACGGTCCATCCCGCGGCGCGAGGGAGCGAGCCGGGCGTGGCCTCGGCGCGGCGGCGGCCCCGGGGGCCCGCGGCCGCCGCCGCCTCGTCGGCCCCGTCGCCGTCCTCGGCCTCGACGGCGGGCGCGGTCGAGGCGTCCGCCCAGGCGTCGTCGACATCGGTCGTCTCGGCGGCGTCGCCGAACGCGTGGGCGCGCGCGGAGCGGGCGGAGTCCTCGGAAGCGCGCCGGGACCGCGGAGCTGCGGCGTGCCGTCCCCGCGGGACGCGGGGGCGTCTCCGGGCAGAGTTGTGCTCGGTCATGGCCGCCATCCTACGGAGCGTCCGCCCGCCCACCCCGTCAATGCGGTGAAGATGACGTGAGGGTCGTGCCGCGCCGGGCCCGGCGCGGCACGACCGGACAGGGCAGGGCAGGGCGCCCGCGGCCTCGTACCCTGGACCCATGCGCCTTCTGCACAGCCCCGCGACCGACCTCACCTACGACGACTGCTTCTTCGTGCCGTCGCGCTCCGCGGTGACCTCCCGCTTCGACGTCGACCTCGCCACGGACGACGGCACGGGCGCCACGATCCCCGTGATCGCGGCGAACATGACGGCCGTCTCGGGCAAGCGCATGGCCGAGACGATGGCACGGCGCGGCGGCCTCGCCGTGCTCCCGCAGGACCTCTCCCTCGAGCGCCTCGTCGAGATCGTGCGCCTGGTCAAGCGGCGCGACGTGCTCGTCGACCACCCGCTCACGCTCGCTCCCGCCGGCACGGTCGGCCAGGCGCGGGCGCTGCTGCCCAAGCGCGCCCACGGCCTCGTCGTCGTGATCGACGCCGACCGGCGCCCGCTCGGCGTCGTCTCCGAGCAGGAGCTCGCGGGCCGCGACGCGTTCACGGCGGTCGAGGAGGTCATGGTCACCGACCCCCTCACGCTCAGCCCCGAGGAGGCCGCGGGCGACCCCGCGCAGGTCCACGCCCGCATCGGCGCGACCCACCATGAGGCGGCCCTCGTGCTCGAGGCCGACGGCTCCCTGCGCGGCGTGCTGACCGCGCGCGGCGTGCTGCGCTCGACCATCTACACGCCGGCCGTCGACGGGCAGGGCCGTCTGCTGATCGCGGTCGCCGTCGGCATCAACGTCGACGCGCCCGCCCGTGCCCGGGCCCTCGTGGACGCGGGGGCCGACGTGATCGTGCTCGACACCGCCCACGGGCACCAGGACCGCATGATCGAGGCGGTGCGGGCCGTGCGCGCCGAGATCGGGGAGCGCTCGTCCACGTCGGTCCGGCTGGCCGCCGGCAACGTCGTGACCGCCGAGGCCACGCGCGACCTGGTCGAGGCCGGCGCCGACATCGTCAAGGTCGGCGTGGGCCCGGGCGCCATGTGCACGACGCGCATGATGACCGGCGTGGGCCGTCCCCAGTTCTCGGCGGTCCTGGAGTGCGCCGAGGCGGCGCGCGGCCTCGGCGCCCGGATCTGGGCCGACGGCGGCGTGCGCCATCCGCGCGACGTCGCGCTCGCGCTCGCGGCGGGGGCCTCGAGCGTCATGATCGGCTCGTGGCTCGCGGGCACCTTCGAGTCCCCCGGGGACCTCCACGTCGACGAGAACGGGCGGCGCTACAAGGAGAACTTCGGGATGGCCTCCAAACGGGCCGTCTCCTCGCGCACGGCGGCCGACGACTCGTTCTCGCGGGCTCGCAAGGCGCTGTTCGAGGAGGGCATCTCGACCTCGCGCATGTACCTCGCCGACGGGGCCGGGAGCGTCGAGGACCTGCTCGACTCGATCACGGCGGGGGTCCGCTCCTCGTGCACCTATGCGGGCGCGCGCGATCTCGACGAGCTCCGCGAGCGGGCCGTGATCGGCCTGCAGAGCGCCGCGGGCTACGCCGAGGGACGGCCGGTCGCGACCTCCTGGAGCTGACGCGGATCGGCCCGTCGGGCGCGGGGCCCGTCCGATACCCTGGGCCCATGACGACTCTCGTGGTAGGCGGCGCCGGGTACATCGGATCGCACGTGGTGCGACTGCTCATCGAGCGGGGCGAGGAGGTCGTCGTGGTCGACGACCTCTCGACCGGCTTCGCGGAGCGCACGCGGGGCGCCGACCTCGTGACCCTCGACGTCACCCGCCCCGACGCCTCCGAGAAGATCGCCTTCCACCTGCGGGCCTCGGGCGCGGACTCCGTGATCCACTTCGCCGCCCACAAGCAGGTCGGCGAGAGCGTGCAGCGCCCCGAGATGTACTGGCACGACAACATCGGTGGCCTGGCCAACGTGCTCTCCGCGTGCGAGAACGCGGGCGTGCGGGACGTCGTGTTCTCCTCCTCGGCCGCGGTCTACGGGGTCCCGGACGTCGACCTCGTGACCGAGGAGCTCGCCCCGAGCCCCATCAACCCCTACGGCGAGACGAAGTTCGTGGGGGAGTGGATGCTCGCCGACGCCGAGCGCGCCCACGACATGCGCACCGTCGCCCTGCGCTACTTCAACGTCGCGGGCGCCGGCTGGCCCGAGCTCGCCGACACCCAGGTCATGAACCTCGTGCCGATCGTGCTCGAGGCGCTCGCCCGGGGCGCGGCGCCGATCGTGTTCGGCGACGACTACGACACCCCGGACGGCACCTGCATCCGCGACTACGTGCACGTCGTGGACCTGGCCGAGGCGCACATCGCGGCGCTGGACTACCTGCGCGGCGACGAGCGGCCCCACCGCGTGTTCAACGTCGGCACCGGTACCGGGTCGAGCGTGCTCGAGGTGCTCGACGCGATCTCCCGCGCGACCGGCGAGCAGATCACGCCCGAGATCGGGCCGCGCCGCGCGGGCGACCCCGCCCGCCTGGTCTGCTCGAACGAGCGGATCCGCGAGACGCTGGGCTGGAAGAGCACCAAGACGCTCGACGACATCGTCGCCTCGGCCGTGGCCGCGCGCCGCGGCACCCCCGCCGGGAGCTGAGGCCCCGCCTCACGTGAGGTAGCGGTACATCGGACCCGCCGGGTCCACCCGCTCGATCTCCATGTTGGAGGCGGCCATGCGCGCCAGCAGGGGGGCGAGGTTCTCGGTGGCCCCGAGCTCGAGGCCCACGAGCGCCGGCCCCGTCTCCCGATTGTTGCGCTTGATGTAGTCGAACAGCACGATGTCGTCGTCCTCGCCGAGCACCTGGTCCAGGAAGCGCCTGAGCGCCCCCGGCTCCTGGGGGAAGGTCACGAGGAAGTAGTGCTTGAGGCCCTCGTGCACGAGGGAGCGCTCGACCACCTCGTTGTAGCGGGACACGTCGTTGTTGCCGCCCGAGATGACGACCAGGATGCCCTCGCCCGCGTCGGCGGCGGCGTGCGCCACCGCCCCCGTCGCGACCGCCGCGGGGGCCAGCGCCCCCGCGGGCTCGGCGATGATCCCGTCGGTCTGGTAGAGCGCGAGCATCTCGGTGCACACCGCGCCCTCGTCGACGGCGATCAGCTCCGGCCGCTCGCGCAGCACGACGCGCAGCGGGTCGGCGCCCACGCGGCGCACGGCCGCGCCGTCGACGAAGCGCTCCATCTCGTGCAGGGCGACGGGGCGCCCCGCGCGCACCGCGGCCGCCATCGAGACCGCTCCCGCCGGCTCGACGCCCACCACGTGGAGGTCCGGGTCGCGCTCGGCGAGCCATGCGAGGCTGCCGCCCAGCAGGCCGCCGCCGCCCACGGGCAGCACGACCGTCGAGACCTCGCGGCCGTTGTCCTCGCGGATCTGCTCGAGGGCCTCCGCGACGACCGTGCCCTGGCCGGCCATCACGACGGGGGAGTCGAAGGGCGGCACGAGGGTCGCGCCCGAGCGCTCGACGTCGGCGGCGGCCGCCTCGGCGGCGTCGTCGAAGGTGTCCCCGGTCATCACGAGCTCGACGCGCTCGCCGCCGAGCGCCACGATCCGTTCGCGCTTCTGCCGCGGCGTGGTCGAGGGGATGTAGATGCGGGCGTCGACCCCGAGGGCCCGGCACGCGTGGGCGACGCCCTGGGCGTGGTTGCCCGCGCTCGCCGCGACCACGCCGACCCGGCGTCGCTCCTCGTCGAGGGAGTCGATGAACAGGTAGGCCCCGCGCAGCTTGTACGAGCGCACCGCCTGGAGGTCCTCGCGCTTGAGCCACACGGGCGTGCCCGCGATCTCCGAGAGCCGCTCGGACAGCTCGACGGGGGTGCGGCGTACGACGCCGCCGAGCCGGGTGCGGGCCTCGTCGACGTCACGGGCCGTGAGCGGGGCGGCGGGCGTCGGGCCGGCCGGCGGCACCACGGCCTCCGGGACGGGGGCCGCTGCGGCGGACTCGTCCTCGGGTCGCGCGGCCGTCGCGTCCCCGGTCACGCTCGCGGTGACCCGGACCTCGTGCTCGTGGACGCTCATGCCCGCTCTCCCGTCGTGCGGACCGCCACGACGGCGGTCGCGATCGCGGCGATGCCCTCGTCGCGCCCCGTCAGCCCCAGCCCGTCGGTCGTGGTGCCGGCGAGCGCGACGGGAGCGCCGAGCGTCTCGGACAGCAGCGCGGTGGCCTCGGCGCGGCGCGAGGCGAGGCGCGGCCGGTTGCCGATCACCTGGATCGCGACGTTGCCGATGTCGAAGCCCGACTCGCGCACGATGCGGGCGGTCTCGGCGAGCAGGGCGCAGCCCGAGGCCCCCTCCCACTCGGGGCGCGAGGTGCCGAAGTGGGTGCCGAGGTCCCCGAGGGCCGCCGCCGACAGCAGCGCGTCGCATGCGGCATGGCATGCGACATCGGCGTCCGAGTGGCCGCTCAGCCCGCGCTCGCCGGGCCACGAGAGCCCGGCGATCCACAGCAGACGGCCCGAGCCCTCGGGCGCGAAGGCGTGGATGTCGGTGCCGACGCCCACGCGGGGCAGGCCGATCGAGGTCATGGGGTCTCCTGACGGGACGGAGGGTGAGATGACGGCGGCACGGGCCCGCGGGCCGGCGCCGGCGGCGTCAGGCCGGGCCGTCGAGCTGGGCGAGCAACCGGTCGATGTCGGAGAACGTGACATCGGGCGTGGTCTGCAGCAGCAGCGGCATGCCGGAGACGACGGGAATGCCGAGGGCCGGCGGGATCTCCACGGTCGAGACGACGATGTCGGCCCGGAAGTCCGGCGACAGCAGGTCCATCACGGTCGCGCTGACCACGCGGGCCGGACGGTCGACCGCGTCGAGGTGCTCGCGCACCCGTGAGGCGATGAGAGCGGAGGTCGCCACCCCCGCGCCGCACACGACGGCGATGGTGCGCATGCTGTGCCTCCTTCGTGGATGGATGCCGGGCCCCCGGGTGTCACGCCGGCGGCGACGCCTCGTCGGGACCGGGCCCGGCTCCCGATTGTTCCACGTGGCGCCGGTCGCATCCAGGGACGTCCGCGCGCGGGGCCCGCGCGGCTAGTATTCCGGCGTGAACTCCCCGCATCGGCACCGCTCGCGCCGGCCCCGCGCCGCCCTGGCCGCCGGCGTCGTGCTCGCGGGCGGGACCGGCAGCCGAGTGGGCGCCGAGATCAACAAGGCGTTCCTGCAGCTCGGCGGCCGTGCCCTGGCCGGATGGGGCCTCGCGACCATGGGGGCGGTCGAGGGCATCGGCCCCCTCGTGTTCGTGGTGCGGCCCGAGGACCGCGCCCACGCCGAGGCAGTCGTCGACCGCGGCCTGCGCCAGCGGGTCGAGGTGATCGGCGGGGGCCGCACGCGCCAGGAGTCCGAGCTGATGGCCCTGCGCCACCTCGCCGACCGGATCGACGCCGGGGCCGTGCACACCGTGCTCATCCACGACGCCGCCCGCCCCCTCGTCTCGCGCGGGCTCGTGGCCGCGGTGCTCCACGCGGCCATGGAGAGCGGGGGAGCGGTGCCCGCCCTCCCCGCGCACGACATCGCCGCGGCGGGCCCCGACGCGACCCTCGCCCTGCCGCCCGAGCGTGCGCACGCCCTGCTGCGGGTCCAGACCCCCCAGGGGTTCCGGGCCGACAAGATCCTCGACGCCTACGAGGCCGCGGCGCGCGACGGCTTCGTCGGGACCGACACGGCGTCGTGCGCCCAGGAGTACACGGACATCGAGACCACCTGGGTGCGCGGCGAGGAGACCAACTTCAAGATCACCTACGCCCAGGACCTGCTGCTGGCCCAGGACGTCGTCGCGGCCCAGCGGCTGGTCCCGCGGTGGGGCTGAGCGACCACGTAGGCTGGAGGGCACGGATCGTGCGCGAGGGACAGGAGCGGTGATGGCGGTCGAGGAGAGCTTCCTGCGCTGCACCGTGTGCGATCGCGAGGCCGAGCACGAGGTGGTCTACGCCGGGCGCTTCGTCACCCAGATCGTATGCACCCACTGCGGCGCCGTGACCCGGCTCGACGTGAGCGACAGCTACCTGCCGGATCTGCGCGACCGCATCTCGACCAAGCCCCGGCGGGTCGCCTCCGTCTTCCGCGACCATCCGGTCTCCTCGGCCACGAGCCTGCCCGGCCGTCTGCTGTCCAAGCCCCGCCGGATGGCCGACGAGGTCGTCGCGGTGTGGCGCAACCGCCGCCGCTGAGCCTCAGGGCTGAGGCCGGGCGCGCACGGTGTCGCGCGCGAGCCCGAGGGCGATCTGCGCCTGCCACAGGCTGAGCCGGTCGCTCACCGGCTCACCCCGATGGCTCCCCGGCACCCGGCGCACGCGCGCCCCGAGGGCGAGCGCCCGCAGGATCTCGTCGTCGGGGCCGGCGTCGGTCACGAGCACCTCGGCGAGCAGCGACCGTCGCAGCAGTCGCGGGGACTGCAGCGAGGTCAGGCCGTCCCGGTCGACGTTGTGCAGGCCGCCGCTCGGGGCGTCCGCCTTGACCGAGTCGGTGACCGCGACCCCCGGCGCGACCGCGTCCACGTCGTCGGTCAGGCCCTCGAGCACCGCCTCGATCGTCTCGGGCGGCGTGAGGGCGCAGCTCGCGTCGTGCACGAGGAGGGCGCCGGCCTCGGCCGTGCCCGCATGCTCGAGCGCGCTCGCGAGGGCGGCCAGACGTCCGCCGGGGGCGGCCGGGACCGCCTCGCCCCGCTCGCCGAGCAGGCGGGCGACCGCGGCGAGATGGGACGGCGGGGTCAGCACGAGCGCGGGCGCCGGGCAGGCCTCGCCGAGGTTCAGCAGCAGGCGGTCCAGCAGCGTGACCCCTCCGAGCGGCAGCAGGGCCGGCACGGGGGCGTCCACGAGGTCGCCCTGCTCGAGGGCGAGCACGAGCGGCCGCACGGAGGTCACGGGCATGTCGGGGGTGGCGGCGGGCGCCGGCTCAGGAGGCCAGGACCTCGTCGAGGATCGACTCGGCGTTGGTCTCGTCGGTCTTCTCGGCGAGCGCGAGCTCGGAGACGAGGATCTGCCGCGCCTTGGCGAGCATGCGCTTCTCGCCCGCCGAGAGCCCCCGGTCCTGATCGCGGCGCCACAGGTCGCGCACGACCTCGGCCACCTTCTTGACATCGCCCGAGGCGAGCTTCTCGACGTTCGCCTTGTACCGGCGGGACCAGTTGGTCGGCTCCTCCGTGTAGGGCTGGCGGAGGACCTCGAAGACCTCGTCGAGCCCCTCCTTGTCCACGACGTCCCGCACGCCGACGAGGTCGACGTTGTCGGCGGGCACCTCGATCGTGAGGTCGCCCTGGGCGACCTTGAGCTTGAGGTAGGTGCGCTCCTGCCCCTTGATGGTGCGGGTCTTCACCTCTTCGATGAGGGCGGCTCCATGGTGGGGGTAGACGACGGTTTCGCCGACGGCAAAGTTCATGTGACAGGTCCCTTTCGTCGGATCCAGTCTACCACCGCCCTGGTGTGCTACTATCCGCCGCCCATCCTGTCCGGACGCCTCCCCGGGAGGTGAGCAGGGGTGCGTTAGGCTGGCCCGGTGCGCGCGAGCGCACCGTCCCCACCCCGCGCGGCAGCCCCGCGCTCCCTGCCAGGAGAGACCGTGAAGATCGTGCGCCGCCCCCGCCGTTTCGCCCTGTCCGTCGCCGCCGTCGCCCTCGCGCTGACCGCGTCCGGCTGCGCGTACTTCAACGACACGCAGACGCACGACTTCTACCAGGCGGCCGACGGCACCAACGCGAACGAGACCGGGCTGGGCGTGCGCAACGCCGTGCTCGTGGTCGACGACGCCGGCAACGGCACCCTCTACGCGACCGCGGTCAACAACACCGACCAGGACGGCACCGTCGAGCTGTCGGGCGCGTACGAGGGCGCCACGGTCTTCTCGACGAGCGTCGAGGTCCCGGCCGGCGGAACCGTCGCCCTCGGCGGCGAGGGCGACCAGTCCGTCACCGCGACCGCCGTCGAGGCGCCGGCCGGCTCCATCATGCAGCTGACCGTGACCGCGTCCGGCCAGGAGACGACCACCGTCTCGCTGCCGGTCCTGGACGAGTCCCTGGCCTACTACCGCACCGCCGAGCAGGGCGGGGAGTCCACGACGCCCGCCGTCGCGCCGACCGAGTCCGCGACCGCCGCGGCCGACGAGACCTCCTCCTCGCAGGGCTGAGGCCCGGCGCGCTCAGCGCTCGCCGGCCTCGAACTTGTAGCCGAGCCCGCGCACCGTCACGAGGTGCACCGGGTTCTTGGGATCGCTCTCGATCTTGGCGCGCAGGCGCTTGACGTGCACGTCGAGGGTCTTGGTGTCGCCCACGTAGTTGGCGCCCCACACCCGGTCGATCAGCTGCGAGCGCGTGAGGACCCGGTCGACGTTGCGCAGGAGCAGCTCGAGCAGCTCGAACTCCTTGAGCGGGAGGGGCACCTCCTCGCCGCGGACCGTGACCACGTGGCGGTCCACGTCCATCGTGATGCCGCCGCCCGTGAGGGTCGCCTCCTCGTCCTCGCCCTCGGCGTCCTGCCCGCGACGGCGCAGGACCGCCTTGATCCGGGCCAGCAGCTCGCGCGAGGAGTAGGGCTTGGTCACGTAGTCGTCGGCGCCGAGCTCGAGGCCGAGCACCTTGTCGAACTCGTCGTCCTTGGCCGTCAGCATGATGACCGGCACGCTCGAGGTGCGGCGGATCTCCCGGCACACCTCGGTGCCGCTCATGCCCGGCAGCATGAGGTCGAGCAGCACGAGGTCCGCGCCCTGGGCAAAGAAGAGGGCCAGGCCGTCCGTGCCGGTGTCGGCCACCGCCACCTCGTAGCCCTCCTTGCGCAGGCTGTAGGACAGCGGGTCGGAGAAGGACTCCTCGTCCTCGACGATCAGGATGCGGGTCATGTCCTTCAGTCCTCCAGGTCGAATGCGATGTGGCGGGGCGCCGCGGAGGCCGGGATGGTCTCGGTGCGCCCCATCTCGGGGATGCGCAGGGTGAACGTCGAGCCCTCGCCGAGCCGCGAGGAGGCCGTGACCTCGCCGCCGTGGTCCGAGGCGATGTGCTTGACGATGGCCAGGCCCAGGCCGGTGCCGCCGCGGGCGCGCGAGCGGGCCCGGTCCACGCGGTAGAACCGTTCGAAGATGCGTCCGAGGTCCTCGGACGAGATGCCCATGCCCTCGTCGGCCACGACCATCTCGACCATGCCCCCTGCGCGGCGCACGGAGACGCTGATGCGGGTGTCGGGCTCGGAGTACATGATCGCATTGGCGATGAGGTTGGACAGGGCCGTCGTGAGCCGGGCGGCCGAGCCGTAGACCTGCAGACCCGTGGTCCCGCCCACCGTGACCTCGATGTGCGAGCCCAGCGCGACGTTGCGATGGGCGGCGACGGCCTCGCGCACGACCGCGTCGACGTCGACGGCGCTCGCGTCCGGGAGGAAGGAGGTGCCCTGCACGCGGGAGAGCTCGATGATCTCCTGGACCAGGTTGGCCAGGCGGCGGGACTCGGTCTGCATGCGCTCGGCGAAGCGTCGCACCGCGTCGGGGTCGTCGGCGGCGTCCTCCATGGTCTCGGCCAGCAGGGTGATGGCGCCGACGGGGGTCTTGAGCTCGTGGGACACGTTGGCCACGAAGTCGCGGCGGGTCTCCTCGACGCGCTCGGCGCCGGTCAGGTCGTCGGCCAGGAGCAGCACGCCGTGGCTGCCGAGCGCTCCCATGCGGACGTCCATCACGGCGTCGCCGTCGCCGCGGTGGCTGCGGGGGAGCGTCATCCGCTCGTCGCGGAAGCCGCCGTTGCGGCCGACGTCGGCGGCGAGCTCCATGAGCTTCGTGCTCGCCAGGCGGGGGTAGTCGCTCCCGGTCGCGCGCACGAGCCCATAGGAGTAGGCCAGCGGGCTCGCGCGCAGGACGTCGCCGGCGGAGTCGAGCACGACGTAGGCGGAGGTGAGGATCGACAGGACCTCGGCGGCCGCGGCCGGCACGAGCGGCGCGGGACGCTCCTCGACGCTGCCCTTGCGGCGTGCGCTGCGCTGGAGCGCGACGGCGGCGGCCACGCCGATCACGAGACCGATGAGGCCGGCCAGCAGCAGGAGGACAGCGGTGGGCACCGTCACAGCCTAGGGCGCGACGGGGCCGCCCGACCACCGCGGGGCCCGGCGCGACGCACTCGACCTCAGGAGTTCACCCCGCCTCTCCCGCTCGTTCACGCGGCCGTGGGAGGCTCCCTGGCGGACGCCACCCCACCGACGCGAGAGAGCACCCATGCGCGAGGCATTCCACAGCGACCTGCAGACCATCGGAGCGCACCTGACCCGGATGTGCACGCTCGTCGAGTCGGCCGTGGCCGACGCGTCGGCCGCGCTGCTCGAGGTCGACCTCTCCCTCGCCGAGCGCGTGATCGCGGCCGACGTGCACATCGACGAGCTGCAGGTCGACATCGACGAGAGGGCCGTGGACCTGCTCGCGCGGCAGTCGCCCGTCGCGACCGACCTGCGCGTGCTCGTCTCGGCCCTGCGCATGAGCGCGACGCTCGAGCGGATGGGCGACCTCGGCGAGCACATCGCCCTGATCGCCCGGCGCCGCCACCCCGAGCCGGCGCTGCCCGAGGCCGATCGCGAGGACTTCCGCAGGATGGCCGAGCTGACGGTCGCGGGCATCCGGGACGCGCAGCGGGTCATCGAGGAGCGGGACCTCGCCCTCGCCGCCGAGGTCGAGAAGCGCGACGCCGAGATCGACGACCTCATGCAGCGCATCTACGCGCGGCTCGACCGCGACGGCTCCGCGTACACCACGGCGCAGGTCACGGACCTGACGCTGCTCGGACGCTTCTACGAGCGGCTCGGCGACCACGCCGTGTCCCTCGTGCGCCGGATCGGCTTCCTCGTCACCGGGACCACCGTGGACCCCCGGTCGAGCGCGACCGACGTCGACGACATCTGACCCGCGGACGCGCGAGGGCCCGTGCCGCCGGCGGCGGCACGGGCCCTCGCGGTCTGTCGCGGTCAGCCGCGGTTGGGATCCGGACGGCGCTCGACGAGGTGCTGGGCGCCGCGCTCGGCCCCCCGCTCGGCGAGCATGCGCAGCCCCTGGATCGCGACGCCGGACAGGACGGCCCACAGCACCATCTTCCACACCGGGATCTCGTCCATCGGATCGGTGATCTGCGCGATCTCGGCGCGCGAGGCGCCGTCCTTCTTGGCCTGCTTCCGCTCGGCCTTGACGTCCTTGGCGCTCTGCTTGGAGACCTTGTCGGTGGGAGCGTCCTCGCCGAACAGGGCGCTCCAGCCGCGCTGGAGAGCCTGGTTGGCGACGAACGCCGCGGCGAGCCCGGCGCCGGTCACGGCTAGGCGCACGAGCGGGTTGGACGAGTGGGACGAAGCGGCCATGCGGTCCTCCTGAAGGGGTCGGTCGGTCCGGGCGGGTCCGGTCGCGGGATCGGGCCGAGGCCCGGCGCGGTCAGCTGCCGCCCGCGTGAGCAGAGTAGTACGCGTGCATGTCGTCGTCCCTGATCGCGGCCCGGAACGCGTCCATCGCGGCCTCGTCGGTCCCGACCACGCTCGCGCCTCCGCTCGTCGTGGTGGGATCGCCGTGCGGCACCTCGAGGTAGAAGATGTCGGAGTTGCGGACGTCGCGCAGCTCGGCGGCGAGGCCCACGATGGCCGACGGCGTGAGCGCCGAGTCGATCGTCATGTACGGGGCGATCGTGTCGACCAGGCCCTTGATCTTGATCGGGTCCGAGAGGGTGTCGGCGGAGATGACCTTGTCGGCGAGAGCCGCGACGAGCGCCCGCTGGTGACGGTTGCGCCCGAAGTCGCCGTCGGGGAGGTTCTTGCGCTCGCGCACGAACGCGAGCGCCTCTGCGCCGTCCATGTGCTGGACGCCCTGGGTGAAGCTGTAGCTGCCGCTCCTGGTCTCGAAGGACTGGTCCACGCGCACGTCGACCCCGCCGAGGGAGTCGACGAGCCCCTCCACGCCGTCGAAGTCGATGAGCGCGACGTGGTCGATCCTGACCCCGACGTAGTTCTCGACCGTGGTGACGGTGAGCGGGACGCCGCCGTACGCGAGGGCCGAGTTGATGCGCCCCTTGCCGTGGCCGGGGATGTCGATGTAGAGGTCGCGGGGGAAGGAGGTGACGTAGACGGACTTCTTGTCGGCGCTCACGTGCACGAGCATCACCACGTCCGAGCGCTGCCCCTTGACCTCCTGGCCCTCGGCGGAGTCGGGGTCGCGGCGGTCCGAGCCGAGCAGCAGGTAGTTCTGGCCCGCGCCCTCGGTCTGCGAGCTCGAGGGCAGCCCCACCTGCACGGACTTGGTGTAGAAGGAGCGCTGCAGCGAGAACAGGTAGCCGCCCGCCACGAGCGCGGCGACGAGCACGAGCACGCCCACGCTGCCGAGGACGATGAGGATGCGGCGACGGCCGCGACGACGGTCCCGGCGGGCGTCTTCCGGGTTCTCCTCGAAGTCGTCGAGCATGTCGTCGCTCGCGGCGCCGGACGCGCCGTCCGCGGCATCGTCGAGGGCGTCACGCTCGGATCGGCGCATCAGTGCTCCTCGGGGTCGGTCCGTTCGGTGCGACGGTACGCGAGGTCCCACACGAGGCGTCCCGCGTCGTGCGCCTTGCGCTCGAAGCTCGTGAGCACGCGCCCGTCGAAGCGGGGCGCCCAGCCCGTGACGGGCAGGTCCTCGGGCAGGGGGTCCGACGCGGTCCCGGCGGGGCGCGGGCCGTCGGCGCTCAGAGTAGCCCACCGCGCGTCGGCGTCGAGCACGCGACGCATGTGCCCCGCGTACTCGGCCCAGTCGGTCGCCGCGCGCAGCGCCCCGCCGGGGGCGACGAGGGACGCGAGCACGTCGAGCAGGGGAGGTGAGAGGAGACGGCGCTTGTGGTGCTTGAACTTGTGCCAGGGATCGGGGAAGAAGACCCACACCTCGTCGATCGCGCCGGGCGGCATGAGGATCGGCAGGGAGTGCAGGGCGTCCAGCGGCAGCAGGCGCACGTTGTCGGGCGAGCCCGCGCGCTCGAGCCGGTCGAGGGTCTGCGCGATCCCGGGCACGTAGACCTCGAAGGCGAGGTGGTCGCGCTCGGGGTGGGAGGCCGCGGCGGCGGCGATGTTCTCGCCCTGGCCGCTGCCGATCTCGACCACGAGCGGCGCGCGACGGCCGAAGACGGCGACAGGATCGAGCCGGGCGTCGTCGGCGGGCAGCGTGTCGCGCTCGCCGGGGGCGACGTCCAGGACCCACCGGTCGTGCGAGCGGTCCCACGCGTCCTGGCGGCTGCGGCTCAGGCGCGAGCCGCGGCGCACGAAGGAGACGACGTCCCGACGCGGCCGGGGCTGCTCGTCCTCAGACACGGCGCACCGTGTCCCCGTCGACCTCGACCTGCACGGCGGGCAGGGGGGTGGAGGCCGGTCCCTCGAGCACGTCGCCCGTCGCGGCGTCGAAGCGCGAGCCGTGGCACGGGCAGTCGAGCTCGTCGCCCTTCTTGGCGACCGCGCAGCCCTGGTGCGTGCAGTAGCCCGAGAAGGCCGTGACGTCGGTGCCGGTGCCGCGGACGACGGCGACGAAGGGCCGCTCGCCGCCGAAGTTCACGAGCGTGGTCGCGTTCTCCGGCAGCGCGGACAGCGGCACGGCGTCGTCGGTGGCCCGCACGGGATCGGCGTCGCCGAACCCCTCGTCCGACGGGCCGCAGGCCGCGAGTCCGCCGGCTGCGCCGGCCCCGAGGCAGAGGGCGCCGAGCGCGCGGCGGCGGGACAGGCGGGGCGGGGGCGCGGCGTTCACCTCTCCAGGCTAGCCGCGCTCACGCCCCGCGATCGCTCCCAGGCGACCGCGCGGTCACGTGACGTGCGCCGCCGCGCGGAGCACGGGCCCGTCAGCGGGCGCGGCCGATCGCGGCGTCGAGCGCGGCGAACTCGTCGTGCGAGAGACGGCTGCCGCCGTTCCTCGCGCGCTCGGCCAGGGCGCGCAGCGGACGCCGGATCCCCTCGGCGATCTGCTCGGGGGTCTGCGCGTCCGGACGGTCGGCCCAGACGGCGAAGGAGGCGCCGAGCAGCTGCTCCGGGTACGGGGAGGGGATCTCCTGGCGGGTGCCGTCCGGGAGGGACGGAAACAGCCCCGGATGCCAGTCGGCCTCCCAGATCCGCTCGCTCGTGGGATAGCGGTAGCCCGCGTTCTCGCCCAGCACGTAGTAGAACAGGCCGTCGTGCAGGTTCACGACGTCGTGGCCGGCCTCGAGAGCGGCGGTGAGCGGCCGCATCGACCGGTTCCAGTTGGTCCACCATGCGAGCTGCACGTCGGCGTCGAGCGGGACGGCCGCGCCGCGCAGCATCCCGTCGTTCCACACGCGGGGCGTGAACCCCGCGTCCCGCACGCGGGCGGCGACGGTGTCGACGAAGGCGGTGAGCAGGTCGAAGCCGGTCGCGCCGGCGCCGTGCGCGGCGACGGCGCCCTCGGCGAGGGCGGGGTAGTCGTCCATCCGGTCGAAGTCGACGAACTCGTCGCCGCCCAGGTTCCACACCGTGCTCGCGGAGAACAGCTCCGTGAACTCGTCGACGAGGGCGAGGGCGAAGCGCACGGCCTCGGGGTTCGTGATGTCGAGCGCGTGCTCGGTGGGCAGCTCGGGGGTCGCGGCCGGCGGGAGGCGGAGGTCCGGGTGCGCGGCGAGCGCGTGGCGCAGATGGCCGGGCATGTCGAGCGACGGGACCACGCGGATGTGCAGGTCGCGCGCGAGGGCGAGCAGCTCCCGCGCCTCGGCGGTCGTCACCCGCTCGGCCGACACGATCTCGGGGAAGGTCGCGCACTCGAGACGGAAGCCCTCGTTCTCCGAGAAGTGCCACTGGAAGGTGTCGATCCCGACGTCGGCGAGGTCGTGCAGGAGCTCGGCGATCCAGGCGGCGTCGACGTGCTTGCGGGCCGCGTCGAGGTGCAGGCCGCGCTCGCCGACCGCGGGCCGCGAGCGCACGACGGCCCGCGGCACGGCGTTGTGGGCCCGCAGGTTGTGGAGGAGCTGCCGGGTCGCGCGGAACAGGCCGGCGGCAGTGGCGGCCGTGACCTCGACGTCGTCCTCGACGCGGAGCTCGAAGCCCTCGCCGGCACCCTCGCCCAGACGCAGGGTCACGCACGTGGCCGCGTCGGGCGCGACCGGGATGCCCAGGGCGTCGAGCTCGGCGGCGAGACGCTCGGCCTCCCGCTGCGCGCCGGGGTCCGTGCGCGCCCGGCCCGCCGTCTCGACGCGGACGGCGCGGGGGCGCCAGAGGCCGCCCGTGATCTCGAGGGAGGTGGGCTGGGGGAGGGCGGCCCACGCAGGGGTGCTCATGATGTCTCCGATCGGGGGGGGAGGTGGGGAGGATGCGGATCGGCCCCCTCCGCGGATCGCGCGGAGGGGGCCGACGGGGGAGCGAGGGGTCAGCCCTTGACGCTGCCCTCCTCGACCCCGCGGAAGAAGTGCTTCTGCAGGGCCGCGAACAGGATGATGATCGGGATCAGCGCGATCATCGTGCCCGCCGCGATCACTCGCGGATTGGCCGAGAAGTTCGAGCTCAGGTACTGCATGCCCACCGTGAGCGTGTACTTGTCGGGGTCCGAGAGCACGACGAGGGGCCACAGGAAGTCGTCCCATGCGCCGATGAAGGCGAACAGCGCCACGACCGAGACCATGCCCCGCACGTTCGGCCACACGATGGGGCGCAGCCGCTGGAAGGTCGTCGCGCCGTCGATCGTGGCCGCCTCGAGCGTCTCCGGCGGGATCATCCGGCAGGCGGCCGCCATGAGCAGCACGTTCACGGCGCCGATCGCGCCGGCTCCGGGCCGGCCGGCGCCGCCGGGACGCGACGGACGCCGCGGTGCGTGCGGAGCGCGAGGCGCACCGCCGCTTCCTCGCCCGGCTCGACCACGAGCTCAAGAACCCGGTCACGGCCATCCGCTCGGCGCTCGCCGTCGGGTCCGAGCTGCCCGCCGAGAACGCCCGCATCGCCTCCGCCCAGGCCGCGCGGCTCGCGACGCTCGTGGGAGAGCTGCGCGCCCTCACCGCGCTCGAGACCCGGCCGGTCGAACAGGCGCGCGTGGACCTCGCCGCCGTGGTCGCCGAGGAGGTCGCCGCGGTGCGCGACGAGCTCGCCGCCCGCGGCCTCGCGCGCGAGATCAGCACCGTGCTGCCGACCGTGCCGTGGCCGCTGCCCGCCGTGCTCGGGGACGCCGACCTGCTCGCGGTCGCGGTGCGCAACGTCGTGCTCAACGCCGTGAAGTACTCCGATCAGGGGGCGCGCATCGAGGTGCGGGGCACCGACTCCGACGGCCTCGTCACCCTCGAGATCGCGGACACCGGCTGGGGCATCCGCGTCGAGGATCAGCCCTTCGTCTGGGACGAGCTGTGGCGCGCCCAGGACGCCCGCCGCGTCGAGGGCAGCGGCCTCGGCCTCTCCCTCGTGCGGGTCGTGATCGAGCGCCACGGCGGCCGGGTGGCCCTGCGCTCGCAGCCGTGACGCGGCACGAGCGTGCGCCTCCAGCTGCCGCCGGCGCCCCCGGCATGAGGCGGTGACGCCCCGGCGTCACACCTCGTCGGCGGCTTGACGGGTCGGGTCCCACGAGACGAGGGAGCGGTCGCGCCATCCCCGGCGCCGCACCGCGTCGAGCGCCTCGCGGCGGGCCGCGGGGGAGAGGCGGTCGAGGTAGAGGCGGCCGTCGAGATGGTCCACCTCGTGCTGGAGGCAGCGTGCGAGCACGCCGCCCGTGTCCTCGACCTCGACGGGACGCCCGTCCACGTCGGTGCCGGTCACGCGCGCCCCGCGATGGCGGGCGGTCGGGAAGCCCTCCCCGGGCACCGACAGGCAGCCCTCGAGGGTCTCGTCGTCGAGCTCGAGCGGCCCGAAGCGCTCGAGCACGGGGTTGATGACGTGCCCGGTGCGCAGCACCCCGTCGGCGTCGGTGCACGAGTACACGAAGATGCGCCAGCGCGCCCCCACCTGCGGGGCCGCGAGCCCCGCCCCGTCGGCGGCCTCGCACGTCTCGACCATGTCGGCGACGAGCGCGTGCAGCTCGGGGGTGATCTCCCGGACCTTGCGCGCGCGCTGGTCCAGGGCGCGGTGGCCGATGATCGTGATGGGCCGGATGGTCATGAGTCCTCTTCGGGGGCGGGATCGGGGCGGGCGGCGGCACGGATCGCGCGCGAGTACCGCGCCGAGGGGTTGACGGCGAGGGGGCTGGACGCGTCCACGACCCACACGGAGCGGGGGCGCCGCAGGGGCTCGCCCGTCCGGACCGCCTCGACGACCTCGCGCGCGAGCTCCTCGTAGTCCTCCGCGGTGGTTTGCAGGTACTCGAGCGAGTGGCTCGCGTGCGGCTCCAGTACGATACGGTCCCACGCCGCGAGCCCGAGGGCCAGCTGACGGGCGCGCAGGAACTCGGCGTCGAGGGCGGCGCCCGCGACGATCACGATGTTGGCCAGCCACAGCAGCAGGAGGATCGCGACCAGGCCGTTGAGCGCCGTGATCACCTCGGAGAAGCGGGTCGCGAGAGAGGCGAGGCGACCGACCACGAGCGCCGAGCCGAACAGGACGAGCACGCTCAGCACCGAGCCGAGGGTCATCGGCCGGTAGCGCGGCAGCTTGACGTTGGGGAACAGGTAGTAGGCGAGCGAGACCCCCAGGATCAGCAGCACGAGCAGCACGGGCCACTTGACGAGGTTCCATGCCGCGAACGCGCCGCTCGGGATCCCGGCGTACGCGCCGAGCCGCTGGGACCACTCGCCCCCGATCGTGACCACGAGGGTCGCGAACACGACCATCGAGACGATGACGAGGGTCTCGCCGAACACGATCGTGCGGAACCACAGGAAGGGGCGGCCCTCACGCGTGTCGTACACGCGGTGCAGGGCGCGGTGGAAGGCCGCCACCCCGTTGGACGCCGAGATGAGGGCGCCGATCGTACCGAGCAGGAAGGCCGTCAGGCCGCCGCCGGTGCGGGCCATGGACAGGATGACCCGCTCGTACGGCTCGGGGTCGACCGACGGGAAGATCTCGTGGACGAGGTCCCCGAGCGTGTCGACGGTCTGCTGCTGGATGCCCATCAGGCTCACGAGGGAGACCATCGCGATGGCCGCCGGGAACACCGACAGCAGGGTGTAGAAGGTCATGGTCCCCGCCACGTCCCACACCTGGATGTCGAGCAGGCGCATGCGCACGCGGCGCAGCACCTCGAGCACGCTCATCCGGGGACGGGCGAGCGTCACCTCGCGGCGGGGAGCGCGGCGGGCCATGACGGCGACGGGGGAGCGGGGAGGAGCGGACTCAGACGCGGCGGACGGCGTCGACCGCGCGCCACGCCGCCGGCAGCAGGAGGGCCGCCGCGACGGCCTTGATGACGTCCCCGATCAGGAACGGGACGACGCCGAGCACGATCGCGGTCGGCAGGTCCGCGCCGGTGGCGACCATGAGCCACGGCACGCCGGCGACGTAGACGAGAGAGGTCGCGACCGACGCCGCGAGGCCGGTGCGCAGCACGGAGCGGTCGGCGCCGCGCCGGGCGGCCCATCCCAGGGCGACGCCCGCGAGCAGGTAGCCGACCACGTAGCCGAAGCTCGCCGTCGCGATGCCGCTCGTGGCGCCCTCGGCCAGGACCGGGGCGCCGACGGCCGCGAGCACCATGTACAGCCCGATCGAGGCGAGCCCGCGCGCGGGGCCGAGGGCCGCGCCCACGAGCAGGGCCCCGAAGGTGCCCAGCGTGAGGGGCACCGGCGTGAAGCCGAGCGGGATCGACACCTGGCTGACCAGGCTGAGCACGATCGTGCCGGCGAGCACGAGGGCGATCTCGCGCACGGCCGCGCCGCCCCGGGTGCGGACGACGGGCAGCGGGAGGACGTCGGCGAGGACGGGACGGGAGGACGGGGTCAGTGCGGTCACGGGGTTCTCCTGGGGTCGAGGTGGGGGCGGGTGGCGGGCTGCGCGGTCAGGGGACCTCGCTCGCCGCCGTGCGGAACTCCCACGGGGCGTCGGGGTCGGGGATCTCGGAGGTGATGATCGAGCCGTCCGGACGATTCTCCCCGATCCCGGGCATGTCCCTCAGACGGGCGTCGTCGAGGTGGGGCCCCTGGTCGGCGAGCGGCACGGTCGTGCCCGCCGCGGTCACCCGCGCGGTCTCGCCGCGCACAGCGACCTCGAGCTCCTCGCCCTCGACGAGGGTGAAGGAGATCGCCTCGGGGCGCACGAGCACCCGGAAGCGCGAGCCGCGGACGGTGAGCGGGAAGGAGATCTCGTCGAACTCCTCGGGCAGGCGCGGATCGAACGTGATGTCGCCGTTCTCGTGGCGCATGCCGCCGAAGCCCTGCACGAGGCATGCCCACACCCCGCCCGCGGAGGCGATGTGCACGCCGTCGGCCGTGTTGCCGTGCAGGTCCGCGAGGTCCACGTACAGGCCCTCGTGGAAGTAGTCGAGGGCCGCGTCCTGGTGGCCCACCTCGGCCGCGACGATCGACTGCACGACGGCCGAGAGCGTCGAGTCGCCGGTCGTGATGGGGTCGTAGTACTCGAAGTCGGCGAGCTTGGCCTGCTCGGAGAATTCCGCGCCGCGCAGGAACAGGGCGAGCACCACGTCGGCCTGCTTGATCACCTGGAAGCGGTAGATCACGAGCGGGTGGTAGTGCAGGAGGAGGGGGAAGGAGTCGGGCGGCGTGTTCGCGAGGTCCCACACCTCGCGGTCGAGGAAGCGGTCGTCCTGCGGGTTGATGCCCAGGGTCGGGTCGAAGGGGATGAACATGCCCTCGGCGCACGCCTCCCACTCCTCGACCTCCCCGTCGTGCAGCTCGAGGTCGGCGACCAGCACCCGGTGGGCGTCGGGGTCCGTCAGCTCGAGATCGCGCACCGCGTCGGCGGCGCGCTGGAGGTTGAAGCGCGCCATGACGTTCGTGAACAGGTTGTTGTTGACGACCGTCGTGTACTCGTCGGGCCCCGTGACCCCGTGGATGTGGAACTCCGAGGTGCCGTTGGTGCGCCAGAAGCCGAGGTCGGCCCACATCCGGGCGGTCTCGACGAGCACGCGCACCCCGTCGCGGCGACAGAACTCCAGATCGCCCGTGACCTCGACGTACGTGGAGATCGCGTAGGCGATGTCGGCGTCTATGTGGTACTGCGCGGTGCCCGCCGCGTAGTAGGCCGACGCCTCCTCGCCGTTGATCGTGCGCCACGGGTAGAGGGCGCCGCGCTGGGTGAGGTCATGGGCGCGCTCGCGCGCCTTGGGCAGCAGGTTCACGCGGAACCGCAGGGCGTTGCGCGCCCACTGGGGGGTCGTGAACGTCAGGAACGGGACCACGTAGACGTCGGTGTCCCAGAAGTAGTGGCCCTCGTAGCCCGAGCCCGTGAGCCCCTTGGCCGGGATCCCGGCCTGGTCGGCGCGCGCGGAGGCCTGGGCGAGCTGGAACAGGCACCAGCGGATCGCCTGCTGGCGGCCGGGATCGCCCGGCACCTGCACGTCGGTGCGGTCCCAGTAATCGGCGAGGTAGGCCCTCTGCTCGCGCTCGAGCTCGTCGAAGGTCGTGTCGCGGACCCGGTCGAGCGTGCGCCGGCAGCGGTCGAACAGCTCCCGGTTGGGCAGGGTGCGCGAGGAGTGGTAGGCCACGGCCTTGCGGATCGTCATGGTCGAGCCCGCGGTCATGCGGGTGCGCAGGATCGCCCGCCCCTGGTCGGGCCGCGTGTCCATGATCTTCTCGACGTCGAGCGAGGTCTCGATTTCGTGGTCGGCCCCGACCGCGAGCGTGATGCCCGAGCGCGCGGCCCGGTAGCCCAGCAGCATGCGGCGGTCGCTGTGCCAGTCGCCGCGCGGCTCGAGCACGCGGTGATCGAAGGCGGTCGTGCGGCGCGGGTCCTCCTTGTGCCCGGGATGCGGGTCGGACGGGGCGGGCGCCGGCTGCGCCCCGAACTCGTCGTGGAGGTCCTGGCGGTTGATGACCTGGGACGACACGACGACCGGGGCCGAGCCCTCGAGCATCGTGATCTCCATCGTCATGAGCGCGAGGTGACGCTGGGTGAAGGACACCATGCGGGAGGTGCGCACGCGCAGTCGGGCGCCCGTGGGGGTGTGCCACACGAGGTCGCGCCGCAGCACGCCCTCGCGGAAGTCGATCCAGCGCTCGTAGGACTCGATGTCGGCGGTGGCCAGCAGGAGCGGCTCGTCGTCGACGTAGAGCTTCATGACGGTCGAGTCCGGGACGTTGACCATCGTCTGGCCGGTGGTCGCGAAGCCGTAGGCGGACTCGGCGTGGTTGATCTTCCAGGTCTCGTGGAAGCCGTTGATGTAGGTGCCGTGCTCGGCGGCCTGCCGGCCCTCCTCGGGCGTGCCGCGCATGCCGAGGTAGCCGTTGGCGACCGAGAAGATCGTCTCGAGCAGGGCCAGGTCCGCGCCGGGCCGGGACTCGACCAGGCGCCACTCGTCGGCGGGCAGGTGCACCCGGTCTATCGGGTCGGCGCTCGGCGCGATCATGCGAGCTCCTCGAGGTCCTCGACGACGACGGTCGCGCCCGCCGCGGCGAGCGCGTCGCGGCCCGCGCCGCGGTCCACGCCGACCACGGCGCCGAAGGGGCCGGCCGCCCCGGCGGCGACCCCGGAGACGGCGTCCTCGTAGACGACCGCGTCGCCGGGGTCGACGCCGAGCTCGCGGGCGGCGTGCAGGTACGTGTCGGGCGCGGGCTTGCCGGGCAGCGCGAGCCCGGCCGCGACCGTGCCGTCGACGACCACGGGGAAGCGGTCGCGCAGGCCGGCGCCGCGCAGCACCTCCTCGGCGTTGCGCGAGCTCGAGACGACGGCCAGGAGCGCGTCGGGGGCGAGCGCGTCGAGGTAGGCGACGGTGCCGGGATAGGGCGCGACGCCCTCCTCGCGGATCATCGTGAGCACGAGCTCGTTCTTGCGGTTGCCGAGGCCGCACACGGTCTCGGCGTCGGCGGGGTCGTCCGGGGAGCCCTCGGGCAGCTCGATCCCGCGTGAGGCGAGCACGCTGCGCACCCCGTCGTAGCGGGGGCGGCCGTCGACGTGCGCGAAGTAGTCGGCGTCGGTGTAGGGCGCGGAGACGCCGCGCCGCTCGAGCTCCTCGGAGAACATCCGGGCCCACGCGCGCATGTGGATCGTCGCGGTGGGCGTGATCACGCCGTCGAGGTCGAACAGGTGAGCGGCGAACGAGGACGGCCGGGAGCCGTGGGGGCGGGATGTCGTCGGTGTCACGCAGGACATGCTAGGGGAGACCGACCGCGTGGCCGGTGCCCGTGGCGAGGCGCGGACGGCGCGCAGTAGGGTGGAGGGGTCCGCCCGGAGCGGCCCCGCCCGGTCCCTGCGCCCCGAGGGCCGGCCGCCGCCGACAGGAACGGACGCCCCCGGGGAGAGCATCGAGGAGATCCGCATGCCCGCCAGCAGCACGCCTGCCGCGGTCGACGCCGTGCAGCGCATCGTCGACCTCGAGGACCTCGGACCCTCCGTCCGGGTCACGACGTCGTTGCGCACGACCCTGGGCGATGCACCCTCGGCCCTGTGGCCCATGCTCACCCGGCCCGCCCTTCTCGAGACCTGGTACGGCCCGGTCACGGTCGCCGACGGAGCCTTCGAGGCCGTCGGCGGAGCCCATGGCGGCGTGCTCGAGGCCGAGGCGCCCCACCGCCTGCGCCTGTCGTGGGAGTACGGCACCAACGTCGACGACCTCGCGATCGCGCTCGACCCCGAGGACGACGGCACGACCGAGCTGCGTCTCGTCCACGTCGCCGACGTCCCCCACGAGGTGTTCGACCGCTTCGGACCGGGCGCGACCGCCCTCGGCTGGGACATCGCCCTGCTGGGGCTCGCGGCGCGCACGGGCGCCTGGCGCGAGCTGTGCCTCGACGTGCCCGCGCCGTCCGCCGTGTGGCTCGCGAGCGAGGACGGCGCCCGCTACGTGCGGGCCTGGTCCATCCGCTGGGCCGCCGCCTCCGTGGCCGCCGGGACCGACGAGACCGTCGCCCGTCGCGGCGAGGTCGAGACCGCCCGCGCCTACGGCGGGCTCCGGGACGTCGCCGCCGTCTGAGGTCGGCGGACGCCGCGTGCTGCGCGCGCTGGTCCCGTCGATCTACGCCCCCACCGTCCTCGAGGCCGCCGGCGAGGCCGCGCTCCTCCCCGTCATCCCGCTGCTGGCCCGTCACCTCGGCTTCTCCGTGCCCGCCGCGGCCGCCCTCGCCATGATCGCCGGCATCGGCGCGGTGCTCGGCCCGATCCCCACCGGACGGGTCATGATGCGCGTGGGCGCCCGGCGCGCCATCATCGCCAGCGGCATCGCTCTCGCCGTCTCCAACGTCGTCGCCCTGATCGTGGTGGGGGACGGTCTGCAGGGCCACGCGGGCCCTGGCCATCGCCTCGCGCTCGTGCTCGCGCTCGTCGTGATGGCGGCGACAGGTCAGGTCTGGCAGCTCGGACGGCAGTCCTTCCTCGGCACCGAGCTGCCGCCCGAGCTGCGGGCGCGCGGCATGACCACCTTCGGCGGCATGCTCCGCATCGGTCAGGTGATCGGCCCGCTACTGGGCGCCGTGGTCGTCTCCCTGGGCCATGACGCGTGGGTGTTCGGCCTGTTCGCGGTCATGACCACGACCGCCACGGTCATGGTCGCGGTGTTCATGGTGCCGGGCGAGGCCTCCGGCGCAGCCCCGCCCGAGCCGGCCGCCGCCGAGCGCGCGCTCGACGAGGAGGTCGAGAAGGTCGCCGAGGCCACCGCCCCCGTCCCCGCCCCCGACTCGACGGCGCAGGCAGGGTCGCGCGATACACGCGGCGTGCTCGCCCGGATGGTGCGCGTGGGCCTCGGGGTGACGCCGCTCGTGATGGGACGCATCAACCGGCCCCTCATCGTCCCCCTGCTCGGCGACGCGCTCGCGCTCGACGCGTCGACGATCTCGGTCATCTTCGGCGTCGCCGCCGCCATCGAGATCTTCATGTTCATCCCGGCCGGCTCGATCATGGACCGTCGCGGCCGGGCGGCGGTCGCGGTGCCGTGCTCGCTCATCATGGGCCTCGGCTACGTGCTGCTGTCGGTGCTCGCCCCCACGATCGGCACCCGCTCGGCGGGATGGGCGCTCGTCGCGCTGCTCGTGCCGTGCCTGCTCATCGCCGTCGGCAACGGGCTCGGCTCGGGGATCGTGATGACCCTCGGCATCGACGTGTCGCCCGAGCGCGGACGCACCCGCTACCTGTCGTGGTGGAACACCGTGATCGGGGTGGGGCGGCTGACCGCGCCGCTGCTCGTCGCCGGGATCGCCCTCGTCGCCCCCGTCGCGGCGGCCGGCGTCGTCTCCGGGGTGCTGTGCCTCGCGGGATCCGGCTGGCTCGCCCGGGTGCTGCCCGAGGTCGTGCCCGGGCGCGACCGGGCGTAGGGTTCGGCTCACCATCGCCCGGCTCGGGAGGCCCCATGTCCTACGCGCTGCACCCCTATCTCACCTTCCCCGGCACCACCCGTGAGGCGATGGAGTTCTACCGTGACGTCTTCGGCGGGGAGCTCACGGTGACCACCTTCGGCGAGCTCCACGCCCTCCCCGAGGACTCGCCGTCCCTCGACAAGGTCATGCACGCCCAGCTGGTGTCGCCGCACGTCACGATCGCGGCCTCCGACCTGATCGAGGAGACGCCCGTCGAGATCATCTTCGGCAACGCCTTCTCCCTCGCCCTCATGGGCGAGGCCGAGGACGCCGAGACGCTCACCGCCGCCTTCGATCGGCTCGCCGAGGGCGGGCAGGTGGTCATGCCGCTCGCTCCCCAGATGTGGGGCGACCTCTACGGCAGCCTCGTGGACCGCTTCGGCACCAGCTGGATGGTCGACGTGGCCGGCGCACCCGGCGCGGCCGCGGACGCGCCGGCCTGACCAGGCCGGGCGGGCACCGGAGGCGAGGCACGCGCATGCGCGACCATCGTCGGTTGCGCGGAGGCCCGCCGATGCGGTGACATGCGGGCATGAGAGAACGCCGAGCGCCCCGGGCCGCCGCCGTCGAGTTCCGGGACGTGGCGGTGCTGCGCGACGACGTGCTCATGCTCGACGACGCCACGGGCGCCGTCGCCCCCGGGCACGTGCTCGCCCTGACCGGCGCCAACGGCGCCGGCAAGACCACCCTGCTGCGCGTCATCGCCGGCCTCGTGCGGCCCACCGGCGGCAGCGTGCGCGTCCAGGGCAGGGTCCCCGACGACCGCGACCGCGGCTTCCGCGCGAGCCTCGCCGCTCTCATCGGGCCCCCGCAGACCGCGCGCGACCTCACGATCGACGAGCACCTGCGGTTCATCGCCGCGACCTGGGGCGCCGTGCCGGACACGGCCACCGCGCACGCCGACGAGCTGCTGGACGCCCTCGCGATCTCACCGCTCGCACGGCGCTACCCCCATGAGCTCTCGAGCGGGCAGTCCCAGCTCGTCTCGATCGCCCTCACGCTCGCACGGCCCGCCGACGTGCTCCTGCTCGACGAGCCCGAGCAGCGGCTGGACGCCGACCGGCTCGGCCAGGTGATCGCCCTGCTGCGGGCCCGCGCCGCCGCCGGCTGCGCCATCGTGCTCGCGAGTCACAGCCCCCGCCTCGTCGAGGAGCTCGCCGACGACCGCCTGCACCTCGTGGGGGAGGTGTGAGCGCCGCGCCCGAGGCGGCACCGAGCTCCTCCGCGCTCGGGGGCGCGCGCGAGGTGTGGGACGCACGGGCCGGCGCCCCCACCCGCGGCGACGCCGTGTACGTCGTCTACGTGGTCGTGCTCGGCCTGCTCGTGCTGGGCGTCCCGGCGGCCCGGCTCGTGGTCGACGCGCTCGCACGGCCGGACGTGCTGCCCGTGCTGCTCGCGGCGCGCGCGCCGCAGGCCGTCACCGCGGCCTGGCTCGTGGGCTGCGGCGGCCTCGTGCTCGCAGGCGGCGTGCGCGGGCCCGCCGTGCTCTCCCGGTTCTTCACGGCGACCCTCGCCTCCTCGGCCATGCCGCGTCGGCGCGCCCTGGCCCGCCCCTTCGTCCGCTCGACGCTCGCCGTCGCCGTGGTCCTCGGCGCGCTCGGCGCCCTCGTGGGGGCGACCCTCGAGGTCGCGGGCCACGCGAGCACCGGCGACGTGGTGCTCGGCGCGGCGGCCTGGGCGGGCGCCGGCCTGGTCGCCGGCTGCGCGTGGCTGTTCGGGGAGATCGCGGAGCCGTTCGGCCGCCGGGCTGCCGCGCTCGTGCTCGCCCTCGCCGGGGCCGTCGTCGCCGCGATCCCCGCAGGCGGCAGCGCCCCGGGCCCGGGCGCCGCGCTCGCCCCGCACGGCTCGGTGCTGTGGGCGTGCCTGCTGGTCGCGGCCGGGGTCGTGCTCGTGCTCGGGTGCGTGCCGTGCCTCGACCGGCTGCGCGGCAGGGTTCTGGCCGAGCAGGCGGCACGCTCGGAGAGCGCGTCGCTCGTGGCGACGAGCGGCGACCTCGCGGGCGCCGCCGGCACCTTCCGCGCCCTGCCCACGACGGGGCGCCGCCTCGGCGCGGTGCGGCGGCGCGGCGCCCGTCCCGTGGCGCCGGTCCTCCTCTATCTGCTTCGGGACCTCGTCGCCCTCGCACGCACGCCCGAGCGCACGGTCCTCGGCCTGCTCGCCGCGATCGGGGCGGGCGCCGTGCTCACCCTCTCCCCGCTGCTCACGGGTCCCGTCGAGGGCGGGGTCGTGGTCGCGGGAGCCCTCGCGCTCTGGCTCGCGTCGAGCTCGTTCGTGGACGGCATGCGCCACGGCGTGCAGACCCTCGGCGCCCCCGCCCTCTTCGGCCAGCGGGCCGAGCACCAGGTCGTGCTGCACGCCCTCGGCCCCCTGCTCGTGCTCGAGCTGTGCGTCGCGCTCGGCGGGGTCGCCGCGGTCCTCGGCGGCGGCGACCCCGGCGCGCTCGGCCTCCCGCTGCTGGCCGTGCCGATCGTCGTGCTCGACCGTCTGCGCGATGCCGCGAAGGGGCCGCTCCCGCTGCGCCTGACGATGCCGATGCCGACTCCCCAGGGCGATCCGGTCGTGCTCATGATGATCGCGTGGCAGATCGACGCCCTGCTCCTCGCGCTCGTCCTCGTGGGCGCGATCGCGGTCGGTCTCGCGTTCGGGCTCGAGACCGGCCTCGTGCTCACGGGGCTCGGCGCCGTCGTCCTCGTGCTCGGCGTCGTCAGCCGGCTCGCGAAGCTGCGGGGCTGACGGGGTCTCGGGCACCATGGGCCCACGGACATCAGGACCACCGCGGCCCCCGTCGTGCTCGCCGCAGGCCGCTCGCTGGCACGGCTGAACGCGCGGCACCCCTGGGACCACAACGAGCACTTCCATCGCTGGGTGCTGGCGAACCTCCCGCCCCGCGCCGAACGGGTGCTCGACGTCGGCTGCGGGCGCGGAGGCCTCGTCGCGGCCCTGCGCACCCGGGTGGCCATGGTCGAGGGGATCGACACCGATCCGGCCATGGCCGCTCTCGCGGCGTCGCGGCACGCCGGTGACCCGGGGGTGAGGATCCGGCACGCGGACTTCCTCGCGCACGACCGCGGACACGACGGGGGCGCTCCGTGCCCCGAGCACGTCGCGGGCCCCTTCGACGCCGTCACCATGATCGCCTCGCTGCACCACATGGATCTCGAGCCCGCGCTGGAGCGGGCGCGAGAGCTGCTGCGCCCCGGCGGACGCCTCCTCGCGGTCACGCTGACCCGGCCGGCGGGGCTCGTCGACGGGCTGTGGGACCTCGGCAACGTGCTCACGAACCCGCTCATGGGCTTCGTGAGCCACCCCCGCGCGGTGCGCGGCCCGACACGCGATCAGGAGGGGCCGCAGATGCCCGTACGCGAGGCCGAGCTGAGCCTCGCCGCCATGAGGCGCCGGGGCGAGCGGGTGCTCCCCGGCCTGCGCACGCGGCGGCGCGAGGGCTTCCGGGTGACCCTGCGCTGGGACGCCCCGGCCTGAGCCGGCCGGGGCCGGCGCATGAGGCGGCTCAGCCGTGCGCGGCGATCACGTGGCCCAGGCGGTCGATCCCGTCGGCGATGACGGCGGGGGAGTGCGTCACGTACGACAGGCGCATGGTCGAATGGTCGGCGTCCTCGGCGAAGAACGACCAGCCGGGCAGGTAGGCCACGCCGGCGGCGACCGCGTCGGCGAGCATGGCCTGCGCGTCGTAGGCCGGGCCGAGCGAGGCCCACAGGAACATGCCGCCCTCGGGACGGGTCACGTGGGCCGCGGCGGGCAGCACCGCCGCGATCGCCGTGGCCATCGCGTCGCGCCGCTCCCGGTACACGGCGCACACGTGCGCGACGTGGGCGTCGAGGTCCTTGGTCTCGAGGTAGCGCGCGACGGTGAGCTGGTCGACCACCGAGGACTGCATCGAGATGGCGGCCTTCGCGACCGCGAGGGTGTCCAGGATGGCGCCCTCGGTGCGGATCCAGCCGATCCGCACCCCGGGGCTCATGAGCTTGGACATGGACTTCATGAGCAGGGTCTGGGCGGACATGGCCCCGAAGGAGGCGATCGGCGGGTGCGCGTCGCCCGTGAAGCGCAGCTCCCCGTACGGGTCGTCCTCGACGAGCGGGGTCGCCGTGCGCTCGAGCACGTCGGCGACCGCGCGACGGCGCGCGAGGTCCATGGTGCGGCCCGTCGGGTTCTGGAAGGTCGGGATCAGGTAGACGAACTTCGGGTGGTGGGTGCGGATCGCGGCCTCGAGGGCGTCCGGCAGCACCCCGCCGTCGTCGGTCTCGACGCCCACCATGCGCGCGCCGTGCACCGCGAAGACCTGCACCGCGGCGAGATAGGTGGGCGACTCGACGAGCACGACGTCGCCCGGTTCGAGCATCGCCTCGGCGGCCACGAACAGGCCCTCCTGGGAGCCCGACGTCACGCGGATCTGGTCGGGCGTGGTGACGAGGTCGCGGGACAGGCGACGCGCGGCCTGCTCGCGCAGCTCCACCTCGCCCTCGCTCACGCCGTACTGGAGGGCCCGATGGCCGCAATGGGTGAGGACCCAGTCGTAGCAGTCGCGCACGTCGTCCAGCTCGAAGAGGTCGGGGTCGGGGATCCCGCCCGCGAAGGAGATCAGGTCGGGCCGGGCGGCGAGGGCGAAGATGTCCTTGAGCGGGGAGGACTCCATCCCGGCGTACCGGGCGGCCACCCGGAAGTCGAAACGGCCGGTGTCGGACGGGGTCGGGGCGGCGGGGGAGGCGGGCTCGAAGGACATGACCACATGGTGGCACGGTCGCGGAGCCGCGGGCGCGGCGGTGCGATGCCGACGTGGCGCCGAGAGGCCGTCAGCGGCGGTCCGTCGGCCCCCGACGACGGGAGGGCCGGGGCATCCCCGCGGCGTGGTGCCACAGGTGCATGACCGCGTAGCTGCGCCACGGCGCGGCGGCGCGCAGGGCCGCGACGAGGGACTCGTGGGTGTCGGCGATGCCGAGGTCGCGCGCGGCGCTCAGCAGCGCCACGTCGCGCGGGGCGCTCAGGTCCGGGGCGCCCACACCGCGCAGGAGGGCGTACTCGGCGGTCCAGGGCCCGATGCCCGGCATCGAGACGAGGCGGGCGCGGAGGGCGTCGACGTCGTCCGTCTCCGGCGGGGCGGCGGGCACGGCGGTCTGGATCGTGCGCCGGCGCGCCCCCGGGCCGCGGTACCAGGACTCGGCGTGGGCCGCCGCCCGGACCGGGTCGACGGGAAGGCGCGTCACGTGCTCCGTGCGCAGCGGCACCGGCAGCTCCTCGGGGAGCAGGTCGGTCGCGGCGACGAGGAAGTCGCGGGCGTGCGCGGCCGAGATCTGCTGGCCCGTGATGGCCCACAGCAGGGCCTCGGCGAGGCTCGGGGTGCCGGGGAGGCGCACGCCCGGTCGCGCGGCGACGAGCGGGGCGAGGGCGGGCATCGAGCCGGCCAGGTGCGCATCGATCGCGGAGGGGTCGGCGTCGAGGTCCAGCAGTCGGCGCACGAGGCCGACGGCGGCGTGCTCGTCACGCGGATCGGCCAGGTGCAGACGGGCCGGGAGGCGGGTGGCGGTGACGTCGCCGAGATCGGCACTCAGCACGCCCGGGCCGTGGGCGCAGCGCACCGCACGGGTCCAGACGGTGCCGTCGACGTGCTCGACCCCGGGGACCGCACGGGCCGCGAACCACGCGGCCAGGCCGGCGCCGTCGAACGGGGGCCGGAGGGGCAGACGGACGTCGAAGCTCGTCGCCGCACCGTCGAGGCCCTCCACCACGAGCGGATGACGGGAATCGAACCCGCGTGATCAGTTTGGAAGACTGAGGCTCTACCATTGAGCTACATCCGCGTCGCCTGCGAACACGCAGGTCGCACTATTGAACCAGATGACCGCACCCGCGTCATGCCCAGGAACCCCCGCAGGCCCGATGAGCCGGGTCACAGGGCCCCGGGCCGCTGGGGCGCGCGCTGGCATGAGCGGGTAAGCTCGGGAGGGTTGCCCTCCGGGGTGTAGCTCAGCTTGGTAGAGCGCCCGCTTTGGGAGCGGGAGGTCGCAGGTTCAAATCCTGTCACCCCGACTCGCAGCCGCGGTGGCGCCCCGCAAGCGCCCCGGCGAGGCCAGCGACAACCAGACAACCCATCACCGATGTGCAACCAGGAGACCTGCCAGTGAAGACCGCCGTCGAGAAGCTCAGCCCCACCCGGGTCAAGCTCAACGTCCAGGTGCCGTTCGCCGAGCTCACGCCCGCCATCGAGCAGGCCACGAAGAAGATCGCCGACCAGGTGCAGATCCCGGGCTTCCGCAAGGGCAAGGTCCCGGCGCGCCTGATCGAGCAGCGCTTCGGCCGTCCGACGATCATGCAGGAGGCCGTCAACGACGCGCTTCCGGACTTCTACCAGCAGGCCGCGCTCGAGGCCGAGCTGCGTCCCGTGGGCCGCCCCGAGGTCGAGGTCACCGACATCCCCGGGCTCGACGGCTCCGACGAGGGCGACCTCGTGTTCGTGGTCGAGCAGGACGTGCGCCCCGAGATCGAGCTGCCCGATCTGTCGGCCGTCGAGGTCGAGATCGAGGAGACCGCGGTCGACGACGACGCCGTGGACGTGCGTCTCGACGCGCTCCGTGAGCGCTTCGGCACCCTGGTCGGCGTGGACCGTCCCGCCGCCGACGGCGACTTCGTGTCCCTGGACATGGTCGCCAAGATCGGCGACGAGGAGATCGAGACCGTCGAGGGCGTCTCCTACCGCATCGGCGAGGGCAACATGCTCGACGGCCTCGACGAGGCCCTCATCGGCCTCTCGGCCGGCGAGACGACGACGTTCTCCTCGCAGCTCGCCGGCGGCGACCACGCGGGCGAGGACGCCGACATCACCGTCACCGCCCAGTCCGTCAAGGTGCGCGAGCTGCCCGAGGCCGACGACGAGTTCGCCGAGCTGGCCTCGGAGTTCGACACCATCGAGGAGCTCAAGGCGGACCTGCGCACGCAGGCCGAGCACGACGCCGAGGGCAACCGCGTAGCCCTGGCCCGCAACGCGTTCCTCGAGAAGCTCATCGGCGACCTCGACATCCCCCTCCCCGAGGGCCTGGTCACCGAGGAGATCAACGCCCACCTGCAGAACGAGGGCAAGCCGGAGGGTGACCCCCACGGCGAGGAGATCCGCGAGGACACCGAGCGCGCCATCCGCACCCAGTTCGTGCTGGACGCCATCCTCGAGACCCGCGAGGTCGAGGTGGGCCAGGAGGACCTCATGAACTACATGGCCCAGCTGTCGGCCACGTACGGCATGGACCCCAACCAGTTCATCCAGATGCTCGCGCAGTCCGGCCAGATCGAGTCGGTCTTCGGCGAGGCGCAGCGCGCGAAGGCGCTCGACGTGGCGCTGGCCGACGTCACCGTGAAGAACGAGAAGGGCGAGGTCCTCGACCTGGGCCTCGGCGGCTCCGACGACGCCGGGTCGACGGAGGCCGAGGAGGAGAAGGCCCCCGCGAAGAAGGCTCCTGCCAAGAAGCCGGCCGCCAAGAAGGCGCCGGCCAAGAAGGCGGCCGCGGCCGACGAGGGTGCCGCGGACGAGTCGGCGGAGCCGGCCGAGAAGAAGGCTCCCGCCAAGAAGCCGGCCGCCAAGAAGGCTCCCGCGAAGAAGGCCCCGGCGAAGACGACCGCGGCCGCCGCCGCGGAGACCGAGGAGACCGTCGAGGCCACGGCAGCGTCGGAGGAGGCCCCGGCCACGAAGGCGCCGGCCAAGAAGGCTCCCGCCAAGCGGACCACGGCCGCGAAGACGACGTCCGCAAAGGACGCCGACGCGGACGAGAAGGCGCCTGCGAAGAAGGCTCCGGCCAAGAAGGCGCCGGCGCGCAAGCCCGCCGCCAAGAAGCCGGCCGCGGACGCGGAGACCACCGAGTCCTGATCGCCGCCGATCGCTGAGGAGCGACCGCTCCTCGCACCAGCCGCCGAGCGGCGACCCACGGGCCACCGTCCTTCGAGGACGGTGGCCCGTTCGTCTGCGCGCTCGCGCCGGCCGTCCGTCGGAGGCGCCTCCGCCGATGCGGCGTGCTCGCGGCGCCCTCGGGGGCGGAACGGCGTCCCCTCCGTCGGGGGCGTGTCTGTCGATGCCGCGTGCTCGCGACGCCCTCGGTCCGCTCGAGGCTCGCATCGAGCTCTCGGATGTGCTCGCACAGCGTCGCAGCATCGTGGGGGACCCGTGCCCGTCAGCTCATGCACCCTCGGCGGCCGTCGCAGCGCGCGGCAGGGACGTCTCCCGGAGCGAGATCGCGGTACCCGGTGGGGCCGCGGGGGAGTGCTCCTCATCGAGATCGCCTTTTCGGGTGGAATTCGGCGAGAACTCCGCCCGAAAAGGCGATCTCGATGCTGTGCGAGGTGAAGCGGGATCGCAGAGTGCCTGGGAGCGCGTGCCGCAGGGGGTCGCGGCCGAGGTCACGGGGAGCATGGGAGCGCGTGCCGCAGGGGTTGCGGCCGAGCTCAAGGGGCGCCTGGGAGCGCCTGCCGCAGGGGGTCGAGGCCGAGGGAAGCTCTGGGAAGAGCGGCGTGCGGGGGAAAGGGAGTGGCGCGAGGGAAGGAGCACTGTGCGGGGGCGAGAGAAGAGCCCGCCCGGCCGGCTCCCCTCGGACAGCGAAGAGCCCCGGTCCGCCGAAGCGGACCGGGGCTCTCCCAGCGACAGCGCGCGAGGCGCGATCAGCGGTAGGTGACGAAGCGGGGGCTGCCCCAGATCGTGCGCTCGGAGACGGAGCCCTTCGAGGAGCCCGCGTCCACGACCTTGTTGCCACCGGCGTAGATGCCGATGTGGCCGGACCAGACGACGAGGTCGCCCGGCTGCGCGCTGGACTTGGAGATGCTGCGACCGCCGTTGGCCTGCGCGCTCGAGCTGTGGGGGAGCGAGATGCCCGCCTGAGCGTAGGCGTACTTGGTCAGGCCCGAGCAGTCGAAGCCGGAGCCCGGACGCGAGGCGCCCCAGCTGTAGCCGACGCCGATCTGCGAACGGGCGGCCGACAGGATCGAGCTGGAGTTGCCCGAGTCGCTGGAGCTCGAGCCGGAGCGCGAGGTCCCGTTGGAGGCCGACACGCCGTTGAGGGCGCCGCGGGTCTCGGGGCCGACGCGGCCGTCGACCTGGAGGCCGTTGTCCTGCTGGAAGTCGATCACCGCGGAGTGGGTGCGGGGGCCGAACTTGCCGTCGACCGCGAGGTTCGCGCCACGGGCGTTGAGCGCGGACTGCAGATCCTCGACGCGATCGCCGACCGAGCCGCGGAACAGGGTCGCGCCGGAGGAGATGGCGGCCGTGGGGTTCACGAGCTGGGGGGCCGGCAGCGCGGCGATCGCCTGAGCGGCGGGGGCGGCCGACACGGCGGCCTTCGGGGTGGCGGGAGCGGCGTTCGCGGGCGCCGCCTGGGCGGTGGCGAACGAGCCGAGGACCACGGAGCCGAGGACGGCGGCGCCGCCGGCGCCCTTGAGGGCGAGGCTCGGGTTGAGGGGGGTGACCGCGCGGCCGGCGGCGCGGTGCGTGTTGGTGATAGCCATAGTGAGCGTGCGTTCCTTCCGGTCCTCCGACGCCGACACTAGGGCGATCCGGGGACTGTCGCTGTTTCTTCTCGTCCGTCGATCCGAGGGTCGCCCGCAGGCCCTTCCCGTTTCGTCGGCGTGATCAACCGTAGGAGGGGCCCTGGGGCGCCGGAACCCGTTTGAGGAGGCCGGGGAGGGCTCTTGACCAGTTCTTTGACAACGGCCGCGCGCAGGGCCGTCGAGCGGCGTCGCGTTTACCTTCGCGCTGTGGCGGGCGCCACATCCGTGCACGTCCGGGCGCCGACAGGGGCCCTGTCGACCAGGCCGAGCGGCGGCCCACGGCACATGGACGCCCCGAGAGGTGTCGTGAGGTGACGCTCGGTGCTCCGGCGTCGCGGCTCGGGCGCGGGCCGTCACCGCCGAGGCGGCAGCCGCCCTCGTGGGCGCGCCGCCGCGGAGGCATGCCCGCCGCAGTGCGCCCGCGGCGAACAGGCGGCACGAGTGTCGGGCCGACCACCTAGAGTCGTGCACATCGAGAGCCATGGCCGTAAAGGAGACCACCGAAGTGACCTCGCAGAACCTCCAGCCCCGCAACGCCCAGGGCGACTCCCTGATGGGGCTCGACGACAACGTCTACCAGCGCCTCCTGCGCGAGCGCATCGTGTGGCTCGGCAGCGACGTGCGTGACGACAACGCCAACGCCATCTGCGCCAAGCTGCTGCTGCTCGCCGCGGAGGACCCCGAGAAGGACATCTACCTCTACATCAACAGCCCCGGCGGCTCGATCACGGCCGGCATGGCCATCTACGACACGATGCAGTACATCCAGCCGGATGTCGTGACGGTCGCGATGGGCATGGCCGCCTCGATGGGCCAGTTCCTGCTGTCCTCGGGCGCCAAGGGCAAGCGCTACGCGACGCCGATGACCCGCGTGCTCATGCACCAGCCCCTCGGCGGCCTCGGCGGCACCGCGTCGGAGATCAAGATCCAGGCGGACCTCATCCTCTCCATGAAGCGGCAGATGGCCGAGCTCACCGCCGAGCAGACCGGCAAGAGCGTCGAGCAGATCATCGCCGACGGCGACCGCGACCACTGGTTCACGGCGCCCGAGGCCCTCGAGTACGGCTTCATCGACAAGATCGTCACCCGCGCCGGGGACGTCACGGGCGGCGGCGGCACCGAGAGCGGGCCGACCGGCAGCACCGAGCGCTGATCGCCCTCCGCCCCCACGACACCACAGACCCCAAGGAGCACTTCGTGACCTTCGATTCCCGCTCGTACACGGGCATGCCGGTGGCCCAGGCGGGCCCCATGCCCACCTCCCGCTACGTGCTGCCCCAGTACGAGGAGCGCACCGCCTACGGCTTCAAGCGCCAGGACCCCTACACCAAGCTGTTCGAGGACCGCATCATCTTCCTCGGCGTGCAGGTCGACGACGCCTCGGCCGACGACGTCATGGCGCAGCTGCTCGTGCTCGAGTCCCAGGACCCCGACCGCGACATCACGATGTACATCAACAGCCCCGGCGGCTCGTTCACGGCGCTCACCGCCATCTACGACACGATGCAGTACATCAAGCCCGACATCACGACCGTGTGCCTGGGCCAGGCGGCCTCCGCGGCGGCGGTCCTGCTCGCGGCCGGCACGGCGGGCAAGCGCCTGGCGCTGCCCAACGCCCGCATCCTCATCCACCAGCCCGCGATGGGCGGCGAGGGCGGCGGCGGCCAGGCCTCGGACATCGAGATCCAGGCCAACGAGATCCTCCGCATGCGCGAGTGGCTCGAGGACACCCTGGCCCGCCACTCCGGACGCTCCAAGGAGGAGGTCAGCCGCGACATCGAGCGCGACAAGATCCTCACCGCCCAGGGCGCGCTCGACTACGGCCTGGTCGACCAGGTCCTCGCCTCCCGCAAGGACACCCGTCCCAAGATCCAGCGCTGATCCCAACAGGGAGGTGGGCCGGCCCGGCCGGGCCCGGCCCGCCTCCCGCCGAGCCCCGGTCCGCACGGGCCGGGACCGTCCCGCCTCCGCGGCGCGCGTCCCGGCCCGTCCGGGCACCTGGGGTAGGTTGAGATCCGCGGCGCCCGGCCGCACCGGCGGTCCCGCCCCGACCCGAAAGGACGAGCATGGCGCGCACGAGCGATGGAGCCGACGTGTTCAAGTGCTCCTTCTGCGGCAAGTCGCAGAAGCAGGTGGAACGTCTCATCTCCGGCCCCGGGGTGTACATCTGCGAAGAGTGCATCGAGCTGTGCAACGAGATCATCGCGGAGGAGATCGAGGCGGCCCAGCCCGCTCCTGAGCAGCAGGCACCGCTGCCCACCCCGCAGGAGATCTTCGCCTTCCTCGAGGAGTACGTGGTGGGCCAGGAGCCCGCGAAGCGCGCCCTCGCGGTCGCGGTCTACAACCACTACAAGCGCACGCGCTCGCAGCAGGCGCCGCCGGCGCCCGCCCGCAGCGCCGCGGACAAGCTGAGCGGCCAGAACCCGGCCCCCGCCTCCGAGGCGGACGGCGAGGGCGATATCGAGGTCGCCAAGTCCAACGTCCTGCTCGTCGGCCCCACCGGCTGCGGCAAGACGTACCTCGCCCAGACCCTCGCCAAGCTGCTCAACGTGCCCTTCGCGATGGCCGACGCGACCGCGCTCACCGAGGCCGGCTACGTCGGCGAGGACGTCGAGAACATCCTGCTCAAGCTCCTGCAGGCCGCGGACTACGACGTCGAGCGCGCGCAGCAGGGCATCATCTACATCGACGAGGTCGACAAGATCGGGCGCAAGGCCGAGAACCCCTCGATCACGCGCGACGTGTCGGGCGAAGGCGTCCAGCAGGCCCTGCTGAAGATCCTCGAGGGCACCGTCGCGGCGGTGCCGCCCCAGGGCGGCCGCAAGCATCCGCATCAGGAGTTCATCCAGATCGACACGACGAACGTGCTGTTCATCGTGGCCGGCGCCTTCGCGGGCATCGAGGACATCATCGGCGGGCGCATCGGCAAGCGCGGCATCGGCTTCGGGGCCGAGCTGCACACGCCGCTCGAGGAGGCGGAGATCTACGCCAAGATCCTGCCCGAGGACCTCCTGAAGTTCGGTCTGATCCCCGAGTTCGTCGGTCGCCTGCCCGTGCTCACGAGCGTCAGCAGCCTCGACCGCGCCGCGCTCGTGCAGATCCTCACCGAGCCCCGCAACGCGCTCGTCAAGCAGTACCGCAAGATGTTCGCCCTCGACGGCGCCGAACTCGACTTCGAGCGCTCCGCCCTCGAGGCGATCGCCGACCGCGCCATCGAGCGCGGCACCGGCGCCCGCGGCCTGCGCGCGATCCTCGAGGAGATCCTGCAGCCGGTCATGTTCGACCTGCCCTCGCGCGACGACATCGCCAAGGTCGTCATCACCGAGGGCGTCGTGACGACCGGGCGCGCCCCGCTCATGCTCACCCAGACCGAGGCCGAGCGCTCGGCCCGCTCGGCATGACGGCCACCCCGGCACCTCGGGGAGAGGGGCGCTCCGAGCACGATGCCGCGCGGGCCATGGCCATGCTCGGCGAGGAGCGCGCGAGCATCGACAACATCGACGCGGCCCTGGTCAACCTGCTCGCCGAGCGGTTCCGGCACACCCAGCGGGTGGGCCGCCTCAAGGCCGAGCACGACCTCCCGCCCGCCGATCCCGCGCGGGAGCGCCAGCAAATCGCGCGCCTGCGCTCCCTCGCCGTCGAGTCGGGCCTGGATCCCGTGTTCGCCGAGCGCTTCCTGCGCTTCATCGTGACCGAGGTGATCCGTCACCACGAGCAGATCCGCGACGAGGACCCCGAAGCCGCTCGCTGACCGCGGTCCGCATTTTCGCAATGCCCACAGGACGTTATTGGGGTCGCCGTCGAGGCATCGGCCCAGGTGAGAGCCTCTTTCCCGGACCGCACCGACGCGTCCTCGATGGTAGGGTCGGCACATGGCGCGCATGAGTTTCCTCCAGTGGCCGGTGGTCCGGCAGCTGCGCTCCGGGGACCCGCTCGGGCGGGGGAGCGCGGTCACCTCCGAGCGGACGCGGGAGACCGCGCCGCGCACCGCGAGCGCCGACACCGTCGCCCGCAGCGTGTGCCCGTACTGCGCCGTCGGCTGCGGCCAGCTCGTGTACGCCAAGGACGACAAGGTCATCCAGATCGAGGGCGACCCCGACTCCCCGGTCTCGCGGGGGCGGCTGTGCCCCAAGGGCTCGGCGAGCGAGCAGCTCGTCAACTCCCCGCGCCGCATCACCACGGTCCGGTACCGGGCGCCCTACGCGAGCGACTGGACCGACCTCGACCGCGACACGGCGATCGACATGATCGCCGACCGCTTCCTCGCCTCCCGCCGCCGCACCTGGCAGGACGCCGACGACCAGGGACGACCGCTCCACCGCACGATGGGCATCGCGAGCCTCGGCGGCGCGACCATCGACAACGAGGAGAACTACCTCGCCAAGAAGCTCTTCACGGCGAGCGGGGCCATCCAGATGGAGAACCAGGCCCGCATATGACACTCCGCGACGGTTCCCAGTCTGGGAGCCTCGTTCGGCCGCGGCGGCGCCACCCAGTCCCTCCAGGACATGGCCAACGCGGATTGCATCGTCATCGAGGGCTCGAACATGGCCGAGGCGCACCCGGTCGGGTTCCAGTGGGTGATGGAGGCCCGGTCGCGCGGTGCGCGCGTCATCCACATCGACCCGCGCTTCTCGCGCACCTCGGCCAACGCCGACAAGCACATCCCCATCCGCGCCGGCTCGGACGTCGTGCTGCTCGGCGCCGTCATCAATTACGTGCTGAGCCGTGACCTGTGGTTCCACGAGTACGTCTCGGCGTTCACCAACGCGTCCACGATCATCTCCGACGATTTCCTGGACACCGAGGACCTCGAGGGGCTGTTCTCGGGCTTCGACCCCGAGACGGGCGCCTACGACCCCTCGAGCTGGGCGTACAAGGCCCCGGAGGGTGACGGGGCCGAGCACGTCCATGACCCGTCCCGACAGCACGGGGACGACGCCTCCGACTCGACCTCGGGCGGGACGAGCGCGGGGGACGCCTTCGGCAGCGGCGGTCCGCCGCTCGAGCACGGCGAGCCCGCGCGCGACGAGACGCTCCAGCATCCGCACACCGTCTTCCAGGTCCTGAAGCGCCACTATGCGCGCTACACCCCGGAGATGGTCGAGGAGACGTGCGGGATCTCGCGCGCCGACTTCGAGTACCTCGCGCGGTCGATCACCGAGAACTCGGGACGCGAACGGACCACGTGCTTCGCCTACGCGGTGGGCTGGACCCAGCACGTCGGCGGGGCGCAGTTCATCCGCACCGCCGCGATCCTCCAGCTGCTGCTGGGCAACGTCGGCCGCCCCGGCGGCGGCATCATGGCGCTGCGCGGCCACGCGACCATCCAGGGGTCCACGGACATCCCCACGCTCTTCAATCTCCTGCCCGGCTACCTGCCCATGCCGAAGGTGGGCTCCCACGACACCTTCGAGCAGTACGTGGACGCCGTCGGGAGCAAGCAGCAGAAGGGCTTCTGGGCCAACTCCGAGACCTATGCCGTCAACCTGCTCAAGGCGTGGTGGGGCGAGGCCGCGACCAAGGACAACGACTGGGCGTACGACTACCTGCCCCGGCTGAGCGGTCCGCACGGCACCTACCAGACCCTGATGGGCATGTTCGCCGACGAGGTCGAGGGATACCTGCTGATGGGCCAGAACCCCGCGGTGGGCTCGGCGAACGGACGCATGCAGCGCCTGGGCATGTCGCACCTGAAGTGGCTGGTCGTGCGCGACTTCTCCATGATCGAGTCGGCGACGTGGTGGAAGGAGGGGCCCGAGATCGAGACGGGCGAGCTCGTGACCGAGGACATCGGCACCGAGGTCTTCTTCCTCCCCGCGGCCAACCACACCGAGAAGGCCGGCTCCTTCACCCAGACCCAGCGCATGGTCCAGTGGCGCGAGAAGGCCGTCAACCCCCCGGGCGACTGCCAGAGCGAGCTCGACTTCTTCTACGACCTCGGCTGCCGGATCCGCGAGAAGCTCCAGGATTCGACCGACCCGCGCGATCGTCCGCTGCTCGACCTGACCTGGGACTACCCGACCGACGAGCACGGTGAGGTGGACGCCGAGTCCGTGCTCAAGGAGATCAACGGCTACGTGACGAAGGGACCCGACACGGGTCGACCGCTCTCGGCGTTCGCCGAGATGAAGGCCGACGGCTCGACCGCCGGCGGCTGCTGGATCTACGCGGGCGTCTACAAGGACGGCGTCAACCAGGCCGCGCGCCGTAAGCCCGGCCGGGAGCAGGACGTGACCGCGGCCGAATGGGCGTGGGCCTGGCCTGCCAACCGCCGGATCCTGTACAACCGCGCCTCCGCCGACCTCGACGGCACGCCGTGGAGCGAGCGCAAGAAGTACGTGTGGTGGGACGCCGAGGCCAAGACCTGGACCGGCAAGGACGTCCCGGACTTCCCCGTCGGCAAGGATCCGCACGACCCCGGGGATCCTGCCGCGGGCGGCCCTGCGGCGCTCGCGGGGAACGACGCCTTCATCATGCAGGCCGACGGGCGAGGCTGGCTGTTCGCCCCCACCGGCATGGTCGACGGCCCGCTGCCGACGCACTACGAGCCGGTCGAGTCCGCCATCCCCAACCCGCTCTACGACCAGCAGAGCAACCCCACCCGCGTCGTGTTCCAGACCCGGGACAACATGAACTCCCCGGGCGTCACGGGCGCGGGGTCGAGCGTCTATCCGTACTACTTCTCGACCTACCGGGTCACCGAGCACCACACGGCGGGCGGCATGAGCCGCTGGCTGCCCTACCTCGCCGAGCTCCAGCCGGAGCTGTTCATCGAGGTCTCCCCGCAGCTCGCCGAGGAGGTCGGGCTCGAGCCGTACGGCTGGGCGACGGTGATCTCGGCGCGCTCGGCGATCGAGGCGAAGGTGCTCGTGACCGAACGGTTCCGCCCGATCCGGATGGCCGGTCGCACGGTCCACCAGATCGGGATCCCGTACCACTGGGCACGGGGCTCCCACGCGGTCGTCGAGGGCGACAGCGTCAACGACCTGATCGGGCTCAACCTCGACGCGAACACCCAGATCCAGAACTCCAAGGTGACCGCGTGCGCGGTGGTCCCGGGGCGCCGCCCGCGCGGCCGGGCCCTGCTCGACCTGGTCGCCGACTATCAGCGTCGGGCCGGGGTGTCGCCCGTCACGGGCGATGAGCGGGACACGACCGAGGACTTCCCGGAGGGGACCCGCGCCCACGACGTGGACCTCGCGACGGGCGAGGACATCGCCACGAGCTTCGACCTGCCCGAGCCGCACGCCGAGCACGTCGAGGGCCCCTCCGGCACCGCGCACGACGAACGACGGACGGAGGAGAGCTGATGGGACTGCTCTCGGGACCGGAGGAGGACCCCGCCGCCGACGCGGGATGGGGCCACACCCACGACCGCAAGGGCTTCTTCACCGACACTTCGATCTGCATCGGCTGCAAGGCCTGCGAGGTGGCGTGCAAGGAGTGGAACCACAACCCGCAGGACGGCACCCTGGAGATCCTGGGCTCGTCCTTCGACAACACCGGAGCGCTCGGGGCCAACACGTGGCGCCACGTGGCCTTCGTCGAGCAGGGCGCCGACCGCATCGCGGAGGCCCGGGAGTCCGGACGCGCGCTGGTGTCCCTCGGCATGCCGACGATCGGCCCGCGCACGGGCGCGTCGGCCCCCGGCGGGCGGCCCGACGAGGACCTCTCCCGCGCCGACCGCACCCCGCCGGACACCCCCGAGTTCCGCTGGCTCATGTCCTCGGACGTGTGCAAGCACTGCACGCACGCCGGCTGCCTCGACGCATGCCCCACGGGCGCCCTGTTCCGCACCGAGTTCGGCACCGTCGTGGTCCAGGCCGACGTGTGCAACGGCTGCGGGACCTGCGTGGGCGCCTGCCCCTTCGGCGTGATCGAGCGCCGGGACGACGGCACCGTCGCGCCCAAGGGCGACCGCGGTCGCGTCGAGCAGGACGTGCCCAACAAGGGCACCGCCAACAAGTGCACCCTGTGCTACGACCGCCTCGTGCACGACGAGACGCCCGCCTGCGCCAAGGCGTGCCCGACCACGTCGATCTCCTTCGGCGGCCGCGAGGACATGGTCACCAAGGCCCAGGACCGCGTGCTCCAGCTGCACGCCCAGGGCATGACCGAGGCGCGGCTGTACGGCGCCAACCCGCGCGACGGGGTGGGCGGCACGGGCTCGGTGTTCCTGCTGCTCGACGAGCCCGAGGTGTACGGGCTGCCGCCCGACCCGCAGGTGCCGACCGCCGACCTGCCGCACATGTGGAAGCGCGCCGCCCTCGCCGGCGCGGGCATGCTCGCGGCCACCACCCTCGCCTTCCTGGGAGCCCGTTCGTGACCCTCTCCGAGTTCGACGCCTACCGCCCGGACGAGCCGCCCCGCCGGCGTCGCCGCCGCAGCAGACCCCCCCGTCGGCGCCAGGAGCCCGGCACGGGCGACGGCTCCCGCGAGATGTTCATGGTCGACGACGTCGAGTTCACGTCGTACTACGGCAGGCCGATCGTCAAGGCGCCGCCCTGGGAGTCGCCCATCGCGGTCTACCTGTTCGTCGGCGGCCTCGCCGGGGCCTCGAGCCTGCTCGGGGCCGGCGCCCGCCTGACCGGGCGCACGGCCATGCGGCGCAACGCCCGCCTGACCGCCCTGGGAGGCGTGCTCGTGGGCACCGCCGCCCTGATCGAGGACCTCGGCCGTCCCGAGCGCTTCCTCCACATGATGCGCGTGGTCAAGCCGACTTCCCCGATGAGCGTGGGCACCTGGATCCTGTCGACCTTCGCGACCGCCTCCGGGGTGGCCGGGGCCGCGGAGATCGACCGCCTGCTCGGCGAGAGGCTGCCGCTGGGTCCGCTGCGCCGGGTCCTGCGGGCGGTCGAGACGCCCGCCGCCTTCGGCGCCGCCGCGCTCGGAGCGCCCCTGGCCACCTACACGGCGGTGCTGCTCGGCGACACGGCCGTGCCCACCTGGAACGCGTCCCGCCACGGGCTGGCCTTCGTCTTCGGCTCGTCGGCGACGATGGCCGCGAGCGGCATGCAGCTCGTGCTGACGCCGACGGCCGAGATCGGACCGGCCCGCGCGCTCGCCGTCGCGGGCGTCGCCGGGGACCTCGCCGGCATGCACTACACGAAGGCGCAGATGCATCCGCTCGAGGCCGAGCCGCTCGAGGAGGGGCCCGCGGGCGCGAAGCTCGCGTGGGCCGAGCGCCTCGCCGTCGCGGGCGGCATCGGCGCCCTGCTCGGCGGCCGCCACCGCTGGATCGCCGCCGCGAGCGGCGCTGCCCTGGTCGCCGCCTCGGCCCTGACCCGGTTCGGTGTGCTCGAGGCCGGGCGCGAGTCCGTCAAGGATCCCCGCCGCGTGGTCGAGCCGCAGAAGGCGCGCCTCGCCGCCCGCCGCGCCCGGGGCATCACGGACGACTCGATCACGACCGCCGGCTGACGCGGGCCACGGCTGTGGCGCGGCCCCTCAGCGGATCGTCACGCTGCCGGCGGGTGCCTCGTCGAGGGGGGCGGTCGTCTCGCCGATCACGGGATATCCGGGCACCTCGCCCACGACCAGCAGGCCGCCGGAGGTCTGCGCGTCGGCGAGCAGCAGCAGATCCTCCTCCGTCACGCCCCGCCCGGACCGCACCTGGGGGCGCACCCAGTCCAGGTTGCGACGCGTGCCGCCGGAGATGTAGCCGTCGCGCAGCGCCTCGGCGGCGCCCTCGACGAGCGGCACCGCCGAGCGGTCGATCGTCGCGGCGACCCCCGAGGCCCGCATCATCTTGTGCAGGTGCCCGAGCAGCCCGAAACCGGTCACGTCGGTCGCCGCCCGGGCCCCGGCCGCGAGCGCCGCCTGGGACGCCTCGACGTTGAGCGCCGTCATCGTCGCGATCGCCTCGGCGAACACCTCGCCCGTCACCTTGTGACGGTTGTTGAGCAGCCCCACCCCGATCGGCTTGGTGAGCGTGAGCGGCAGGCCCGCCTCGGCGGCGTCGTTGCGCAGCAGGCGGTCCGGCCGCGCGGTGCCGGTGACCGCCATCCCGTACTTGGGCTCGGGATCGTCCACGCTGTGCCCGCCGATCACGGGACAGCCCGCCTGCTCGGCGACGGCCAGGCCGCCGCGGAGCACCTCGCGCAGGAGCTCGTAGGGCAGCACGTCGCGCGGCCAGCCCACGAGGTTGATGGCGACGATCGGCGTGCCGCCCATCGCGTACACGTCCGAGAGGGCGTTGGCCGCGGCGATCCGCCCCCAGTCGAACGCATCGTCGACGACCGGGGTGAAGAAGTCGGCGGTCGAGAGCACCGCGAGATTGTCCCGCACCCGGACCGCGGCGGCGTCGTCGCCGTCGTCGAGGCCGACGATGACCGTCTCGGAGCGCTGCCCGGCCAGGGCCGCGACCGCCTCCTCGAGCTCGCCCGGCGGGATCTTGCACGCACAGCCCCCGCCGTGGGCCATCGTCGTCAGGCGCACGGGAGGAGCGGGAGAGGCGGCAGCATCGACGGCGCCGGCGGTGCCGGGGAGGGACGGGGAACGAGGGCTCTGGGTCATGCTTTCGATCGTACGGGTGGTAGGTTCGCCGTGGAGGCGTCCGGGTCCTGGTGGGCCCCCCGGTCTTCAAAACCGGTGAGACCGAGCATCTCGGTCTGGCGGGTTCGATTCCCGTCCGTCTCCGCCAGCCACCGCTCCCGCAGGGCGGCTCCGTGCGCCGGCGACCTGCCGCGGCGCCTGCCCCGCCCCTCGCGGAGAGCCCGACCCGCGAGACCCCGGGCGCCCCTCCGCGCCCGCCGGAGGAGGACCGTGACGGCCCCGGAGACCCACGGCACCGAGCACCCCGACCGTGCCGTCCTCGATCGTGGCGCGCCCGATGATGGCGCGCCCGACCGCGCTGCGCGCGACCGCGCTGCGCGCGACGCCGCCGGCACCGATCCCCGTCGCCTGATCCCGCGCACCGACCGCCTGCTCGCGCTGCCCGCCGTGCGCGCGGCGGCAGCCGCCATGAGCGAGCGGGTCGTGCGCGGCGTGGTCCGCGCCGTCCAGGACGAGGCCCGCAGCGGTCGCCTCGCCCCCGAGGAGGTCGAGGCCCGCGTGCTCGCGGCCCTCGGCTCGCGCACGCCCTCGTCCCTGCGGCCCGTGCTCAACGCGACCGGCGTCATCGTGCACACGAACCTCGGACGCGCCCCCCTCTCGGAGGCGGCCCGCCGTGCCCTCGCCGACGCCGCCGGCTACGCCGACGTCGAGTTCGACCTGGGCAGCGGGACCCGCAGCCGCCGCGGCGCCGGCGCCCGCGCGGCCCTGCTCGCGGCGTGTCCCGAGGCCGAGGACGCCCTCGTCGTCAACAACGGCGCCGCCGCCCTGCTGCTCGCCGTGACCGTCCTCGCCGCCGGGCGCGAGGTCGTGCTCAGCCGCGGCGAGATGATCGAGATCGGTGCCGGCTTCCGCCTGCCCGACCTGATCGCCTCCACGGGTGCGCGTGTACGCGAGGTCGGCACCACCAACCGCACGCATCCCGACGACTACGCCGACGCCCTCGGCGCCGACACGGGCTGCGTGCTCAAGATCCACGCGAGCAACTACCGCATCTCCGGCTTCACGTCCGAGGTCCCCGTCGCCGCCCTGCGCGCCCTGTGCGACGAGCGCGGGACGCCGCTCGTCGCCGACCTCGGCAGCGGCCTGCTGTGCCCCGATCCGGTACTGCCCGAGGAGCCCGACCTCGCG